>JAZRJN010000122.1:0-13415 GCA_045645785.1 Candidatus Aphodosoma sp. | reverse complement strand
AGCGAACCTAACCGTCTTCAAAATCAACGTATGCTTGACGGTATGTGGTCTGCTATCGTAGAAGATATTGCCACTTCACGCTCTATCTCTGCCGACAATGTCAACCATTTTGTCAATGAAGGTATGGTTTTTGGCGAACCTACTGATATCATACAACTTGGCTTAATCGACGGATTAAAATATCGTAGCGAATTCACCTCTATGCTCAAAGAAGAATTGGGCAAAGACATCAAATTCGTAAGCCTCAGCAAAATGAAAAACGCCCCTTCTTCAGACAAATTCTCTATGAACAAAGTCGCTGTACTCTACGCTACAGGCGAAATCGACTCTGGCGCCGAAAACGAAATGAATAGCGAAGATATCGTCAAAGAGCTCAATCGCCTTGCCGATAATGACGACGTAAAAGCTGTTGTTCTTCGCGTCAATTCTCCTGGTGGCAGTGCCTTTGGCTCTGAACAAATGTGGTTTGCTGCAAAACAACTTCGCGCTAAAAAACCTCTTATAGTATCTATGTCCGACTATGCTGCATCTGGCGGCTACTATATGAGCTGTATTGCCGACACTATCGTTGCGCAACCAACTACCCTCACTGGCTCAATCGGCATCTTCGGTATGTTCCCTAACTTCGCTGGCGTTGCCGACAAAATTGGTGTAAACTTCTCTACTGTAAAGACCAACGAACTCGCCGACCTTGGCAACACTATGCGCCCAATGACCAATTCCGAACGCGCCATTATCCAAAACCACGTCAATCGTGGTTACGAACTCTTCATATCTCGTTGCGCTGAGGGTCGTGGTGTTTCTTGCGACGAAATCAAGCAAGTAGCCGAAGGTCGTGTTTGGACTGGTGCCGACGCACTCGAACTCGGACTTGTCGATGTTCTTGGCGGATTGGACGACGCTATTGCTATCGCTGCTCAAAAAGCCGAATTAACCGACAACTATACCGTTGCCGAATACCCAGCACAAAAAGATGCTCTTACAGAACTCATCGAACAACTCACAGGCGAAGACCTCTCAGTGAGCCTCCTCAAATGGCAACTCCGCAACAATCCTGAACTCTCAACTCTCAACTCACAACTCTCAATTCTCAACATGCAAGGCGCACAAGCCATCATGCCATATCGTGTAGAACTTTAATCAATGCATAATGCACAATTCATAATGCATAATTAACCATTCGGAATTAAAACATTCCATAATTATGAATTATGCATTATGCATTATGAACTAAAAAATTATGACTCTATATCCAAACTTAATTCTCCAAGCACTTACTCATGTGCGTTATCCTGGTACAGGCAAAAATATTGTCGAATCAGGTATGGTGGAAGATGACATCCGCATCGAAGGCAACAAAGTGTCGTTCTCTATTATATTTCAAAAAATCAACGACCCATTTGCCAAATCTCTCGTGAAAGCAGCCGAACAAGCAATCCTTACTTACATCGGTCCTGAAGTAGAAATAGTAGGCAACATCGCCATCAAAACTCCATACGTTGCACCTAAAAAAGAGGTGAACTCTATGGAGCAAGTGAAGAACATCATCGCCGTATCATCAGGCAAAGGCGGTGTGGGCAAATCTACCGTAGCAGCCAACCTCGCTATGTCGCTTTGCAATCTCGGTTACAAAGTTGGTCTATTAGACGCCGATATTTTTGGTCCATCTGTACCTAAAATGTTCGGTATCGAAGATGCTCAGCCTACTGCACGATTAGCCGAAGACGGTCGCCACATCATTCAACCAATCGAACAATACGGCATCAAAATCCTCTCTATCGGTTTCTTCGTTGACCCCGACAATGCACTTATTTGGCGTGGTGGTATGGCATCAAATGCTGTTAAACAACTCATCAACGATGCCGATTGGGGCGAATTAGACTATTTCGTAGTTGACCTCCCTCCAGGCACAAGCGACATCCACCTCACACTCGTGCAAGAACTCAAATTCACTGGTGCTATCGTTGTCAGCACACCACAACAAGTTGCTCTTGCCGATGCTCGTAAAGGTATCCAAATGTTCCAAACTGATAAAATCGATGTACCTATTCTCGGTTTAGTTGAAAATATGGCGTGGTTCACACCTGCCGAACATCCAGATGAAAAATACTACATCTTCGGCAATGGGGGCTGCAAACAATTAGCAGAAGAACGTGGCATCCGACTCCTCGCTCAAATTCCTCTCGTACAAAGCATTTGCGAAAGTGGCGACGCAGGAGCTCCAATCTCGTTCGACCCACACAGTATGACAGGACAAGCATTCATCAACCTCGCCAAAACCGTAAGCGAGATTACAAAATAACTCATAAAAACAAAAAATCCTGATGAAAATCATCAGGATTTTTTATTTTCAAATATACTCCTTGCACAACGAGCATCTGCCCCTATGGGACCTAAAATACTAATAATATCATTATAAGATTGAAGTATTCGCCGGCGACAATCACCATCAACAAGAATTTTACGAAGTTCTACATCTGTACGATCAAGAGTATAATTATGTGCAATCAATTCAGTAACCACCTCATGCCGAGCAATAATATTGACCAACGACACCCACTTAGTTTTAATAAGCAAAGGCTTAAGCATCATAGTGAATCGTCCACCAAATACTTTATAAACTACAACTTGCGGAACTCGGAAAAGTGCAGTTTCAAGGGTTGCTGTACCAGAATTAACTATAGCAGCTTGAGCGATAGATAAAAGCGAATATGTTAAACCATATAACAATGTTATCCTACATCTCGTGTCTCGTGTCTCATGTCTCAAAATCTCTTTATAAAACTCAGGCTCAATGCCAGGTGCCGCTGCCACAACAAACTGATAATCAAGATAACGTTCTGCCAATTGCACCATAATAGGCAAACACGAACGAATCTCTTGTCGGCGACTTCCTGCTAATAACGCGACTACAGGGCGCTCATCAAGACCATTCGCAACACGGAATTGCACTTCATCAAAAGACTCGGCCATAAATGCCGCCACCGAATCGACCGACGGATTGCCCACATACTCAACCTTATAATCACGCACGCCAAACCACTCTGTTTCAAACGGAAAGATTGTGAACATCCTATCCACATAAAGCCTAATCGCCTTCAAGCGATACTCTTTCCATGCCCAAAGTTTTGGCGCAATATAATAATTGACCTCAGCGGAAGGAAGATGAATTTTTACAAACTTTGCAAATCGAAGATTAAAACCAGGATAGTCAATCAAAATAACTTTATCGGGAGAGAAAGAAATCACCTCACGCTCAGCAAGTCGCTGAAGATGAAATATTTTTCCAATATTTAGCAGTACGTTAACGAACCCCATAAATGCCATATTGCGATAATGCACAATAGGCTCCGCACCCACAGCTTGAGCCATAAGGTCACCCCCAAAGAAACGGAATTGCGCTTCAGGGTCACGACGCTTCAACTCAGCAATCAACCGACTACCATGAAGGTCGCCAGAGGCTTCACCTGCTATGATAAAATATTTCATTTCAAATAAAAATCATAATTTATTTTAACAGAAGTACAGAACTAATTTTTTAGGTTTACAAATTATTACCTGTATTTCTAATTCTATCAGAATAAAAACTTTTTCAAGTACGAGCCTTGCAATTAGTAATTTTTATGATTTAGGGCATGTACTTAAAAAAAAACAAATTCAGCCCATATAAACCAAACAAAACAACCAAACCATTTTGTCCAATAAATAAATTATGTACTTCTGTTAAAAAGAAATCAAGAATTAACAATAACAAAAAGTGTCGATATACCGATAAAAAAGAACAACGACATAAACACCCCACGACAAGCGCGCCACATCTCCCACGTATTAAGCAAAAAAACTGCCCCCATATCAGGAAATATAGCAATACACAACAATTTGACAATCATACTATTGGTACTTGCCAAATCGAGAATCGCTCGGAGCGAGAAGCCATCGAATGTATTATTCTGCACAAAAAGGTACAACATCACGACAGGCATCACAAGCCCTATCAACATTCCAAACCAAAGAGTATCAAGCTTCTGTTTCATACTGACTACAAAAATCAAGAGCCTTATACGCTGTCATATCAAATTGTAATGGCACAACAGTAATATAACCATTTTCAATAGCACATTGGTCGGCTTTCATATCATTGTCGTTGAGGAACATAAAGTCGCCAATAAGCCAATAATAGTCATTAGCGCGAGGAGCCTCTGTCTTACCAAAATCATTAGCCCAACGACCCTCAGCCTGACGACACGCACGAATACCCTTCACTGCTCCCTTTGGCGCATTAACATTCAAGCAAATATCTTTTGGCATACCCGAATTGATTGTCTTAGCAATAATCTGTTCGAAATAAGGCAACGATGGCTCAAAATCGGCATCGGCATCATGGTCGCACAACGAGAAACCAATTGATGGAATACCATGCAAAGCCCCCTCAATGGCTGCCCCAATCGTACCTGAATAGATAACATTGATACTCGCATTAGAGCCATGATTGATACCTGAAATAACAAGATCAGGTTTTTGGTCAAGCAACTGACTGATAGCAAGTTTCACACAATCAGCAGGTGTACCACTAACAGCATATTGCGTAATATTTTCGTTATCAGAGGGAACACGCTTCACTGACACTGGCACCTCAATAGTCAAAGCGCTTGACTGAGCCGAACGAGGTCCATTAGGTGCAACCACAACTACACGACCATATTTTGCAGCTACGCGCGCAATTGTCTGAATACCTTTGGCTTGAATGCCATCATCGTTTGTTATTAAAATCAACATATGAATTGAGAATTGAGAATTGAGAATTGAGAATTGAGAACCGAAGGTCTTTGAGCCTTTGGCTATAAAATTGAGAATTATTTAGATTTTATTTGTCGTGTCGTAAGATAAATAAATCCAGCAGTAAGAGCAACGAAATACACCAAATCGCGACTATCAATCACACCTCGCGAAATAGATTTATAATGCTCATTTATACCAAGTTGGCGCAACCAATAGGCAGTTTCGCCCGAAAATAGTGAGCCAAGCAATTCAAAACCATAGAAAAGCAAGAACGAGATAACCACCGAAGTGATAAAAGCCACCACTTGATTAGATGAAAGCGAAGAACCAAAAGTGCCAATGGCAACATACACAGCCGCCAAGAATAGCAAACCCATCCATGAGCCCCAAAAAGCACCCGAATCGATATTACCCATTGGCTCAGCAAGAATATAGACCGACAAATACCACAACACAGAAGGCAACAGAGCAATAATCACCAACACCCAACCCGCCAAAGCCTTACCAGCAACCATCTGCAAACGAGAAATAGGCTTAGTAAGAAGTAATTCGATAGTACCATTTGCTTTCTCTTCGGCAAAAAATCGCATCGTAATAGCTGGACACAAAAACAAATAAAGCCATGGTGCCAAAAAAAACAAAGCATCAAGAGAAGCATAACCACTATCAAAAACATTCCACTGCCCTGGTAATATCCAAAGAAAAATTGCATTAGTAATCAAAAAAAGCATTATAACAATATACCCAGTGATAGAAGAAAAGAATACTTTAAATTCTTTAAAAAAAATTATTTTCATATTTTTTGCCTATTTTAAAAAAAATTAGTACCTTTGCAAATCAAACTATACACATACGACTAATTACTATCAACATTGCCGAATAATAATAATTGGCAAAGATACGAATTTTATTTTAAATTATGAAAAAGATTTTATCTATTTTATTGTTTTTTTGCATAATTTTCTCTATTTCAGCTCAAAATAATAATGCTGTAAAAATTAAATTTTACGGTGGATATGTGTTGCCCGTGAACATATATAAGACATTAGGCCCTAATGGTCCTATCTTGGGTGGAGAATTGAACTATGAAATTTTACCAACAGGAAGATATTCATGGGAAAAACATTGGGGTTACCCAACCATTGGCGTTGGAGTATTAGGTGTTGACTTAGGAAATCCCAAACAATTAGGTATGATGATTGCAGCCTATCCATACGTAAATTGGAACTTCGTTCGTACTGATGTTGTTGAATTTGGATTAAAAACAGGTATGGGTGTTGCGTTTTTCAATAAAACCAATGAAGCCAATGGAGGCTATGCAGCTGCATACCTTTCAGCAGGCTTAAATTTCCAATTTAACGTTAACAAAAATGCTGCTATCACCATAGATGCAGGTTATAATGCAACAAACAACGGAGAAGTATTCCTACCTAACTCAACAATGAATATTCTCTATGGCTCATTGGGATTCCGTTATAGAATGGGTAGCGCAACATACTCTCAACCAAAAATGAGTAGAGCTGACAACCTACCTTATAAATTTATGATTAATGCAGTTCTTGATGGTGGTTTTCGTAATGACAGACGAAACAAAGACCCAGAAGTACAATCAAATATACACGGAGATGTTCTTTGGAAAATAACAAACTGTTATGCTTTAGGTCCTGGTGTTGATTTAGGTTTCACTCCTAATGGCATGCGTTTAGGTCTTGTTGCTTCGAATGCATTCACTATGGGTCGCGTTACAGGCTTACTTGATGCGGGTTACTACCTATACGATAAAGTTGCTAGAAACAATGGTTTTACTGGTTTTTGGTATAAATTCGACCCTAAATTAGTTGATGGTCCGTTATACATGAGAGTAGGTTTACGTGTTCGTATATTTGACAATATCTTTATACAATTTACAGGAAAGACACACCTCTATCGTTTCGATTATATTGGTTTTGGTTTTGGTTACTCTATTCCTTATTCAACAGCTCGTGGTAGCCATTTCGGTGGCAGAACAAGCCGTTACGGCTATGGATACACTCGTAAATAATAATGCGTAAAGTTTTTATTACTATACTACTTATAGCTGTTTCTATTCTCTCTTATAGCCAGCCTAAATCATTTGTATTCAAAACACAAATGATAGGTGGTAAAGTGATACCTATCAATAAAACATTGAAAAGCATAAATCCTAATCCTACATTAGGAGGAGAGCTTGCAATAGAATTTCCTTCATGGGACGAATACCCATGGCAACAATATTTAGGCAAACCGACTCTTGGAGTCGGTTTTGTTGGTTTAGACCTTGGCGATAGCAAAGTATTAGGACAAGCATTTGCTTTATACCCATATTTGCTAATAGATATAGTAAAAATCAAACACTTCGAATTGGATTGGAAAGTTGGTGCAGGATTAAGTTTTTTCAATAAAACGTACAATCGAGTTTTTGATGAATTCGGGAGTGAGCCTGGCTGGTCATATTATGGTCCAACATGCAACAATTTGATTGGTTCTATTGTAAATGTATATCTTACAACTGCTGCTCATTTCAATTTTCCAATAAAAAAAGGCTGGGCAGTACACGCCGATTTAGGCTATATGCACATGAGTAACGGGTCTGTATTACAACCTAATGGAGGTATAAATATTTTATATGCTGCGGTGGGTGCTTCATATAAACTGGACAAAAATTGCCTACACTGCAACCATAAGAAACAAAAAATATTTGGACCTCTACCCTACCAATGGAGCATAAACATCACTGGTTCAGGAGGGTATCGCGAACTCTATTATGGCGATAATAAAGGTTATGGTATAGGCTCATTACATTTAGGAGCGACATATAATATCTGCAATTGGTATGCTCTCGGTGGTAGCCTTGATGCATTTTATGATGGTGTATTTAATCAACAAGGAGGCACCAGATTAGAGGGATTGACTGCCGAACAGCGAGAAGCCCAATTAAAACATACTCGCTTTGGTCGATATGTAATTATGAATGAGGATTTATCCAACAAATTCAGAGTCGCAGTAACTTTTAACAACGAATTCAAAGCGGGAAGACTAACCGCTATTCTCGATTGGGGTATATATCTTTACGACCCTATTAGACTTGCCTATTACACTGACGACACCTACAAACATAAGTACCAAAAACGTCCTTTATTATACAAATATAACATCGAAAAAGAGGATGGTTGGAACTATTTCCGACTCGGTGTGCGTTGTCGTGTATGGGATAATTTGTATGTACAAACAACTGTAAAAACTCACTTGACAAAAGCCGAAATGATTGAATGGGGAATAGGTTATCAAATCCCTTTTAAGAAAAAATATAAAGAAAACGAATTGTTTGAAACCCTTGATGGTTGGGGAATACACCACCACTAAGAGTTACTCCCTCCAGTCGTGATTTTTGCTTCGCTCGGTAATTTAACCGCTTATTGCAAATGTTGAGAGTTGAAAATTGAAAACCGAAAGTCACGAGCCGCTAGGCGAGTAATTATGAATTATGAATTATGAATTATGAATTATGAATTATGAATTGATATAATATGAAACAGGTAAAAGAGAAAAACATGATATTCGGCATTCGTGCCGTTATCGAAGCTATCGACGCTGGTAAAGAGTTAGACAAAGTATTCATTCGCCGCGAAATGGGGGGCGAATTGGCTAAAGAATTGTTTGATAAGCTCAAAGACATTCAAGTGCCTATTCAAAAAGTTCCACTTGAAAAGCTCAACAAGCTCACAATGAAAAACCACCAAGGTGTTGTGGCTTACCTCTCTTCTATCGAATATCAACGTATCGACAACATAATCCCTGCTCTCTACGAAGCAGGCAAAGACCCATTTATCGTGATTCTTGATGGAGTTACCGATGTTCGCAACTTCGGAGCTATTGCTCGTACTTGCGAATGTGCGGGCGTTGATGCTATCGTAGTGCCAATGAAAGGCGGTGCTGCTGCCAATGCCGACGCTATCAAAACTTCGGCTGGTGCATTACACGTAATACCTGTTTGCCGCGAAAATAGCCTTCACAATACAGTTTCATTCCTTCAAAAATGTGGTATCAAAGTGATTGCAGCATCAGAAAAAGCATCGCACGATTATTCAAAAACAGATTATAAAGGACCTCTTGCTATCGTAATGGGTGCAGAAGATGTGGGTATCTCGCCTGATATTCTCCGCATTGTTGATGATATGGTTTCAATTCCAATTCTCGGACAAATCGGCTCACTCAATGTGTCTGTTGCCACAGGTATAATTGTATATGAAGCTGTGAAACAACGTAAATAATATGAAAGTTGAAATGTGAACCAATGGTCTTTGAGCCTTTGGCGATAAAAATGTGAAAGTTATTTTCACAACAAAAAATTTCAAATTTCAAATTTCAAATTTCAATTCCAATGAACGTTCTATACGAAGATAATCACCTTATTATAATAAATAAGGCTGTGGGTGAGATTGTACAAGGAGATAAGACGGGAGATGAGCCTCTACCTGAGACTATTAAACGATACCTCAAAGAGAAATACAATAAACCAGGCAATGTGTTTTGTGGCGTCACACACCGACTTGACCGTCCAGTGAGTGGTGTTGTTGTATTTGCCAAAACAAGTAAGGCTTTGGAACGCATGAATAAGTTGTTTGCAGAGCATAAGGATATCAAAAAACGCTATTGGGCTATAGTTTGCGGCACGCCTAAGGAGATGGAAGGTACACTCCGCCACTATCTTGTACGCGTAGAAAAGCAAAATAAATCATACGCTTACGACAAAGAGAAGCCAAACTCAAAACTCGCCTCACTCAGTTATCGCCTCATCGCACATGGCGAACGCTACTCTCTCCTCGAAGTTGACCTCCATACTGGCCGCCACCACCAAATCCGCTGCCAATTAGCGACTATGGGTTGTCCCATCAAAGGCGATTTGAAATATGGAGCACCACGCTCTAACCCAGACGGAGGCATATCGCTCCATGCTCGTAGCATCGAATTTATCCACCCCGTGAGCAAAGAACCGATAAATATTTCCGCCCCAGTTCCCAATGACAACCTTTGGCGAGCATTGACAGAAAACTTATAAAAAAACACGCAAATACACTGAGTATTTGCGTGTTTTTTTTATTTCAATATTACAACACTATTTTTTGTGATTTGTCGGCGATGCGGATGATGTAGATACCTTTTGCTAAGTCGATTGTAGTAGCATTGCCGCTATATACCATTTGACCTGACATGTTATAGATTCGATAGTCAGTAGTCAAACCTTCGAGGTAGAGAGTGCCATTTTGAGTATAGATTTCGATGCCTTCAATAATATTTTCTACATTAGTTGGAACTTTTTTGATAAATTCGCGCCAATATTCATCTGCTGCGTAGGCATTGCGAGCTTCGGCAGGAACAATGAATTCAATATTACGATTCACTTGGTGGAAAGTTTTTGCCTCTATTATAGGAGGTGTAGTAGCGCGTACTTCCATGCGTTTCACTTGGTTGCAGAGGGCAAAACCATTGTCGCCAATGCGCTCAACAGATGAAGGAAGAGTAATATCTTCAAGATAAGTACAACCATAGAAAGCAGCATCACCAATTGTTTTTACGCCTTCGGGAATTTCCACACTTACAAGATTGTGATTGTTATAGAAAGCCCAACTACCAATAGTTTCGAGGCTACTACCCTCTTCGAAAGTGAGAGTATTGATAGAGCGACAATTTTCAAAAGCCGATTCACCAATTTCAGTTACAGAAGCAGGGATAGACAATTCAGTTAAATGTTTGCAATCAGCAAATGCCTTGTAACCAATAGTTTCAACAGTTTTAGGGAGAGCGAGATTTTCTAATTTATAACAATCATAGAAAGCCAAATCGTTGATTGCAGTATTAGTAGCACCAGCGAGGTCGATAGTGTGAAGTGATTTATATGAGCGGTTGATGAAATTGAACCCATTTTCGTCCAATGCGCCATCTGAGATATGCACTTCAGTTAGTCTGTTTGAAAATTGTGTTTGGTTTTCTTCTCTAAAAGTATTAAAAACTACTGCAGGAACAGTTAAATAACGTAGGGTAGGTATTCTAAATGGATTATAATCTATATACGTGTTAAAAATTAAACTATCATTACAATTACAAATTAAAGTATCAAGAGATGAGCAATTATAAAATGTAGAAGATCTAATAGAAGTAACGCTATTAGGGATTGTGATAGATGTTAGCGATGAGCAATTAGAAAATGCAGCATAACAAATCATAGTAGTACCTTCTTTTACATCTATATGTGTGTTTTCTGGCATTTCTCCTTTGTATGCATAGAGACATTTACCAATATACAAACATCCATCAGGTTGATTATTTAGCCATGGAGTACCAGAAAATGCATAATCTCCAACATAAATAATGTTATTAGGGATTGTGATAGAAATTAGAGATGAGCAAGATTCAAATGCAGAATTTCCAATAGAAGTAACGCTATTACCGATTGTGATAGATGTTAGAGATGTGCAACCTGAAAATGCAGAGTTTCCAATAGACGTAATGCTATTAGGGATTGTGATAGATGTTAGAGATTTGCAATAATTAAATGCATACTCTCCAATAGACGTAACGCTATTAGGGATTGTGATAGATGTTAGAGATTCGCAATATTGAAATGCACAATTTCCAATAGAAGTAACGCTATTACCGATTGTGATAGATGTTAGAGAGAAGCAACTAACAAATGCATGATCTCCAATAGAAGTAACGCTATTACCGATTGTGATAGAAGTTAGAGATGAGCAATTACAAAATGCAGCAACTCCAATAGAAGTAACGCTATTAGGGATTGTAATAGAGGCTAAAGAATAACAATGATAAAATGCATTATTTCCAATAGAAGTAACGCTATTAGGGATTGTGATAGATGTTAGAGATGTGCAATATACAAATGCATACTCTCCAATCGAAGTAACGCTATATTCTGTAGCGTTGTAGGTTATCTTTTCTAGGATTGTGATATCACCAAAATATCTGTTACCTCCAGAAGTTACCTCGGCTGTTTGATTGGAGTCATTGAGGTTGTAATAGATACCGTTGATTTCGGTTTGGGCAAATGCGATTATTGCGGTGATGAAGGCAACAAGGAGGAGTAGAGTTTTTTTCATAGTTTTATTGTTTTGTAGGTTAGTATATTTTGGAGTTTTTCAACCTTGCGGTCGATAGGACACAGCACGTAACGTCCCTACATTGGGCTGGCAACTGAGCGGAGACGACATGCCATACCTCTATGATGCAAAAGTAATAATTTATTTTGAGGTGAGCAAGAGTAGAAGGAGAATTTTGTAAAAAAAGGCAACATATCATATGAGATATGTTGCCTTTCCGACATATTATTAACGAGGTGTATTATTTGCTATTATTGTGGCGAGCGTTAAGAAGTTCAATCGCTTCTTCTGTGATATCATACTCAGGAACAGCAAAAAGCACGTTGTTATTCAATGCGCTTGTAGAGATAACGAGATGATATTTGCCTGTTGCATTAAGTGCACGAATCACACTATTAATACTATCTTGTACTCGCAATCCAACTTGTTGTTGTTCAAGCAAAAATTCTTGTTCTTTTTCTTGAGTAAGAAGTTGAAGATCTTGTTCTTTTTTCACCAAACGACGTTGTTCAGCCTCAGCACGTTCACGAGAAAGGAATGCTTGATTTTCCAATTTCTTTTGGAAATCAATCATTTCATTTTGAAGACTATTTAAACGTTGGTTAAGGTCAAGACGAATATCCTCTTGTTTACGCATAAGGCGTTGGTTTTCTTCAAGAGCCAAATCGTAACTATTAAGAAGAGTATCTACATTAACAACTGCTATTGGAAGACGACAACCTTCTTCTACTTTCACATTACAATGTTCAGCAACTGCTGTTTCTGCTTGTTTTGCAGGTTGGTTGCACGATGCCATAATTACGGCTGCAACACAGAAGAGTAATAATTTTTTCATTTATTATCCGTTTTATATTTATAATTATTTTGTTTTGCTTTAGCTTGCGCCTCACGATCTTGCGATGTAGCACATGTTATTCCACGCTCTTTTAATGCTTTATTACCCCCAATATGTATATTTGGAAACCTTTTTTTAAGAAAAAGTGGACGAAATGCCATAGCTAATACAGCAATAAGCAATATTACCAACGACACTCCTAATGTTAACAAGGTAGTTTTTAACATATTAGCACTTATAAACGCAATATAACAAATTCGGTGCAAAGATAATTATTTTAATTCATAATTCATAATACATAATTCATAATTATTGTTAAAAGAGTGATAATAGGGAACAAGGAGCAGGGAACAGTGAGTAGGGAGGTGTAAAATGCAAATAATAATATTTTTTTCAACTTTCAACTTTCAACTTTCAACTTTTTTTTGTATCTTTGCACTTTATTGAGTTAAAAAATTAATTAAATTAATAACAAGCGTAATCGAGGCTCAATACTCGCTACTCGCTACTAAAAGTCTAAATATTATGAGTATTAGAACACTTCAACCTGAACGTCTCTGGAAAGAATTCTATGAGATTTGTCAAATTCCTCACCCATCGAAAAAAGAGGAGAAAATGATTGCTTATTTGCAAGAATTTGGTAAACGTCATAACCTTGAAACTCGCAC
>JAZRJN010000121.1:0-7603 GCA_045645785.1 Candidatus Aphodosoma sp. | reverse complement strand
ATGCCTTTGATGGCGGTGACGGCTCTTTTCGTTACTCTCTATTTGGTGTCGAACATCATGGCGGTGAAGGTGATTAGCATTGCTGGATGGTTCTATTTCGACGCTGGTACTATTACTTTCCCTTTTGCTTATATGCTTGGCGATGTGCTGACTGAAATATGGGGCTATCGCACTGCCAAAAAGATTATTTGGCTCACGTTTGTGTGCAACATCGTGATGGTGCTGTGTACGCAAATGGGGGTGTGGTTGCCTTCGCCTGAATATTTGCAGACTGAGGCGAATGCCTACAACACTATGTTTACCTATGTGCCTCGTATCGTGATTGCTTCGCTCACGGGATTCTTGCTCGGCGAATTGTCGAATGCGTGGTTGATGGACCGCATCAAACGCATGACGGCTGGGCGTTGGCTCTGGGTGCGCACGATTGCGAGTTCGCTTGTGGGGTATTTGTTCGACACACTGCCGTTTGTGTTGATTGCTTTCTTAGGCGTAGTATCGACCCACGACTTGCTGATGATGATACTGTTTCAGTATGGCATGAAGGTGACGATTGAGGCGGTGTTTGGCACCCCGATGGCGTATGTTGTTATCCGTTGGATTAAATATAAATTTGAGCGTGTGGGGGTTAAAATTGATTGATTTATGGAGAGATATTCGATTATACGAGATAAAATGCCGAGGGAGTTTGTACTGCTACAAGGTACGGGGTGCAGGTGGCGTAGGTGTGAGTTTTGCGACTATCACTCGGATGTGAGCGATGATCCGTTTGAGGTGAATAGGGCGGTGCTGGAGCAGGTGACGGGTGAATATGGCGTACTGGATGTGATAAATTCGGGCTCGGCATTCGAACTCGACGACCGCACAATCGAACTGCTTCGACGCGTGATTGTGGAGAAAAAGATTCATACGCTTTGGTGCGAAATGCACTGGATGTATCGCAATCGCCTCGAAGAATTCGCTGATAGAATAAAATCTCAATTATCAATTCTCAATTGTCAATTCTCAATTAAATATCGTTGTGGAATTGAGACGTTTGACCCTGAGTTGCGCAAGAGGTGGAATAAGGGTGTGCCAGAGGGTGTGACTGCCGAGGAGGTGGCGCGATACTTCCAAGGGGTGTGCTTATTGTGCTGCACTGAGGGGGAGACGCGCCAGCGAATTGTGCGCGACATTGACTTGGCGCCCAACTATTTCGAGTATTTCTCGGTGAATGTGTTTTGCAATAATACCACAAAAATCAAGCGCGACCAGGCATTGGTGGACTGGTTTGTGAGCGAGGTGTATCCTACGATAAAAGACGACCCATGCATAGAGGTGTTGATAGATAATACCGACCTTGGAGTGGGTTGATGATGACAAGTCATAACGCCAAGGTATCGTTTGTGATATTAAGCTTTTTCAACTTAAAATTTAATGTCATATATTTTGGCATTTTAAAATAAAAAAGGCTGTGTTAAATATTATATTCTAACACAGCCTTTTTTATTTTAGTTTTTCCACCAATATTTGCGTTGATGAAACACTATGCTTTCTCCATCTTTGCGTCTCTCTTTGCTGAGGAAAGGTATTTGGTAATTTATACCAAACTCAACAAATTCAGCAATTTGCATGTGTGTTTTGCATGTGGCTTGTAGGTAGATATTGTCCCACACTTGAAATTTTACACCGAATCTAAAATAGTGGAATGCTTCTTCATTACCTGGGCCACTCGATTTATAGAATAAAGG
Source organism: Candidatus Aphodosoma sp. (assembly GCA_045645785.1). GTDB lineage: Bacteria > Bacteroidota > Bacteroidia > Bacteroidales > Paludibacteraceae > Aphodosoma. The sequence continues at coordinate 5,876 of JAZRJN010000121.1, read as the reverse complement.
ACGTTTTTTTAGTCCATCTTGGCAGTAATCTCTCACATAGTCGTGATAATAGTTGCGTGATGGATTATAGAGATATACACCCCAATCAAAAATAGTAGTGAGCATACCGAATTTAAATTCGTTGTTAATTGCAACACCTACACGTAGTTTGTCTGCGAATGTGTAGTTTATATCTTCGTGTTTGCTATATAAGTTACGTCTTGTATTTTTACTGATAGCATCGTTGAAGAATACATCCACACCACCACCTACGCTATACCAATTGCATACGTTGTAAACAGCACCTGTGTGCAATGATGCAACTGCAAATTTATGGTCTTCTATGTCTGCAGATTGAGCTCCACCAGCAGCAGTAACATTTAAACTCCATTTATATGGCAAATTAGGGAAGTTAATTGGTTCGCGCTCATTTTCTTTGTCTGGATTTATAGTGGTAATTAAACCAATACCGCCATAGAATATATTTGCGCCCACATTAGGCATACATACACGACCATTACTCATGTGGATAAAACCAAATTCGCCATTGATAGCAAAATTGCGAGTGATAGGGAAGTTGAGGTTCAACCCAGCGTTGAGATAGGCATTCAAATAGCAACCAAAAATAGCATTAGTTGTAGCTTCGTAGTAGTTATCAACATTTTGGTCTTCTTGTGTGTACCAATGTTCACTCACTACACCCAAACCTGCTGCCAATTTCACTTTCATCTCAAAGTGTTGTGTGCGAATACAATTGAGCAATATATAAGGATATAAAGCAACAGTGTGACCATATCGTTCAGAGCCAAGATTAAGGTATGTCATACCTAATCCGACTGTAGGATTTAAAAGATATTGTTGCCAAGGACGTTGTTGTGACGATGGAAATTCGACTCCAAACATAAGACCTGTAGGAGCACTTGGCATATCGGCTCTCATGTTATCGTGTACGTCAATATAGAATCCCATTATGCCTTGGGTTTTTATTGCAAATCTGTCGTTACCAGTTTGGATAAATTGTTTATTCTCTGTCGCAGAGAGACAATTTATAACAAATAATGTTATTAGAGATAATAAAAATAAGCGTTTCATTTCTTTTAAATTGTTGACAATAAAGTGTGATGATGTTTTGTTTGTAGTTTTATTTTATAATATTGCAAAGTTAGTGTATTTTACTGAATTCTCCAAAAATGTAATATATAATTATACTATTTTTAGATTTGGTTTTTTGTGATTAAAAGATTATATGTATTGTTTTGTCTAAAGTTTTGATATTTAATATTATAAAAATATATTGCAAATATTTTTTATATAAAAAATAAGTATTGTATTTGCATCTGAATATATAATTATGAATTTTATTGGTAAAAATGTAAGATTATGAGGTCAAAATTTTTCGGAATATTGGCAATATTGCTGTTTTTTTTGTGGCATGTGGACATAGGAATGATATAGAGCGTGCGAATGTGCAATTAGGACAATTGTATGATAATATGCTTGATATGGATTATAGTGATATTTCTATTGAGCAAGTTGATAGTTTGATTGATGTCTTTTCGGCTGAAGGTGAGAGTTGTTGTAAGGCTGTTTGTCGATTAATTAAGGGTGCAAAATGCGTGATAATTTGAGTGATGAGTATCCTCAGTTGTCAAATATGGATTACACTTATATGTTTCTTGATTTTATTGGGTTGAGTGTTAAGGATATATGTCAGACGTTAAGTGTGCAAGAGGGTACTTATTATTGTCGTCGTTTGGCAATTAAAAAGAAAATATCTTCTGATAATGAGCAAGATATAGATGAGCTGTTTAATCAATTTTTCTTGGGTAAATTAGTGACTGAGTAGAGTGCGGTGTTGTGGAAAATAAAAAAGCCTATGTCAATTGATATAGGCTTTTTTTATTATATCTGAGCGATTATTATTTTTGAGTAAATGCTCTTTCGAGGTCTTGCGAGATGTTGATTATGAAGTCGCCCATCTTCTCTAATTCGTTCACGATGTCCATGTAGTAAACGCTTGTTTGATAGTTCTTTTTGTTTTCTTCAATCTCTTCGATTTCGGTGTCGCGGAGCAAATTGCGGAGGCTATTGATGCGGTCTTCTGCATTATAGGCATTAGAGATTTCGACGAGAGTGCCTTTGTGGGCAGCATCTAAGTTTGTAATCATTGCTTCGTAGGCATTATCGACCTCAGTCACCATATTTTCGAGTTTCTTGATAGTGTCGAAATCGAAAGTCTTATTGTGAATGTTACGTCTTGATAGTATGCGACTTATAGCCTCACCAGAGTCGCCGAGCGATTCCATTTCGCCGATAATCTTGTACATAGCTTTGATGCGTTTTGAAGTCTCTTCGCTAATGTCGCCTGCCGATACTGCATTCAAGAATGCCGCAATTTCATATTCAATTCTGTCCGAAATCTCCTCATATTTAACTAATTTGCCACGAAGTTCTTCGAATTTGTCGGCATTGTTCTCGGTAATAGCCGATTTGGCGTAAGCGAGACCATTGCGTGAAATTTGAGCAAAGTGGATAATTTCGTTAAAGGCTTGTTCTGTAGCGAGTTCAGGTGTGGCGAGAGGGCCTGCCGAGATATATTTGAGGCGGAAGACTTCGTTTTCTTGATTTTTAGGAGTCTTGATAATCCAGATAACAGCTTTCTCTATGAATTTAACAAACCAAATGAGTATCAGTGTATTGATAGAGTTGAAAAGTGTGTGCAACATCGAAAGTCCGTAGAGAGCAGCAACGCTATCGGCTGAATTAGGGTTGCTAACGGCAAAGCCTTCAGCAGCAGGGTTTGGCAAGCCGAAGAGTTCGATGATATAGCCTACGAGGGCAAGGAATGGGCGGAAGAGAATCAATGCCCAAATTACACCAAAGAGGTTGAAGATTGTGTGCGACATGGCGGCACGTTTAGCCTGAGTATTACCCACAGCGGCTGCGATATTGGCAGTGATTGTAGTACCGATATTTTCGCCGAGTACCATAGCGCACGCCATAGAGAATGGAATCCAACCCATACTGAGCATGATGAGAGTGAGAGCCATTGTGGCAGATGAAGATTGAAGCACGAGAGTGAGTACAGTACCAAATGCAAGGAAAATCAATACCGAGCCGAAGCCATGACTTGACCAGCTTTTCACGAATTCCAACACTTGAGGTGTTTCGTTGAGGTCAGGCACCGACTCTTTCATGAACGAAAGACCGAGGAACAAAAGGCAGAAACCCACGATGAGTTCGCCGATGTTTTGGCGTTGGCTTTTCTTTGAGTTAGAGAATAAGAAGCCAAAGAGCATCAATGGAATAGCAAGGATTGAGATGTCGGCTTTGAATCCGAGCCATGCCACGAGCCAAGCAGTTACGGTAGTACCGATATTGGCACCCATAATGACGCTAATGGCTTGTGATAGAGTGAGAAGACCAGCGTTGACGAAGCTGACTACCATTACGGTAGTAGCCGATGACGACTGAATGATTGATGTAACACCAAGTCCGGTCAAAACACCTTTGAAAGGATTTGAAGTCATAGCAGACAAGAAACTGCGTAGTTTGTCGCCTGATGCTTTTTGAAGGCCTGAACTCATCAAGTTCATACCGTATAGGAACATACCCAATGCCCCTAATAGCGTGAAAATTTGTAAGATACCCATTTTTTAGTATAGAGTTTAGTGTATAGAGTTTATAGTAGGGACGCATGGTTTATGCGTCCGCATGTATGACGCACGGCTCGTGCGTCTGTTAAAGAGTTAATTTATTAAATAAATATTGTAGATAATAAAGCAAATGAACATAAATGCTCCGCCTAATCTGCCGATTTTGCCAAAGAAACCAAATAGGAGACAGAATACTGCGGCTGCAATCATCACAAGGTAGTCAACTATGGTTATACCTGCGGATGTCAGAGGCATTACTTGTGAGCTAACTCCGAGAATGAGTGTGATATTAAAGATGTTAGAGCCTACGATATTTCCAAGAGCCAATTGTGTGTTTTTCTTCACAGCTGCGGCGAGTGAAGCTGCAAGTTCGGGTAACGAAGTACCACATGCGATGAGGGTAAGCGAGATGATTGCATCGCTCACACCGAATGATTTAGCCACTGCTACGGCGTTATCTACGAAGAAATCGCAACTTGTTATCAAAACGGCAAGTCCACCCAATACTTTCACGATTGCGAGCCATAGAGGAGTGTTGTCTTCGGTTGTAGATGTAGTTTCTTCAGCCGATGCACTCTTTTTGTCGCGATAGAATGAGTACCACATAAATATGGCAAACACCACGAGGAGAGCCAAACCGTCTAATCTGCCGATGCAGGCAGCCGAGCCATCGAAGAAGTTGAACGCGAGCAATATAAGGAGTGCCGAAACCCCGATACAGAGCGGAATTTCGAATTTCATATTTGCTTTGTCAATTGCGATAGGGAATAGTAAGGCAGTCAGACCGAGTATGCCCAATACATTGAAGATGTTGGAACCCACCACATTGCCTATAGCCACATCGGCATTGCCTTTTACCGCGCCGATGAAACTAACCACAAGTTCGGGCATCGATGTGCCGACTCCGACAATTGCGGCTCCAATAACGAAATCTGATACTTTGAATTTTCTGGCAATAGATACTGCACCCGCAACGAGCAAGTCTGCTCCTACGACGATGCCTGCCAATGATATAAGGAGAATGATATATTCCATTGGTTATTATTTAGTTTGCGTAATAGTTTGAATGCGAAAGTCCTCAAAAGAGGGCTAACTATGCTTAACCGCTGGTGACTGACCAATAGGGAAGGAACCTGCGGAAAGCATATATCTATGACAATCGTCCCCAACGGGGGCGAATAAAACTAAATAATAAGCCTACCAAAACTAATCAATCGATGAGTAGCTCTGATAAAAGAATAATAAAAGTTTTGGGAATTGTTGTGTATGGAATTGATTATGCCGATATTCAGGATTTTACCGGCTTTGACGAATATGAAATTATGTTTATGAGTATTATTTACTCTTTGTGAGACAGTTTTTAGGACTGGTGCACTTACCGACGATATTTGGCGTGAGTTGTGTAGTGCCGAATCGAAAATCGAAAAATCGACATGTTCGGTTACAAATTCAGTGGTTAAATCCTCTATCGAATTCTCTAAATCCATCGAATCCGACTTACCTACACCATCAATAAAAGCAAATGCAATTACGATGAGAATTAGATATTTAATGAATTTTTTCACACTAATTCAGTGGGTTTTTGTACGCGCTTTTTGCAACATACTCCTCCACGATAATTTCGTATGCAAAGATAATGCATTTTTCTGAATATAGCGTTGTTTTTTTAGTGGTATTTTGTGTTGTAATGGTAAATATTTTTTTCGACCCTATTCTCGACAAGGTGCAAGTAAGGAAACTGCCACACAAAACACACAGTGAAGTGTATTTCTTACTCCCTATTCCTTATTCCCTATTCCCTGCTCCCTACTCCTTATATAGCCTCTTGTAGTGGCAGAGTGTGAGTTTGCCTTCGGCATTGCGGAGGTGCATTCCGTTGCCTTTGCAGAATTTCCAAACCTTGCAGTCGGCGCATTCGTCTTTCTTCATCCAATCGCGGTTGCGGTATGGCTCAAAGCGGTTTTCCCACACCTCCCAGAAGTCGTCTTTGTAGATATTGCCTTGGTGGAAATCGCTACGGATGCTGGTGCAAGCTGATATACTACCGTCGCAAAGGACTGAGGCAATTGATAAACCAGCTTGGCAGGTGTAGTAGTGGTCGCGCACTTTGCCTTCATAGTCGCCGAGGAAACCTTCGCAACCATACGAGGCATGGATTTTCTTAGTTTCGCGCATGCGTACGATGAAGTCCATCAAGCCACGGAATTGCTCGTCGGTGATTTGCAATTCAGGGTCTTTGCC
>JAZRJN010000120.1:0-3351 GCA_045645785.1 Candidatus Aphodosoma sp. | reverse complement strand
GCTACGATCCGACTTTAAAGCAGCTATAGATAAACTTATTGAAATATTGCAACCTTCGGCATAATCTTCGGCACAAGGCAAAATTTTTCAAAAAAAAATCACTTAGGCGGGAGTTCTTGATTTTCAGGAACTTCCGCTTTCTTTATATGCTGTCATAAACACTAAATTCACAAATCTTCGGCACAAAACCGCTTCTGTGCCGAAGATTTTTCCAGCATTATTATAGAAACGCGTCCCACAGAAAGGACACCACCGCAGAGCGCGGCAACAAACTAGTCGACCGCTACATTTACTTAAGATTCAGTGATGAGTTTTTGGATGTTCCCAAAAACGAAGAGCGGTGGCAATATATTGCGGAGCACTTTGTAATAAGTTTGGATTTATAAGATTTCTCGAGCCCAAACTGGGCGAGTAGGAGATATTAGTATTAACCTGTAAAAAATAAAATAAGTATGAAAACAAAGCACATTGTCATCATCTCCATTCCCTGCCAAAGTGCAGAAGAGATGCTCCAAGCCAAAGAGGCAGTCCTCTTTCATTTGGAAACCCTCAATCCCGAGTTCACCACCGAGGGCACCACCCTCACAGTCAAAGTCGTCCCTCTTGACCCACAACTTTTCCTTCCCGACGAGGCATGCGACATCATCCGCCAAACCCTCGCCCAATCTCTCACCTTCAATCACAGCTGGACCTGCACACTCCATACTATCAATTCTTAATTCAAAATTCTTAATTAACCCTTTAACCCCTCTCACGGCATAGAGGTTTCCCGATTAACACAGACCTTGATGTCTAACAGCGAACGAAGTTAGCGATCTAACAGTAAAACGGTCTAACTTCTAACAGCGTAGCGGTCTGTGTTCGGTCGATTGCCGAACACACATGTCTAAAATCAAATTAGAAGCACCATTCCGCCAATTCCGTGGCAAAATCTGCAAACATTCCGACATTATCTTCAAACAGATGTACGGCGAAACCTTCACCTCACAAATCTGCAACCCACGTACCAAACCTTACTCTCAGGCAGAGTTAGACCGTCAGGACTTGTTTCGTCAAGCAGCTGCTGCAACCAAAACAGCCTTGGCAAACCCAGCCACTCGTGCTACTTATGAAGCAGAGTTCGAAGCACAAACCAAGCACAAATCCCTCTATGGCTATGTCCTGGCAAAAGAACATGCCAAACTCAAATCTTAACCCCAATCATTAACCTTTAATCTCAAGTATTAACCTTTAACCCCCTCTCGCGGCATAGAGGATCTCGAACGCCGAGTATAAACAATCATTTTGTTCTGCCCACTAATGCAACGCATTGCATTCATTTGGGCAAGAACAAAAGATGACCATTGATTTCTAATTATTTTTGTAGCGAGTGGAACGAAGCGTATTTTTGTTTCGACATATACTCCTCGAAAATAATTGTCATTAATTGACATCAAAATTGACCTGAATTGTCTTGAATAAGTTCCACGAAATATTTGATAATTTTGGATTGAATTGTTTATAATTTTTGTTATCATACTCCTGTTCATTGCCGAATACATTATGGCTATAGTAACCTACGAAGACCCAATCCATCACCTTTCGGGCAAAATTTCTAAAAAGTACCGTACTTGCTACAATTACCGCAAACGCTCAGACCGCAAGTACACTTCTGTACACGGCGACCGCACTACTCCAGTTTCCGCATCAGAACGAGCTTGGCGTGACCTATTTACCCAAATATGTGCAGCCACTCGCGACCGTATGATGGATCCTAATCATTTGCCATCAGACCAAGTCGGCTTCATTAGGCAAACCAAATACAAGACATTCTATCAATATGTCTGGAACCTCATGCGTGATGAAATCGAAGGCAAGTAATAATGTATAATGTTTTGTTTTTTCGTTCACCAATGCAGTTTGCATTCTTATGAGCGAAAAACAAAACATATCATTGATTTTTGAATATTTTTGTAGCTCATTAGGGGTCCCCGCGAGCTTCGTGAGCGAGTGGGGAGAGCGGAGGCACATGTCGCTCTAATGTTGACAGAGTCAACAGTCAATACGACTATGTTGCCGAACGCGAGTGCTGCGTATTTTTGTTATAAAAAATAATCCAAGAATTGTCACTAATTGTCGATTTAATTGTCCAAAATTGTCTTAAAAATACTCCGAGTTAGATATTTGGTAATTTTGTTTTAATTTTCTATAATTTTTGTTTCTAAACACTCGATACTCTATGAAACTAACTGAAGCACAAAAACAACGCCTCATTAAGGCAATCAAGTACCTGGCAGTGTCTATCGCCACAGCCATTGCGATGGCTCTTGGACTCACCTCGTGTAACGTCACCCGTACGATCACTACAGAAAGCAAGTCCCTCACTCAAGGTGATACCGCAATCATCATCCAAGTCAAAACTATTGAATCCTACAACGCCAAAAAGAATTAGAATAGGAAGCAACTATCCGGAATTTCCGAATAGTTCAAACCGAGGGCACCCGCCAAGTGTCACGCGATGTGAAGCACTATAGTCTGCGAAATAGTAATCCTGTCTCAACCTCCACGCTGCTGATGGCAAAAAGAGATGTAGAGCGCGAAGCGGCGATTGGCGATTGGCGATGGGCGATAAGGCGATGAGGCGAAGCTTACCTTCTCCCCTCCCTTTAGGGCAGGGGCTGGGGGTAGGCTTTTTTTTCGTCGTTAGAGGAGGTGGTTTTTATTTTTTTTTGAAAAAAGTTGTTTAATTCAGAATAATGTTGTAATTTTGCAATGTAATACACTTTATTTTAGTTATGAACTATGAGCGTTTTTTAGTTATGAACTATGAGTGATGAGTGATAAACAAAAAGAATATTAACCAATAAATAAAATACAATAATGAGATACGAGTACAGCGAGAGAAACGGAAGAGGATTGATAAACCTCTTGTTGATAATTCTGGTAATCGGATTAGTAGTAGGACTATTTTGTAAGTTTGGCGCTTTTGACAAACCAAGCGAAAAAGTGGAAACCCTTTCTACGGAAGCACCAGAAGTGCAAGCTTCCACCCCATTGACCATCACAGCCGAGCAATGGGACGCCGTACAAAACGAATTGGCACAACTGCGCAACGAAGTGGCAGATTTGCAACAACAGCTAAAGCAAACCAATAAAATTACACCTGCCAAAACTACCACTCAAACAACCACCAAGCCTGTTGCTACGACTGCTAAGCCTCAGACTACCATTGTTAGTGCTAATGATGTGACCTTGGCAAATTATTCGCATGAGTTTTTGGGTAGTACTGCACGCCTGTCATTAAAAAACAATACAGATAAGATCATTACATCCATCACTGGGCGTATAATATACTACGACATGTCGGGAAAT
>JAZRJN010000119.1:0-2903 GCA_045645785.1 Candidatus Aphodosoma sp. | reverse complement strand
AACTTTTTTGAGATGTGCCTCAAAGGCGGTTGGATTATGATTCCGCTTGCATTGATGCTTATTTTTGCTATTTATATTTTTATTGAGCGTTTGATTGTTACACGTCAGGCTTCGAAAGAGGATGCTACGTTTATGAATCGTATTAAAGATTATATTTATGATGGTAAACTTGATGCAGCATTGAAACTTTGTAAAGATACAAAATCTCCGTCGGCTCGTATGATTGAGAAAGGTATTTCGCGTCTTGGTCGTCCGATGTCGGATGTGTTGGTGGCAATTGAAAACGTTGGTAATATCGAAATTGCAAAACTCGAAAAAGGTCTTTCGTTATTGGCTACTATCTCAGGTGGTGCTCCAATGTTAGGTTTCTTGGGTACTGTGATGGGTATGGTGCAAGCTTTCTTCGAAATGGAACAAGCTGGTGGCAATACAATCAACCTTAGTCAGTTGTCTGGCGGTATCTATACAGCAATGGTTACTACAGTAGCAGGTCTTATTGTGGGTGTATGTGCTTATTTTGCATATAATTATCTTGTAGGTCGTGTGAATGAAGTGATGCGTGGTCTTGAAATGGGTAGCATGGAATTCCTCGATTTGCTTAACGAACCAGCAGCAGTTAAATAATTCATAATTCACAATTCATAATTCATAATTAACCATTCGGTGTTAATTTTATGATTATGAACTAAAAATTATGAATTATGCATTATGCATTATGAATTGAAAAAGTTATGGCTTTAAAGAAATCAAATAAAATAGATGCTTCATTTTCGATGTCGTCGATGACTGACATTATATTCTTGTTGTTGCTATTCTTTATGATAGCATCGACAATGTCGGCTCCAAACGATATGAAAGTGAATTTGCCTCAATCGTCGGCAAAGACCGCAACAAAGGCAAATATTGTGAAAATAGGTATCACTGCAGAAGGCGAATATAGTATTGCAGATAATGGTTCAGAACCACGTGCGGTGCATTTTGAAGAAATTGAACCATATCTTCAAACAGTGTATGTAGCTGATTCGACTACATACGTGGCATTGCATGCAGATGAATTGGTGCCTTATCGTGAAATTGTGAAAATACTTGATATAGCTAACGAAAATCGCCTTAAATTGGTGATAGCTACAAAAGTTAAGGAATAATGCAATTAAAGAAATCAGAAATACAATCGGCTATTGCCACTACTATAATCTGTATCATCATCTTGTTGATATTGATATTCTGCGGAATGACTGCACACAAGAATGAGATGGATGAAGGGGTGATGGTGTCGTTGGGTTATTATGAGGAGGGTTTTGGTGAAAGTATGCCTAATCCTACTCCAGCTCCTGAAGCGGCCCCAGTGCCTATTCCAACGCCTCAGCCTGCATCTCCAGAGGTGTCATCTCCATCGGAAGAAGATTTGATGACGCAAGAAGACCCATCGGTGGCACTTGAGGCAGAGAAAAAACGAAAAGAGGCTGAAGAAGCTGCTCGTCGTCGTGCAGAAGAGGAACGTATTGCTCGTGAAAAAGCTGAGCAAGAACGTATTGCACGTGAAAAGGCTGCAGAGGAAGCTCGTATAAAAGCAGAACAAGAAGCTAAAAAGAATCAAGCAAGTAGTTTAGCAGGTTCGGCATTCCAAAATATGGGTAAAGGCCAAGGTCAGACTAAAGGCGAAACACAACAGGGCAATCCTGCTGGTCAAGGTTCGCAAGGTGGACATTCTTGGTCGCTTAATGGACGTGATTTGTTGAGCAAATTGGCTCAACCTTCATATCAAGGTAATGAAGAGGGGCGTATTGTTGTAGAAATACGTGTGGATGCTTCGGGTAATGTGATTTCGGCTGCTATTACTAAAGGAACTACAATTACTAATGAAGTATTGCGTAATGCTGCAGTTGCAGCCGCAAAGAAAAATAAATTTTCGAGTGGTGGCGGTGTTGCAATTGGTACAATTACTTATAACTTTAGATTAAATTAAAAACGAGCGTAGCGAGTAAGTTTTATATCTCGCTACTCGCTACTAAAAATCTATATTATGGTTTATTTATTTTTAGGAACTGGCTTCGAAGAGGTAGAAGCGGTAGCAACGATTGATGTTTTGCGTCGTGCAGAGGTCGAACTTACGACTGTTTCAGTGATGAATGAGCGTACGGTAGAGGGTGCTCATGGGGTGTGTATCGAAGCTGATAAAATGTTTGACGAAGTAGATTTGTCGAAAGCAGAGATGCTTATACTTCCTGGTGGTATGCCTGGCACATTGAACCTCGGAGCGCATGAGGGTTTAGTGGCATCACTTCGTGAACAAAATAAGCGTGGAGGTTGGATTGCTGCGATTTGTGCAGCACCATCGATACTTGGTAAAATGCATCTTTTGCGTAATCGTGAGGCAGTTTGCTATCCTGGTTTTGAAGACCAATTGGAAGAGGCGTTTGTATCGCAAGAACGCGTAATGGTGTCAGGTAATATTGTTACTTCAAAAGGTCCTGGTTGTACTATCGAATTTGCACTTCAGCTTGCAACAATTCTAAAAGGTGAAGATGTAGCAAAAGCAGTGGCAGAAGGTATGCTTGTAAAATAATAATATAAGAGACGCAATGTTTTGCGTCTCTTTATGTATTAATAAAAAAGGATGATTTCATGTGAAATCATCCTTTTTTATGTTTTAGAGAATTAATTATTCTTCTGTTGTTTCTGTAGCTTCAACTGGAAGTTCAACTGCTGCATCGTCGAAACCTGCAGGAGCTTGAACAGGAACTTCTACTTGGTCAGCGATTTCTGATGTAGTAGTAGGAGCGTCTGTTTTGTGGAAAGCTGTAGCTGCAACGCAAAGGAGAACGATAATACCGATAAGTGTCCAAGTTGTTTTTTCGAGGAAGTCGGTTGTTTTGCGTACGCCCATGATTTGGTTTGTTGAA
>JAZRJN010000118.1:0-15179 GCA_045645785.1 Candidatus Aphodosoma sp. | reverse complement strand
CAACGAGGAAAAAATTAAAGCTGCAATCCGTAAGGCAATGATGAGCACCGATATGGGTGAGGACGATGCATTGCTTTGCCAAATTGCTGACCGAATTGCCTATAAAGGCAAAGAACAAATGAGCGTGGAAGAGATTCAAGATATGGTGGAATTGGAACTTATGAAATCTTCGCGCAAAGATGTCGCTAAACGATATATTGCTTATCGCGACAAACGCTCTATTGCTCGTCGTTCGAAAACTCGCGATATGTTCCTCGAAATCATCGACACAAAAAGCAACGACATCACTCGCGAAAATGCAAATATGAATGCCGACACTCCTGCCGGCATGATGATGAAATTTGCATCTGAGACTACTAAACCTTTCGTAGATGACTATTTGCTCTCAACAGAAGTGCGCGAAGCGGTAAAAAACAACTATATCCACATCCACGACAAAGACTACTATCCTACTAAATCTCTCACTTGCGTACAACATCCGCTCGACAAACTATTGCAACACGGCTTGTTTGCTGGTCACGGCGAAAGTCGCCCTGCTAAACGAATCGAAACTGCTTCAATATTAGGTTGTATTTCGATGGAAACAGCTCAAAATGAGATGCATGGTGGTCAAGCAATACCTGCCTTCGACTTCTATCTTGCACCTTATGTAAGAGCAAGTTACAAAGAAGAAATTAAAAAATTAGAGGCTCTCACAGGCGAGAAATACGACTCGCTCTACGATGCCGAAATCGACGATTATATCACTCGCGACCTTGACTTCTTGCAAGGATTGGAACGCATCAAACAACATGCTATCAACCAAACTGTTACACGCGTACATCAATCAATGGAAGCATTCATCCACAATATGAATACTATCCACTCTCGCGGTGGTAACCAAGTGGTGTTCAGCTCTATAAACTATGGTACTGACACATCTGCCGAAGGTCGTTGTATTATCCGCGAATTGTTGTGTAGCACCTATCGTGGTGTTGGCAATGGTGGCACAGCAATATTCCCTATCCAAATTTGGAAGAAGAAACGTGGCGTAAGCTATCTCCCTGAAGACCGCAACTACGACCTATACGAATTAGCTTGTCAAGTCAGCGCACGCCGTTTCTTCCCTAACTTCGTAAACCTCGATGCACAATTCAACCATCACGAAAAATGGGATATCAACGACCCAGAACGCTATAAATACGAAGTGGCTACAATGGGATGCCGCACTCGTGTATTCGAAAATCGTTTTGGCGAAAAAACATCTATTGGTCGCGGAAATATCTCATTCTCAACAATCAACATCGTACGCCTTGCCCTCGAATGTCGTGAAATCGAAAACAAAGAGTCACGCATCAATGCCTTCATGGCAAAATTAGATGAATTGATGGTACTCACAGCGCGCCAATTGCACGAACGCTTCAATTTCCAAAAAACTGCTCGTGCTAAACAATTCCCACTCCTCATGTCAACCCTCTGGAATGGCAGCGAAAACCTCAAACCAAACGACACTATCGAATCTGTTATCAATCAAGGCACACTCGGTATCGGATTCATCGGATTGGCAGAATGTTTGATTGCCCTCATCGGCAAACACCATGGCGAATCGGACGAAGCACAAGAATTAGGTCTAAAAATCATCGGATACATGCGCGACCGAGTGAATGAATTCAGCGAAGAATACCACCACAACTACAGTATTTTAGCTACTCCAGCCGAAGGTCTTTCTGGTCGTTTCACTCGCTACGACAAAAAGAAATTTGGCATAATCGAAGGCGTTACCGACAAAGATTATTACACCAACTCAAACCACGTTCCTGTATATTACAAATGTAGCGCACGTCACAAAGCCGAAATCGAAGCTCCATACCACAAATTGACAGGCGGTGGACACATCTTCTATGTTGAAATCGATGGCGACGCAACCCACAATCCTCAGTCAATCATGCAAATAGTTGACTTGATGGACAAATACGACATTGGCTATGGTTCTGTGAACCACAACCGCAACCGTTGTCTCGATTGTGGACATGAAGATGCAGTAGAAGGATTGGAAGTTTGCCCAAAATGTGGTAGCACTAATATCGACAAACTCCAACGCATCACAGGCTACCTCGTTGGTACAACCGACCGCTGGAACTCAGCAAAACTCGCCGAACTCAAAGACCGCGTAGTACACAATTAATTGAGAATTACTATTAAATGCAAATATCTGTAATAAAAATAGTTGAATCTACCACCGTAGATGGTCCAGGATTAAGAACCACCCTATACGCCGCAGGATGCTCGCATCGCTGCAAGGGGTGTCATAACCCTCAATCATGGGATATCAACTATGGCACAATGGTTAATATTGAAGATGTTGCACAACACCTACTCTCAACAGGCGAAAACATAACATTCAGCGGAGGCGATCCAATGTTCCAAATGGAAGCATTCACCCAATTAGCTTCTATCATAAAATCCAAAAGCAACCGAAATATTTGGTGCTACACAGGCTACACATTCGAACAACTACTCCGCAACCCAAAATCACTACAACTACTCAAAAACATTGACGTACTCGTTGACGGTCGATTCGTAGAAGAACTAAAAAGCAAAGACATCCTTTTCCGTGGCAGTAGCAACCAACGTCTCATTGACGTACAAAAATCACTAAAAGCAAGCGAAATAGTAATATATGAACCTATGAATCTTTTATCTCCTCTACTGATGAAATACAAAAGAGTTGAGAATTCCTCACTCCTCACTCCTAATTCCTAATTTTAACATGCTTAATCTGCTCATAATATTACTCACGATTCTCACTCCACAAGAGATAGAGCGACGTACGGCAATCGATTTCAACAAACAATTGTCGGACATAATGCCCTACATTCAAAAATATTACCCTAATGCCGATTCAACACAAATAGCCAAATGGGAAGAATCAAATGCCTTAGAATATCGCATTATCAATGGAGAAAAATGGTATTTCCGCCGCGCCGATGAAAACCTATTTCGCATCGACCCCGAAGCCAAAGCACTAAAAACACAACTCGAAGGCAAAGAACGTGCTGGACGTGACGAAGTAACAAAACAGCACATTAAACAAGTACTATCAGAACCACAAAACAAAGAACATCTATACGCAAAACACGAGTGGGATTTCAAATTTTGGATATATTTCACTCCAAAAGCAAACTTAAATGATGGCGAATTGATAAAAGTGTGGCTACCAATGCCTCAAACCGAACAACGTCGTCAAACCAAAATAAGCATCACACATTTCAATCGCAACCTTGAACTAAATACAGGTGCACACTCCACAACATACATGGAAGGAAACTTCGACGCTCACGATACAACAAAATTCGAAGTAACATACAATTTTACTACATACGCCGAGTACAACCCTCTACCTCATTGCTTCAAACACCAAAAAGCAGACCCAAACAATCCCGAACTAAAACAATATCTTGCAGAACGAGCACCTCATTGTCTATTCACACCAAACGTAAAAGCATTAGCCGACAGCATAATAGGTAAAGAAAAACGTCCATACTATCAAGCTCGCAAACTATTCACAACAATACGTGAGCTATACCCTTGGGCAGGAGCATGTGAATACAGCATCATTCCAAACATCCCCGAATACGTAATAGAAAATCGTCATGGCGATTGCGGACAAGTAACTCTACTCTACATCGCTATGTGCCGATATTTAGGCATACCTGCACGTTGGCAAAGCGGATTTATGCTACATCCAGGGTGGGACAATTTGCACGATTGGTGCGAAATCTACATCGAAGGCATGGGTTGGATACCTGTTGACCCATCATTCGGCGTACAACAATGGGGCAAAACCGATGCCGAACGCTATTTCTATTTCGGTGGAATCGATGCCTACCGACTTATCATAAACACCGATTGGGGTGCCGAACTAACACCTACAAAACAATTCGAACGCTCCGAAACCGTCGATTTCCAACGTGGCGAATGCGAAACAGAAAACAGAAATTTATATTTCAACGAATGGCGTAGTCGATTTACTGTCAAAATAAAAAATTAAAATACTTATTTTTTGATATTTTCGAAAAAAAGTTGTAACTTTGCATAAGTTTGCAGAATTACAACTTTTTTTGTATTATTAACATAAAAACTAAATATCTTTATGGTAAAAAGACTACTTGGAGTACTCAGTGTACTTATGCTTTGCATTTTTATAAATGCACAAGTAACAACAGAACCAGCCTTTATAACAAAGGGCTACAAAGGAAAAATTGTAATAATATTTGACCCTGCTGCTGGCAATGGTGGTATGGCAGATGCTACTGCTTGTTATGCCCACACTGGTCTTATCACATCACAAAGTAAAGATGGAGGCGACTGGAAATATGCAAACAAAAAATGGCGTGGTGGCGAAGACAAATACAAAATGACAAAAGATGGCAACGTTTGGAAACTTACTATTGCCAACATTTATGAATACTACGGATGTCCTGAATCAGAAGAAATCCTCAAAATGGCATTCGTATTCAACGATGGTCCTGATGGCGAAAAAGAAGGTAAAACTGCCGACGGAACAGACATTTATGTTGATTTAGTAGATGGAGGTTTAAATGTTAAATTCGACAATCCAGTTGGTAATCAACTAATTGAAAAAGGCACTAAGATTAATTTCAAAATTACCGCTTCAGAAAAAAGTTCAATCTCTTTATTTATCAATAACAAAGAAGTAAACAAAGCCGAAAATACAGAATTGACATACGAATACACATTCACAGAAGCGAACAACTACGTATGTATTGCCAAAGCTACTACTAGCAACTTGGTTGCAACAGACACAGTGACACTTTGCGTTGCTGCTACCCCAACAAATCAATCTCGCCCTACAGGGTTAAAAGATGGTATCACATACTACGAAAACGACCCAACAAAAGTAACTCTTTGTCTTTACTACAAAGACAATAACAACAAAATTGCACAAAATGCATTCGTTTTAGGCGATTTCAACAATTGGTCATACAACAATAACTACCAAATGAAAAAAGATGGAGAAACAAGTTATTTCTGGCTCGACATCACAGGCTTAGAAGCTGGTAAAGAATATGTATTCCAATATGCCGTAAAACGCCCTAATGGTGCAATGATACAAGTTTCCGATGCTTTCACTCACAAAGTTGTTGACCCTAACGACCACTATATCTCTGAAGATATTTATCCAAACAAAACTGCTTATCCTCAAGAAGCTGATGGTCCTTGTGCTGTTATCGAAACAGGACGCAAACCATACGCTTGGTCAGATGCAACTCTCAACTTCAAACGTCCTGACAAAAACAACCTTGTAATATACGAATTATGGGTATATGATTTCTGCCCTACTCGTTCATTTGAAGGTGTTTTAGATCGTTTAGATTATATCGAAAATCTTGGCGTTAACGCAATTGAATTTATGCCAGTGTGTGAGTTTGAAGGTAACATATCATGGGGTTACAACCCAACTCACTACTTTGCTGTAGATAAAGCATACGGAACAGAAGATATGTTCAAAAAATTGATTGACGAATGTCACAAACGTGGCATTGCTGTAATCATAGATATGGTATTCAACCATGCAACAGGATGGGCTCCATTCAACAAACTATTTGGTGGTTACGACAATATAAAAGATAATCCTTATTTTAACGTGAATGCTCCTCATGATGGTAATGTATTTGAAGACTTCAACCATGAATTTGATCTAACTCTCAACCACTTTACCCGCGTATTGAACTATTGGCTAAAAGAATACAAAATCGATGGTTATCGTATGGACTTAAGTCATGGTTTCTGTGGTCCTAATTGTAATGACCAAAAACGTATTATGTACCACTACTTCAACGAAGGCGTAAAAGCAGTAGATCCTAATGCATACTTCATTCTCGAACATTGGGATGCCAATCGTGATGATTATGCACGCAACGGTATGATGTGTTGGGAAAATACAGGAGAACCATACCAAGAACTTGCAATGGGTTGGTTCAATGAAAGTAAAAGCGACTTATACAGAGCGAATAATGATAATTATGTATCATACGCAGAAAGCCATGATGAAGAACGTTGTGGATACAAAGCTTCTGAATATGGCAACGGAGCAATCAAAACAGACAAAGCTACTCGCCTTAGTTATGTACCTGCATACGTTGCAATGAGCACAATGCTCAATGGACCACAAATGTTATGGATGTTTGAAGAATTAGGATATGATGTATCAATCTTCTTCAATCCAAACAACAACGAAATGAAAGAAGAGCACCGCACAGAACCAAAACCAATACCAGAAGCTAATGGTTTTTACAAAGATGCTAATCGCATGCTTCAATACCAAAAAATTGGTCAAATCAACCAATTGCGTACTCGCATCTTACCTAAAGTGTTTGAAGGCAATCCAACTTCACAAGACCTTGGTGGTGGACGTCCGCTACGTAGTGTAATTTGGGGCAGTGGCGTAAATCGCGTATTCGTTGTATCAAACATAAGTGTCAGCAACCAAGAAATCGAACTTCCTCAAGGTACGACTAATTGGTACGACTACTTAGCTAACAACTCAAATGCTATGAAAGCTGGAACCAAAGTAACAATGAAACCAGGCGAAGTAAAAGTTTATACTGCTCAATACTTCCAATTGCCAGAAGTTCCAACAGAATATCATTTTATAGAAGAAACAGCTATAGAAAATATTGAGTTGAAATCAAAATGCACAATCTACCCTACTATTACAGAAGATATTATATATATCGAATCAACAGAAAAAATCAATTCAGTCGAAATAATCAACGTACAAGGACAAAAACTAATTAACCAAGATAATGTAAATTCGATTAACGTATCATTTTTACCACAAGGATTATACATGGTAGTTGTGTATTTCGAAAACACACAAGAGGCTCACAAAATTTATCGTAAATAATAAAAAATGATATTATGACAAAAAAATTATTCGGGGTACTAAGTGTACTTATATTGTGTATTTTTGCCAAAGCACAAATATCAACAGAGCCTGCATTTATACAAAAAGGCTACAAAGGAGAAGTCGTAATTACATTCGATCCTGCAACAGGCAATGGTGGCATGATTGACGCTACAGAGTGTTATGCCCACACTGGTCTTATCACCTCAAAAAGTGCATCAGGATCAGATTGGAAATATGCACCAACATGGCGTGGAGGAGAAGAAAAATACAAAATGACTAAAGATGGTAATGTTTGGAAATTGACTATTCCTAATATTTATGAATACTATGGTTGTCCAGAATCAGAAGAAATATTAAAATTAGCATTCGTATTCAACGATGGACCTAACGGCAGTAAAGAAGGAAAAACAGCCGAAGGTTCAGATATTTATGTCGATTTAGTAGAACCTGGATTAGCTATAAAATTTGAAAATCCAACAGGTAATCAACTTCTTGAAAAAGGGACAAAAACAACATTCAAACTTGTTACTTCTGAAAATAGCAAAATTTCATTAATAATAAACAACCAAACAATAGCAGAAACAGAAAATCTTTCGTTAACAGAAAACTACACATTTGCAGAATCAGGAAATTATATTTGTAAAGCTGTAGCTACTACAGCAACTGATACTGTATGTGATTCTATTTTTATTTGTGTTGCTGCTGTACCAACAAACGAAGCACGTCCAAATGGATTAAAAGAAGGTATTACATATTACGAAGAAGATGCAACAAAAGTAACTCTTTGTCTTTATAGTAAAAACAACAAAAATCAAACATCTCAAAATGTATTTGTTTTAGGTGATTTTAATGGTTGGTCTTACAACACTAATTATCAAATGAAAAAAGATGGCGATACAGGCTTTTTCTGGCTCGATATCACAGGATTAGAACCAGGTAAAGAATACGTATTCCAATATGCAGTGAAACGTTATGATGGTTCAATGATTCAAATATCAGATCCTTATACTCATAAAACAGTTGACCCTAACGACCACTATATTCCAGAAGACATTTATCCTAATCAATTGATTTACCCAGCAGAAGCTGACGGTCCTTGTGCCGTAATTCAAACTAATCGCAAAAAATACGAATGGTCAGAAGCAACACTCAACTTCAAACGCCCAAACAAAAACAATCTCATTATCTATGAAATGTGGGTTTATGACTTCTGCCCTACTCGTTCGTTTGAAGGCATATTAGAACGATTAGATTATATTGAAAATCTCGGTGTTAATGCTATCGAATTTATGCCTATTAGCGAATTTGAAGGCAACATCTCTTGGGGCTATAATCCAACACATTACTTTGCACTTGACAAAGCATACGGAACAGATGACATGTTCAAAAAATTAGTTGATGAATGTCACAAACGTGGTATTGCTGTAATCGTTGATATGGTATTTAACCACGCTACAGGCTGGGCTCCAAACAACAAGATGTTCCCATTAGCAGAAAATCCATACTACAATGTAACACCTCCTCATGGCGATAACGTATTCGAAGACTGGAACCACGACTTCGAAGGTACGCGCAACTATTTCCACCGCGTACTTAAATATTGGCTCGAAGAATACAAAATCGATGGTTATCGTATGGATTTAGCACACGGCCTTTGCGGTAAAAACTGTGATAATTATGGCAACCAACACATTCTCGAAGATTACTATGAAAATAGCGTAAAAGCAATAAGCGAAGATGCATACTTCATCCTCGAACATTGGAATCGTTGGGGCGAACAATCTGCTCTCATCAATAAAGGTATGATGTGTTGGGACAATACAACTCACGCATACTACGAACTCGCAATGGGTTGGTTCGATGGTTCAAATAGTAGCGATTTATCAAGTGCCAATAGAGACAATTATGTTTCATATGCTGAAAGCCACGATGAAGAACGTTGTAGTTGTAAAGCCATTATGTATGGCAATGGTGCAATATCAAGTGATAAAACAACGAGATTAAGTCGTGTAGCATCATACGTTGCAATGAACACAATGCTCAATGGTCCTCAAATGATGTGGATGTTCGAAGAATTAGGCTATGATGTATCTATTGACCAAAATGGTCGTACAGGCACAAAACCAATTCCTGAAGCACATAATTACTATCGTGATCCTGAACGCATGAATGAATATCAAAAAATTGGACAAATCAACCAACTTCGCACTCGCATTTTACCAGAAGTATTTGAAGGTAACCCTACTGCAAAAGATTTAGCACATAAAAAACCTATTCGTAGCATTACATGGGGCGAGGGAATTAATCGTGTATTTATCATATCAAACGTAAGTGTTAACAACCAAGAAATCACATTACCAGAAGGAACTGCTAATTGGTATGATTATTTAACTAATAGTTCTAATGCAATAAAAGAAGGTACTAAAGTAACCCTTAAAGCAGGAGAAGTAAAAGTTTATACAGCCCAATATTTTGAATTACCTGAAGTTCCAACTGAATATATTTTCATTGAAGGTTCTGCTATAGAAAACATCGAATCTAAATCAAATTGCGTTTTATATCCTACTATTTCAGAAGACATCATATTCATTGAAACCCAAGATGAGATAAAATCTATTGAAATTATCAACGTACAAGGTCAAAAAGTAATGTCAGAAGGTAACGTGAAATCAATAAACGTATCCGCTTTGCCACAAGGTCTATACATGGTAATCGTTTCATTAGACAATACACAAGAATCATATAAAATTTATCGTAAATAAAACACGAGATATTAGACACGAGATATTAGACGTCAAAATCTTTTATCTCGTGTCTTTTTTTATATTATTTTTTCCAGACCCCAACAAAATTCAATTCTCAATTTTATCGCCAAAGGCTCAAAGACCTTCGGTTCTCAATTCTCAATTTTTAATTTTCACTTGCCCATATCAGTTTTTTTTTGTAACTTTGCACTCTCAAAAACAGAGCACTTTAACACTATATACTAACTTAATATGAAAGACCAAGAACCTGTAAAAATTTTGTATATCACGCAAGAGATAAATCCATATATCAAAGAGACGGAAATTGCTGATATATGCCGTCAATTTCCTCAATACACAATAGAAAAAGGTTGTGAAATTCGCACTTTTATGCCTTGTTTCGGACACATCAACGAACGTCGCAACCAATTGCACGAAGTACAACGTTTGTCAGGTTTGAATGTAATAATCGATGATAATGACCATCCACTTATCATCAAAGTAGCTACAATTCAAGCAACAAGAATGCAGGTTTACTTCATTGACAATGAAGACTATTTCCACCGCAATGGTATAGCTAAAGACCCAGAAGGCAACTTCTTCGATGACAACGACGAAAGAGGTATCTTCTACGTTCGCAGTGTACTTGAAACAATAAAAAAACTACGCTGGACCCCGGACATCATCCATATCAATGGCTGGATATCTGCACTCGCTCCTCTATATCTCAAAAAAACATACGCATCAGATCCATTCTTCGCTAATTCAAAAATCATCTACTCTATCTACAAAGATAATTTTGAATGTCCAATACGCGAAGGTTTTGATAGTCGCGTGTTGTTTAACGACGTAGAACTTAACGATGTTGAAATACTCAAGGGTGAACTTCTTAAAACGGAGACACTTAATAAATTAGCAATCAACTATTCTGATGCTATTATTTGTGCATCTGATACAATATCAGAAGAATTAGAATCATATATCAAAGAAAAAGGCATACCTTATCTCCCTTATCAAGAAGATAATATGCCCGATAAATATTGGGACTTTTTCTGCGATGTATATCCACAATTGAAAGAAAGTGAAAAAGATTAACATACAAATTATATAATTTTATAACAAAGAGGGAATTACTATAATATTAGTTAATTCCCTTTTAGTGTGTTTTAGAAAAATAAAACTAAATAAAATGAAAAGAAAATTTATATATGTTATAATTGCCCTAATAGCAATACTAACAGCATGTAAAAACGATGATTCTGTAGGTATCGAGATTCAACCACAAGAAGATGAAATTACCATTTGTAGCGATACTTTCTTGATTGAAAGCGAAAACTACTGCGTTCCAGCCATATCAGCACAAGCCGATTCTATGATACTCGGCGAATTTTATAGTGCTAAATATGGAACTACTAAGGCTGAATTACTACTACAAATAGCCCCACCTATCGACTATCGTTTCCCAGAAGCAAAATATAATCCACAGCCTGACTCATTAGTACTCATGATGTATTACAACACATGGTTCGGCTCGTCATACGCACCACTCGAATTCAGTGTATATGAAATAAATAAACAATCTATTGATTACAACACCCAATATCTATCAAACCTCAACATAGGCGATTTCTGCGACTCAACCATCCTTATGGGCAAACGCCTTATGACATCTATCGACCTATCACGTGCCGACTCTGTCAGTGAAGATACTGCAGCAACCCCATACGTACGCTATAAATTCGACCAAACACAATTAGAACGTTTCTTCAACATGCCACAAGAGGTATATAAAAACGAAGAATCATTCCTCAATGAATTTAAAGGTCTTTATCTTACAACACGTTACGGCTCTTCTACCTTGATTTGCTTTAAGCAAGTAGCTATGTATCTCTACTATCACTATACATACCAAAAGAATGGTAAAGACACGATTGTCAATACTTCAATCATCTTCCCATCAAATAAAGAAGTACGCCAACTCAACAAATTCACACACCCAAATATCGAAGAAATTGCAGTTTGCCACGATAGTTTAAACTATATAAAATCTGCCGCAGGTATCTACCCTAAAATACGTATTCCTATCGGCGAAATGAGTAAACGCATGTATGGCAAAATAGGTGATAAACAACTAAATATCAATGCAGCAGAAATCATTATCGAAAATATTGATTACGATAGCACCGATGTATATATGGGACAACCATATTACTTGCTTGCTTTGACTACCGAACAATTCGACGATTTCATCAAATACAACACAATACCAACTGCAACCGACACCACAGCCGTAATAGCTAATTACATAACAAGCAAAGGAGGTTACAAACTCGATTTAGCATACTTCATAACAAAATATCTACGCAATGAAATGGTTGAAGATGATGATGTTATAGAAATGATATTGATGCCTGTAATTGTAGAAACAGCAACTTCAACATCAACAGGAGCAACATCCGTTACAAACATCAAACCACTCACTCAACTTGCCGCAACCACTATTCGCAGTGGCAAAAACGAGTATTCTCCTATGCGAATAAAAATCCTTTACAACGGATTTTAAATAATGAATAATGAACAATTAATAATAAATAATTTATCATTTCGATTGCTTTTTAATTATTAATTCTTAATTATTAATTCTTAATTGTCTTATAATGAATTTCAATAATAATATAACAAATAATCTACAGAATGCCATTGAATTTAGCAATGGCGAAAGAGAGAGATTAGGTGATAATCAGATATTTCCTAATCACGTTGTGCTTGGATTGATGAGATTAAGCGATTGTTCTGCAATTAATATACTAAACAAATTGGGAGTTGATTTAGGGTTATTGAAAACCAAATTAGAAGATATAAAAAATATTAGCACTCCCGATGCTAACCCAGCCTCATTACATCGCACAACCGAATCTCTTTTATTGCTAACTAATTTAGAGGCAAAACTATCACATTCACAAGAAGTTCACACTCATCATCTTATAATGGCAGTATTGCGACAAAAAGATACCGATTTGGTCAAATTGTTTAGCGAAATGGGCATCGATTACGACAAGTTCAAATCGCAAATCACCTCTGTGCCACAACCAAAAATGGGTTCGGTGTATGACGACGATGATGATTTGGAAGATGAAGATAATGGTATGCCTCGCCAAAACACAGGCAGTGCACCTAAAACTGCAACTACCCCATCTAATCCTAATTCAAACACTCCTGCATTAGATAATTTCTCTCGCGATTTATCAAAAGCAGCCGCAGAAGGAGAATTAGACCCTGTAGTTGGACGCGAAGGAGAAATTCAACGTACAATACAAATACTTAGCCGTAGAAAAAAGAACAATCCTGTATTAATAGGAGAACCTGGTGTAGGTAAATCGGCTATTGTAGAGGGACTTGCAACTCGCATCGTAAACCGCCAAGTACCTCGCGCTTTGTTCGATAAAAAGATAGTATCGCTCGACTTAGCAGCCATGCTTGCAGGTACAAAATATCGTGGACAATTCGAAGAGAGATTGAAATCGATGATGAACGAATTGGAAGCAAACCCTAACATCATACTCTTTATAGATGAGATACATACGATTGTAGGTGCTGGGGCAACTACAGGTTCACTCGATACAGCAAATATGTTGAAACCTGCTCTGTCAAGAGGCAAATTTCAATGTATCGGTGCTACTACGTTGAACGAATACCGCCAATCAATTGAAAAAGACGGAGCATTAGAGCGCCGTTTCCAAAAAATATTGGTCGAAGCAACTACAAAAGAGGAAACTCTACAGATACTTCGCAACATCAAAGACCGCTACGAAGACCACCATCAAGTGACATACACCGATGAAGCATTAGAATTGTGTGTAAATCTCACAGAAAGATACATCACTGACCGCTCATTCCCTGACAAAGCCATTGATGCAATGGATGAGTCAGGAGCGCGTATGCACTTGACTAACCTTAGTGTACCTGCTCATATTGAGGAACTTGAAAACAATATTGCCGAGTTTGATGGGTTGAAAAAAGAGGCTGTATTGCGTCAAGATTTTGAACTTGCAGCAAAATATCGCGACCAAGTAGCTACATTAGCATCTCAATTAGAATTAGAGAAAAAACAATGGTTGGCTGAGAGTAAAGAAAATCGCATCATGGTGACAGGAGACGATGTAACTGCCACTATATCAAATATGGCAGGCGTACCACTCACTCGCATCGCAGAGAGCGAAAATGAGAGATTGCTCAAAATGGGAGAGGCTTTGCGTGGACAAGTTATCGGTCAAGACGATGCAGTACAGAAGGTTGTGCGTGCAATACGCCGCAGCCGTGTAGGCTTGAAAGACCCTAACAAGCCTATTGGCTCATTTATCTTCCTCGGACCTACTGGCGTTGGTAAAACACTCTTGGCTAAAAAGTTGGCTGAATATATGTTTGGTTCAGTTGATGCGTTGGTGCGTATTGATATGAGCGAATTTATGGAGAAATTCTCAGTATCGCGATTGGTAGGTGCACCTCCGGGATATGTAGGCTATGAACAAGGCGGACAATTGACTGAAAAAATACGCCGTAAACCCTACTCTATCGTATTGTTTGACGAGATAGAAAAGGCTAATTCAGAAGTATATAACATATTGTTGCAATTACTTGATGAGGGCTTTATCACTGATGGTTTAGGTCGCAAAATCGACTTCAAAAATACAGTGATTATCATGACTTCGAATGCAGGTACTCGCCAGTTGAAAGACTTTGGTCGTGGTGTGGGATTTGTAACCGATGATAAAACTGACAATCAAGCATACGCGCATGCAGTAACTCGCAAAGCGTTAGAGAAAACATTTGCCCCTGAATTCTTAAATCGTATTGACGAAATTATCAACTTTAATCAACTCACACGCAACGATATAAATCAAATTATCAATCTCGAATTAGATAAATTTAAGGCTCGTTGCAAAGGATTGGGATTTGAGTTAGAAGTGTCGGATGCTGCAGTAGATTTCTTAGCAGATAAAGGCTTTAATAAACAATATGGTGCACGTCCATTGCAACGTTCTATACAGACACACTTAGAGGATTTAATCGTAGAAGAGATGCTCTCAGCAGGCAAAATTAATAGAGAGAAAGTGGTTGTTGAGGTTGATAAAAGTGGCAACAAATTGATTATTCTTTAAACGTAAATTATCATTAATTATACATCAAATTTCATTTATGATTAATTTTTGGAAATTTACGTAAAAAAATATCATAACTTTGGTAAGTATATCAAAAAAAAATCGTAACTTTGCACTCGCAAAATTCATAAAGATAATTATGAACCGAAGGTCTTTGAACCTTTAGGTAAAAAAATTATGAATTATGCATTATGAATTAAAGAAGATGTATCCGTAGCTCAGTTGGTAGAGCAATTGACTCTTAATCAATGGGTCGAGGGTTCGAGCCCCTCCGGGTATACAAAACAACACCATTTTAGACTAGTCTAAAATGGTGTTGTTTTGTATTAAAAAAAATAAACAAATCCCCCAAAAAACGTATTG
>JAZRJN010000117.1:0-1895 GCA_045645785.1 Candidatus Aphodosoma sp. | reverse complement strand
CCATCGCGAACAGTTTCGGCAGTAGCTTCTGGGTTTTTCCAATAACCTTTCATTACGTTTTCACCTTTGACAACGATTTCGCCCATTTCGCCAAGAGGGAGCTCTCGACCATCGGTATCGCAGATTTTGAGTTCGAGTGGTTTCACAAGTTTACCACTTGATCCAAAACGATATAGATCTGGGCCATTAGAAGATAGAACAGGTGTAGCTTCAGAAAGTCCGTAGCCTTGGAACATAGGGATACCTACGCCGACATAGAATTTTTGGAGGTCTTTGTCGAGAAGCGCACCGCCACCGATGAAGAAACGGAGTTCGCCACCAAAATTGTCGCGCACTTTAGAGAATATAATTTTATCGAAAAGAGCTACGAGTGGATATAATAATGCGCGAAGTCCTTTGCTGTCGAGGTTGCTATCGCCGAAATAGATTTGACGAAGACGGAGTCCGAAATTGAAGAGTGCAACAGTGACATTGCCTTTGGCGCGGATGGCTTGCTCGATGTTCTTTTTGAATGTTTTGGCAAGAGCAGGCACTGAGAGGATGAAATGAGGGCGCACTTCTTTAATATTAAGCGGAATGTTTTTAAGTGTTTCGAGAGGAGTGCGACCTACTTGAACTGTGGCTACAGCTGCACCTTTTGACATCATAATGTAGAATCCTACGACGTGCGCAAAGCAGTGGTCGAGAGGGAGAATTATAAGCGTGCGCCAAGTTTGGTCAATATTGACAAGTGTACAAGCTTGCTCTACATTGGCTGTATAATTGCGGTGAGAGAGGACTACGCCTTTAGGATCGGCAGTAGTACCTGATGTATATGTAATAGTTGCAATATCGTCATTTTGAAGTGATTTACCTACAGCAAGGAACTCTTCGAGAGTGTGAGAATTCAAAAATTCATCGCCAAGAGACATTACTCGATTTAATGAGATTTCACGTTCTTGATACTCTTCGATATCGTCAAAAACAATAATTTGCTTAACATTAGGCAATTGGTCTTTGATTGCGCGAACTTTTTTGAGTTGAGTGCGCGATACCATGATGAATTTCACATCGCCATGAACGAGACGGAAAAGAAGGTCGTTAGATTCTTCGAGTTTGATAGACAAGGGCACGTTCATAGCACCGGCGTAGAACATAGCTAATTCGCCGATAATCCAAGCATTGCGACCTTCGCTAAGGAGCGCCATGCTGTCGCCTTTTTGAACACCAAGAGCCTGAAGTCCAGCTCCAAGACGATAAACTAGTGTTTTTACTTCGGCGTATGTAGTCGGTTCAAATTTTTTATCAGTTTTTTCGAGCAAAAATGTGTTGTTAGGGTACAAACGTACAGATTCTTCAAACAAATCTACAAGTGTTTTTTTCATATTTTTAGACATTTAATTGCGAATTGCGAATGATATTAAACGCATAACGCATTGTTATTATTCATAAAAACATGCAAAGATAGCAAAAAAATCTTAAAATATTGGTGTTTTTAATAAAATTTATGCATTTAGAAATGCTTTTATTCGGAATTAAAGGGATTTTAACAACATTGAGTGATGCAAGAATATATGGTTATAGTATGTTTATAGTATATTTATCCTATATTTATCGTATATTTATGATATATTTATAGTATATTGAAGGTAGGGAGAGGGTGGGGTTTTTCTTCGGTTTAGTTGAAAAGAGTGGATTGAAAGAGGTGTTTTTTTTGTGCGGGTATCTAGATATTTTGGAGATGGCTGATATTCTAGATATACCTGGTATTCTGGATTTTCCGGGGAGCATGATGTTTATAGAATATTTAGATGGTTTATCCGCTTCGCTATCTAGTTTTTTTTACCCTGGCGGCTAATTGGACGCACGAGCTTTGTGTGAGTCTACTTTGTGTCGGTCTCACGACTGAAAGGACA
>JAZRJN010000116.1:0-9692 GCA_045645785.1 Candidatus Aphodosoma sp. | reverse complement strand
TAAAACCAGCATTTACTGCATAAAGGATAGATGCACCAACAGTTTCGCAAGTCAATGTTACTTCAACTTTATCTGTATATTTTTCACCTTCACCTGGCATTGGAGTAAATACAGGAGCTGCAGGATTTTCCAATACGCGTTTTGCAATAGTGATGTTGTCCAAATATTGTTTATCTCCATTTTTAGTAATAGCCTCAAAGATTACATATTTAACATCGGCATAATCAGCTGTATTGAAGTCAAGTGTGATATGTTGGAATACATAACTATTTGGAGCGACATAAATAGTATCAACAGGATATAGACAATCTACATAACCAAGGTCAGCAGAAGTTTCACCTTTCAAACGAGGAACAATTGTAAGCATTTTTGCATTTTCGGTAACCTCTGGTTGATCACTCAAATACACAGCAATACCCTCTCCAGTATAACTATAATATTTATTACTTCTACGAACATTAAATTCAATACGATAATCAGTATTTTCTGCAAATGCAAGATATGGTGTTGCTAATGCTGTTTTAAGACCAGATGTTGCATCTACACAATACATAGAATGACCTGTAACTTCAGAATTTTCAGTATTTTCAACAGAATATTCAGTTGTTATTGCCCAAACAAATTCACTTGGATTAGCTGCAGTAATATTCCAACAAGAAGCATCGAAGTTTTCAAAATTTTCAACAAATGGAAGTGCAAACTCTTCACATGCTGTTTGGAAGAATTTAACATTTGACCAAGCACTTACTTTATCACCTTCTTTTGCACGGAAAGTATAGTAATATACTGTTTGTGGATTAAGTCCTTCTAATGTATAAGTTTTTTCGTTCAATGGAGTTACTGTAATATCTTCAGCAAGAGTTGCAGGATCAAATTCTTCTGTTGAATAATAGAAATCCCAAGCCGAAGCATCAGATGTAATAGCAAATGTTGCAGACAAAGTTGTAACACCGGTTACCTCTACAGTTGGAGGAATAACATCGTGTTTTTTAAGCTCAACTTTATCAAAGAGTGTATTATAAGAACCTTCAGTACCAAAAGCAATGTAATATACACCATCTTCTTCTACAGTGAAGAATGTTTCAACAAAATCCCAAGCATTACCACATTTTGTAATAGTTTGAGTTGTCAATTTATTCATCGCACTTGTAGATGGTTCTGTAGCTAAACCTAAAGAGACATTACATGGATAACTAGTAGAAGTATAACAGTGGCGAGCATAAACAGAGAGTGAATAGTTTTCCCCAGCTTTCAACTCTACAGCACGGAACATATAAGCTGAAGAGTTAGTAGTATATGCCCATTTTTCACCATCAACTGGACTTGTAGAACCGTAATCTTCAACATAGAAAGTAGCAGATTTACTCCAACAACCGAAGTCAGAACCATCAACATTATAAGATTCAAAATCTTCTACGAACATAGTGCTTGCAGACATATCGATTGTGAGACATTTTGTACGGAAAGATTTAGAGAAGTTAGTCCAAGTTGAAACCAATTCACCATCACGAGCACGGAGATATACTTCATATTCAGTATCATCAGCAAGACCATCAAGATAATAAGGATTTTCAGTGCAATTTGTCTTAATATCAACACCTTCTGCATCAGGATTAAATCCTTTAGGACCGTATGCTACATCGAACGCATTAACTGTTGGTTCGTTGAATGAGATACGAGCAGCATAAGCTGTAATAGAATCAACTTTAAAATCATAAATACGATCAATAGCAGGTTTTTCGCCAATCCACAATTCATCAATAGCATTTCTATAAGCATTACCAGTTGTCACACCCTCAAAGATAACATATTTACCTGTAAAATCTTCAGTATTGAAATCCATACGGATACGATACATACCTGATTTTTCTACCACTGGTTGATTAAACCAAGTACTATTAGCTTCAGCATCATAAGCTTCATCTATTTTACAAGGTATATATGTCAACAATTCAGCATTTTCTGTATCAGTTGGATCTTCACTGAGATAAACATAAATACCATGACCTGTTGGAGCAAATTCATAACGATAAGCAAAGAACTCGATACGGTAATCTGTTTCTTCTTTAAATACCAATTCTGGAGTTGTAAGAATAGCAGAACTTGGAGTTGAATTATCAGCTAAATGAGCACAACCTTCACCACAACCAGGGAATGGATAATAACTATGTGAACTAGTTGTAGTAGTTGACCACTTGTAAGAAGTGCTACCTGAAATATTTTCAGCTAACCAACAAAGATGAAGTTCGCGAGTATTGAAACCTTCTGTGAAAGGTACGTCTAATGACACAGCTTCACAAGCAGTTTGGAAGTCCCAAGAGAACTCTACTTTTGTAGAATTACCATTTTCACCGCAATTAGCAACGATAGAACCTTTAATTGTCAAATTAGAAGCAGAAGGAAGTCCAGTAAATGTAAATGCTTTTTCTGTAACAGGAGTAGATATAGTATCTACGATAACTTCTTGACCTTTAAGAACTACATATTCAACAGTCCAAGAGTTTTGACCCTCTTCAGCATCCCAAGTAAGAGCGATAGAATTAGTTGTTGGCGCACCAAATTTGAGGTTGCTAACTTTACGACAAGTTTGAGCGTCAATTACTGCAATATTATCAAGGCTGATAGGATTCATATTTTTACCTTCCCATTTATTACCTTCGAAAATAATATAAGTAGTACCAGTAACAGTTGCAGGAATATTGAAAGAATAGTCGTACCAACCAGCAGCCAATTCAGTAGGAGCTTGTTTGTAAGAACGATTCACTGTACCAACAAGAGTAGCACCTTCGAGAGATGGAGCACTGTTTGCATACACATTCAAATGACCAACACCAGCAGCACATTCGATATCAAGACGCTCCATATCGAATGCTACATCATATTGACCACCTGTAGCAATGTGAATAGGTTGTGTGATGAGGATAGCTGCTTTTGCTTTTTCAGCAAAAGCCTCAGAGAAGTAAACAAATTTTCTACCACTAAGAGAGTTTGGCTTCCAAAGTCTCTCATTGTTCTCAACATTATAAGTCCAGCAATAAGGAATTTTTTCATCATCAAAAGTTTCAATGAATGTAGATTCATCACGAACACCACATTTTGTTGTAGTTTCCACTAAATCTGAATATGGGCTTAATGTATTTCCTTCGCCACACTCATCACATACAGCCTGAATAGCGAAAGTATAAGTTGTTTGCGATTTTAAATTTGTAACAATGAAAGGTCGTGTGGTTACTTCTGTAATAACAGAATCTTTTTTAGCCAAAGTATCAGTAATAACAATATTAAAACTTGAAGCAACGCCATTCCAATTAAGAGAAACAGATGCTGAATCAATAGTAGAAGCTGTCAATCCCATTGGTTTTGGACAACAAGGTTTTTTATAAATATTAATAGTTCTAATTCCCACCCACATATTATAATATGCATGATCAAACAAAAGAACTATCATTTTATCCTTTTCTTCACCAAATTTTGTTTCTGCAGTATTAAACACAGCAACACCTTCTTCTTGCGTAAAAACAATTCTACCAAGAGTATCAACTTTCGATAAATCTGCAGACTCTGCCATACCATAATAACAACCAGCTCCATATGAAGAGTAATAGGCAAAATAATTCATCTCTATTTCAATATCATTTGCGGCATGATCAATTGAAGGAGAAATTAAATAGAACTTATCTTCCTCATAAGAACCTCCGTTCAAAAGAGCATCCTCTGTACCTTGATCAGTAACAACACCATCTGTTGTCCAACAAGGAATAAATGGATTTTCTTTTGCAGTTCTCAAATCAATATTGATAGGTAATGAATCAACTTCGCAAGCTGTGTAGAAAACATCACTTTCGACTACTACAGCTACATCTTCAGCACCACAAATACCTTGAACAGAGAATTTATAAGCTGCACCTGGTACCAATTCACCTTCTTCAATTGTGTATGAATAAACTCCATTTTCATCTGCAACAAGATTATCTGCTGTATATTCAGAAGGTTCTTCCTTACCAACAGAATCAACCTTAATAGCAAAATCAGAAGCAAAATCACCAGCACCCTCTACAAGTTTCCAAGTAAGAGTAGCGTATGTTTGTTTAATATCAATAGCTTGCAAATCTTTTGCTTTTGCACATGTTGGAGTTGTGGTAAATTTAGAACCCTTTATAACGTATGCTTTTTCCGCTTCATTACAAATACCTTGAACTGTGAAATAATAAGAAGTTTCAGAAGTTAATTGTTCTGGCAAAGTATAAGAATAAACACCATCAGTAGCACTTAAATCAGTTGCTGAAAAAATTAAAGTATCAGCAGAAGTTGTAGCTCCTTCTTTGATAACTAAAATTTCATAGTTAGAAGCAAAAGCACCCATACCATCAGCTAACTTCCATGTAAGAGTTGCGCTTTTAGGTCCAATTTCTGTTGCAGCTAAATCAATAGCTTTTGCACATGTTGGAGCTGGAGCAACAATCACGTTGTCGATACAATGCCAATAACCATAATTTGACACAGAAGAAAAAATAATACACAAATTACTTTCTGATTTGTATGGAGCTAATGAAATTTCAGCATATCCCCAATCGGTATGATGACCAACAGAAAAAATTGTATCACTATTAGTTGTACCTCCATCTTTAGAAACAATAACAAATAAACCACGATTATTGTTTTTTGGATCTGCACCAGAATCTTTTAATGTGTAATTAAAAGACAAAAGATGATCTGCCTTACCAACCAAACTAAATGTTTTTGTTTTTACATTTGATGTTACACCATAAGTAGAACTATAAACATCAGAAACCAAACATTCTGTTCCTTCAAATCTTGAAAAACCAGATCTCCATTTATTCGTATCATACAAATAAGAAGATTGCCATTGTTCTGATGAACTAGCATTTCCATCAACAGTCCACCCAGTAGGCACACCTTCAGTTAAATCATCAAATGTTTCATAAATTTCTTGAGCATTCAACTGCCATGGTATTAGTAGCATAGCCACTAAAAGCGCAGTCATAAAACTGTAAACTTTTTTCATAATAAAAAGATTTAAATTAAACAATAATATTTATTTTCACAAAATTTCAGATTTTGCGGGGCAAATGTAGTAATTTTTTTTTATTTAACAAAATTTAAAAATATGTTTTACAGCATACTTTTTGAGAGCTAAACGTGAGAGATTAAAGGTGAGAGGTGAATGGTGAGAGGTGAGTGCGACCTTGAAGAGGTCGAATGTGCATAACTGCGGGTACCCGACAATAGGGAGGGCACCTGCAGACAGAAGAGCATCCCCCCATCCTATCCTACCTACGACGCTGAAAGCGTCGAACATATACAGACATGGTTCGACCCCGTCAGGGTCGAGAGAGAGAGAGGGAGGGGTGAGCATTCGACTTCTGCAGGTGATTTTTGTGATGTCGCTACGCTCCCCACAAAAATTACCCGCAGTTATGCACATTGGACGTTTTCAACGTCCCATACCACTATCCTACCACGACCCTGAAGGGGTCGAATATGAGTAACTGCGGGTACCCGACGTAGGAGGGCACCTGCAGACAAAAGAGCACACCCCCTCTCCCATCATACCACGACCCTGAAGGGGTCGAACAAAAAAGGACGCTAAAAGCGTCCTATAATATCAATCTAAAAAAAGATACTTTAAATCACCTTCATCTATCCCCATCTCCTTCAACAGCACCACCAACTCATCCTTAAAAGAAACTTTCTTATGATGTTCCTTCTGATTCTTAATATAATTAATCACCACATCCCTCTCTTTTACCGAATACGTTAAAGCACAATACGACTTAGCCCACCCCTTAAATTTAGGAAATTCTTCCTTATGCTCCAACAAAAAAGTATTTGTTGATATCTTCATATCATGTACAAAATCCGAAATAGCTATAGATGGCGATAGAGAGACTAACATGTGTATGTGATCAGGCATACCTCCGATACGATAAAGTATCCCTTTTTTGTTTTTGATATACCCCCATATATAACGGTATAAAAGTTCTTCGTGAGCGATGGGTATTACTGATTCGCTGTTTTTGGGACGAAATACTATATGATATAAGAGGTTTGTGTATGCCATATTGTTGATTTTTTAATCTCTGCAGGTGATTTTTGCGATGTCGCTACGCTCCTCACAAAAATTACCCGCAGTTAGTGATATTCGACGCTTTCTGCGTCGTAAAGAAAGAGAGAGGGGGGGCATTCACCTATCTGCAGGTGCCCTCCTATCGTCGGGTACCCGCAGTTACTCACATTGGACGTTTTCAACGTCCATCTTTTCTCTAACCACCAGATAGCTGTACTACTTGCATTGGACGTTTTCAACGTCCTCCACCCCACCTAACCACGACCTCGAAGAGGTTCTTCAACTTTCAACTTTCAACTCTCAACTATTTCACTACCAACTTACCGACATATCTATCGCCAGTGCCTGTTGTGATACGGATATAGTATAGACCAGAGACACTAATATCACTAATTGAGAGCGGATAAATAGTCGGAGTATCAGAAAGAATAAGTTGTCCCAAAGAGTTAATTACCTCAAGACGCAAACCTTGTTGCTCTTCGATAGTAAACTGATGATTGATAAATGCTGTTTGTCCACCAGAAATTGGGTTTGGCGCAATAATCATAGGAAGAGCATATATGTTATCTACCCCAGTTTCTACGATAAGAGTAAGATTAACCACAGAGTCGCAACCCAAAGAAGTTGCAAATGTTTCGGTATATTGTCCTGCAGTATTTAACGAAACCTCACCAAAATCATAGAAATCGCCATCAGATATGGTAACAACAGTATCAACCACAGCAGTTTCAATAAAGTCAAGATTGAGCTGTACGATAGAGTCGCAACCTTCGATAGTCGGAATAGTGCGATACAAAATAGTGTCAGCAACAATCTCAGCAGCCGAAAGATTGAAACCAAATCCACGATATTCATAACCCTCACAAGCATAATCTTCGAATATACCACGAGCAGGCTCAGAGACAGAAAGCGTAAGTGTGATAATAGAGTCGCAACCAAGAATATTGACCATCGAATCGACATAAACACCAGCCTCGCTCAACTCTTTGTCGCGGAATAGATAAGTAGTACCCTGACAAATAGTTGCATCGAGATATACATTTGTAGGCAACACTGTAAGATTAATAACTTCAATACTATCACAACCATTTAGATTTTCATAACGTTTTACGTAGCGACCTGAAGTGGTAAGTGTTGTATCATTCCAACTAAGTGGTTCGCTATCGCAAATAGTCATTGAAGTTTCGAACATAGTAGGTATCACACGAAGAGTAAGCACTTTGATAGAATCACAAGAACCAGGATTAGGAATTGTGTCGGCATAGATACCTGTTTCGGTAAGTTTTTCGCCACCAAACATATAGTATTCACCTTCACAAATTGTGGCATCAATATTCGTACGGAAATCAAGCACTTCAAGGTGGAGATAAGCTATAGAGTCGCAACCACAACTTGAAGCTCCACGATGCAATACTTCATACATACCAGTTTCGAGACAAGAGATATCACCCCAAGTATAAATATCAC
The DNA here is from genome assembly GCA_045645785.1 of Candidatus Aphodosoma sp. Taxonomy (GTDB): domain Bacteria; phylum Bacteroidota; class Bacteroidia; order Bacteroidales; family Paludibacteraceae; genus Aphodosoma. Next base: position 2,137 of record JAZRJN010000116.1, on the reverse strand, counting down.
CTTTACAAATAGTATCATAAGTGTGACTATATGAAATAGGATTAACAGTAACCTCAAGATGTTTAAGTGTATCACCTTGATCTGAAATCACAAATTTATCGAACTTATTGATACCTACAAATAGTTGGTCTTTAGAGATAGAGAAACCATCACCCCAGAAATCAGAACCAAGGCAAACAGAACCATAATAATTAAACTCACCAGCATAACGAGCAATACGAATATCATCAAATTCGATAATATTACCTTCAGAATTACCTGAAGCAGCAACAATAAATGCAAGTTGAATAGTGTCGCCTTTATACTCAGCAAGGTCGAAAATACGTTGTTGCCAACCAGAGTGACCACCATCGAGAATAACATCAGTAAACTGACGAGAACCTGCTCCTCGAATTTCGACTTTAAGATTTTCGGTATGAGTGAAATTGCGATAACTATAAGAGAGTATAAGATTATCATTAAGATAAACTTTTGGAGAAAGAATAGTAGCAGTACCATAAACTTCAGAAGTATTAACTGACATAACATGGTTGCGACTATCAAGTTTCACTTTCCATCCCTTATCATAATCGGCAAGTGACGACTCTGACATATTATCCCAACAAACAGGTATAGAGTTAGGTGCTATGCCCTCAAAATCTTGAGTAAATGTAGGCAACGCCACATCACATTCAGTAGTAAAGAATTCTTCGACCCAAGCAGACTCTTGCTCTGTTGCCACAATTCTACCACGCAACATAACTTTATATGTTGTTGCTGGAGAAAGTTTAGACAATAATAATTCAGAATCAGTAACAACTGTATCAACAACTAATTCTGTGCCTTTATAGAGTTGAACTTGATATTCATCAGCAGCACCAATCCATGAAACTTGAGCTGTTGTTTTAGTAATATCGGTGATTGTCAATTGATCAGGAGCACCAAAGCTAAGTACTTCAACAGAGAAATTGTCGATAGAAGCATAAGATACCGCTAAACCAACATTATAAATAAAGCCTAACGAATAGATGCCAGACTCTTGTGGCATAAATATTCGACGCACTTCACCGTATGCATCATAACCAACCTCTTTTGATATAAGAGTTTGATTATGTGAAAAATCAACAATATCAAGAGTTGTTGAAGAACGTTCGTCCAATTCGATACGAGAAGAGGTTATAGCCCACAAAGAGATTGCATAATAAACTCCAGCTTCGAGATAGAAATCTCGACGAACAGAAATTTGATTATTACCACGCTCAAATGAAAGATATTTTCCACCTTCAAATGGAAGCAAATTGTAATGAACATCAACCTCATCAGTAACAACAAGTTTTTTGTCGTCATGTTTATAAGAAATGTTCCAACATTCATCAAGTTGCGCACCTTTATTATATAATTCAAATCCCTCGAGATATGGAGTTTGAGCGGTCACTTCGTATGGAGCACAATCAGTTGTTGCTGTAATCATCTTCCATTGAGATTGTAATGTTTCGTAACAAGCAGCTTTAACAAATATGTAATAAGTTGTATTACCTGCTAAATCATCAAAAGAAACCGTTTCATTGAAAACAGTATCAATATCAAAGGCTAACTCTACATCAGGAGTTGTAGATATAGCACAAACCGAAGGAGATTCGTTATAGTTACGGAATGTTGCTGTAATAGATTGATAATCTACATCTTGAATAGCCAAAAGGTCGATATCAGCACAAGAAGCTTTCTCGAACGAAATATTATTCAATTTAAGTGGTAAAGTTCCAGTGTAATTACCTTTATTATACCATTGAACAACAAGTTTATAACGACCAGGTTCTGTGATAAAGAATGACTCTTCCTTATTGGTCAAAGCAATTGTATTAGCCAAAATAGCATTAGCATCAAGAGAGATACATTCGGCAGGAAGAGATGGCTTATTTGTTGTTTCATTAACATAACCAATACGCTCACCAGCTGTAATTTCATAATCAGAAGGAACTATAAATATACGTCCATAGTCAAGTTTAGAACCTTCAGATTTATAGTCATAAGAGACTACATATTGACCTTTTTCGAAATCGAACAAACGATAAGCATAAACAGCAGACTCCTTATAACTATCATAACCATATACAGCATCGCCATTAAGAGAATCGCCAGCTGTTACAAACAAACCTTG
>JAZRJN010000115.1:0-3374 GCA_045645785.1 Candidatus Aphodosoma sp. | reverse complement strand
GCAGAGGTATATTCTGATTATATAGAAAGTTTAGATGCTGCAGAAGATAGTCTTTTGAATGTTTATAATCAAAAGCGCATAAAAGCAGAATTGGGAGCAAATATGCTAGGTCGCGTAGAGGATATTGCTATAATTGATAGTATTAAAGTGGATAAACGACATTTTCTTTCAGCATATCGTTTGCCTCGTGATTTAGGTAAGTTGAATTTGTACGATAATGATAATGCTACGGATGGTGAATTGAATGATCAACAACAAGTGGTTTATTATACAGGAAGAGAAGATAAAATGTTGTTGGCAGATAGAGTTTCAGGGACACAATTAGATTTGAATGTAGCATATCGTTTGGTGGAAGGTTGGAGTGAAGCAACAAATTTATCTTCGGTTTTGAATACTACGGAAGATGAAAATTTTCCGTTTGAATTACCAGATGGAGTAACTCTTTATTTTGCATCAAAAGGGCATAATTCGTTGGGGGGATATGATATATTTTTAGCTCGTTATAATAGTACTATTAATGATTATTCGGAGCCTATAAATATAGGTATGCCGTTTAATTCACCAGCAAATGATTATCTTTATGTGTTTGATGAAATAGCACATATAGGATGGTTTGCAACAGATAGATTTCAACACGCTGATAGTGTGGTTGTTTACGAATTTGTTCCAAATAGTGTTAAGAAATTAGTCAAAACAGAAGATGTTAACTATAGACGTTTGGTGGCACAATTGAAAGTTTACAATAAGGTTGTTGTAGAAGCAGATACAGATGAGGAGTCTGATGTGAGTGGGGATGAAAAAGAGTCGGAGATAAACTTTTTTGTAAATGATGGTATTGTTTATACTAGTAAAGCGCAATTTAAAAGTGTAGAAGCGAAGAATTTGTATTTAAAAGTTCAAGATACAGAGAGTAGATTGTTGACTTTACAGCGTTTGCTTGAGGGTAAACGTCGGGAGTTTTTCTTTTCAGAAGATGAGAAAGATCAAGATATATTGCGTGCTGAAATATTGGAATTGGAAGTAGAGGTGCGTAAATACAAGAATTTAGTGGCTGATTATATATTACAAACGCGTAGAGAAGAAATTAAAGAATTAGGAATGAGGAATTAGGAGTGAGGAATTTTTAATTTTTTAAATTATGGATATAGTTTTAGTTATAACATTTGTTGTTTTAGGAATATTGTTTTTTGTTCTTGAAATATTTTTCTTGCCAGGTGTTTCGATAGGAGGTATTGTTGGAACATTGTTTACAGGTGCAGGTATTTGGTATGCCTTTGCTAAATTGGGTTCTACCGCAGGGTGGATTGTGGTGGTGGTATCTGTTATTGCTCTGTTGTTTGCTATTGTATATTTTATCAAGGGAAAACCACTTGATAAAATGGCATTAGATAAAGAATTAGAGTCGGATAATCTGTATGATATGTCGAAAGTGGCAGTGGGAGATAAGGGTGTTACACTTTCACGTCTTGCTCCTATGGGAAAAGTGTTGGTGAATGGCGAAGAGTATGAAGCTAAATATCGTGATGGATTCCTTGATAGAGGTGTGGATGTTGTTGTGGTTGAGATAGAGGGGAATGTTTTGATAATTAGGAATGAGAAATTGAGAAATTACTAACTACTAATTAAATACTAATTACTATGACAATTTTAACTATTGCTGGTATTGTATTGGTTCTTATCCTTTTGATAATTTTCCTTTACTATGTACCATTCGGATTGTGGCTTACTGCCAGAGTGTCGGGTGTGAGAATTTCTCTCATTCAACTCTTTTTGATGCGTATTCGTAAGGTTACGCCATCTACTATTGTGAATGCAATGATTGAGGCTCGCAAAGCTGGTTTGACCGATATTACTCGCGATGACCTTGAGGCTCACTATCTTGCAGGTGGACACGTTGTTCGTGTTGTTCATGCGCTTGTATCTGCAGCAAAAGCAAATATCGAACTTTCGTTTAAAACAGCTACTGCTATTGACCTTGCAGGTCGTGATGTTTTTGAAGCTGTTCAAATGTCGGTAAATCCAAAAGTGATTGACTCGCCAGTTGTATCATCTGTTGCTAAAGATGGTATTCAATTGTTGGCAAAAGCGCGTGTTACTGTGCGTGCTAATATTCGTCAGCTTGTGGGTGGTGCAGGCGAAGATACAATTCTTGCTCGTGTAGGTGAAGGTATTGTGTCGTCTATTGGTAGTTGTGAAACTCATAAGCAGGTGCTCGAAAATCCTGATTCTATCTCTAAACTTGTATTGTCTAAAGGTCTTGATGCAGGTACAGCTTTCGAAATTTTGTCGATTGATATTGCTGACGTAGATGTAGGTAAAAATATTGGTGCAGCACTTCAAATTGACCAAGCTGAAGCGGACAAAAATATTGCTCAAGCGCGTGCTGAAGAGCGTCGTGCAATGGCTATTGCTCTCGAACAAGAGATGAAAGCAAAAGCACAAGAGGCACGTGCTTCGGTTATTGAAGCAGAGGCAGAAGTGCCACGTGCTATGGCTGAAGCATTCCGTAATGGTAATCTTGGTATTATGGACTACTATCGTATGAAAAATATTGAGGCAGATACTCAGATGCGTGATGCGATAGCTAAACCGCAACAACAAAAGAAATAAATTACAGATTACAGATAATAGGTAATAAATAATAGGAGGAGACGCATGTTTTGCGTCTCTTTTTTGTTGATTTTATAAAAAATTAAAAAATATAGATAAAAAAGTTTGTGGAATAAAATAAAAGTTGTAACTTTATGGCGGAATTTTAATAATGCACAGTGTACAATGCATAATGCACAATTGTTTTATTTAATTGTGAATTGTGAATTGTGAATTATGAATTGATAGAAAATGAATTACTTGAGATTTGACAGGCTATTGATGACCAACTTGGAGAAGTCGTTAGACAAAGAGATGTTGCGCACTAATCGAGCTGGAGCATATTCGAGTGGTACTATTGTGGATTGTAATACCCGTAAGTATCATGGTTTATTGGTTGTTCCGATTGAAGAACTTGGAGGTAACCATGTTTTGTTGTCTTCGTGTGATGAAACTGTGATTCAGCACGGAGCTGAGTTTAATATAGGTCTGCATAAATATGCCGGAGATTATTATAGTCCACGCGGTCATAAGTATATTCGTGAGTTCCGTATGGGCTCTGTTGCAACTACTATTTATCGTATAGGTGGTGTGATTTTGCAAAAAGAGCGCATTTTGGTATCTAATGAGAATCGTGTTTTGGTGGCATATACATTGCTTGAAGCACATTCTGCTACAACATTGCGTTTGCGTCCATTCCTTGCATTCCGTAGTGTGAATAAATTGACTGAGAAAAATTCGGTTGCTAATACCGATTATGTGGAGGTTGAAAATGGTGTATCGTT
>JAZRJN010000114.1:0-2795 GCA_045645785.1 Candidatus Aphodosoma sp. | reverse complement strand
AAATATAAAGTCAAACAATGCCGCATCCCTCTGATATAACCTTAGCGTGTGGTTCAAAAACTCTGCAAGGAATTGTGCCGTCAGCATTTTAGGCACATCCATAGCTATTGATTCGCATCCTTGTAGAGCTACACACTCCGTCACATGCATCACCTGCTGCGAAGGACGGCCATGCAACTCTACTGACAGCAGCGTGAGTGGTTGAATGTGTGATAATCTTACCTTACTGCGTTTGCCAACTTTAACAGATACAGACACATAACCCAATTCGTCAGTGAATAAATTGAGCATATAGCTGTTGTCGCTATACAGTGTCGATGTCAGCACAATCGCTCTCATTTTGTTTGTTTTTTGAACAGAAGTACAAAATTATTTTTTTCGAGATAAAATGGTTTGTTCGGAATTTATAAGTTTCAAAGGTAAATTTGTTTTTTTTTAAGTACAAGCCTTATGGTTAATAATTTATGATTTAGTGTTTGTACTTGGCGAAAATATTTATCCTTGCAAAATTATAAAATACAAATTACATTTTGTAAACCATTAAATATAAAACTTGTACTTATGTTAAAACATTACAACATTGCAAGCGCCTCATTCTCCTTCGCAATCATCTCTGCTCTCAACTCAGGTGTTTGGTCGTCTTGACCGCAAAGGTGCAAAATACCATGAATGAGTACGCGGTGGAGTTCGTTGTCGAATGATACACCAAATTCTTCTGCATTGCTTGCTACTGTGTCCAACGAGATAAAAATATCACCATTTAATACATCCTCTTCGCAGTAGTCAAATGTAATAATATCAGTGTAATAATCATGCTGGAGATACTCTTTGTTTACCTCCAAAATTTTTTCGTCGTCGCAAAAAATATAAGCTACTTCGCCCACTTTTTTACCATATTTCGCAGCCACAGCTTTAATCCAAGCATTAGTTTCGCGTTTGCCGAGTTTCGGCATTTTCACGTTTTCGGTGTTATATGAAATCATAATTTTAGATTTTTTTTGTTTCACTCAAGATTTTTGCTCCGCTCGGCAATTAGAGTAAAACTCTATTGCTTTCACTTATCGCAAAAATTAGTAGCGAGTAGTGAGATTTTTGACACTCGGCTTCGCTGAGTTTTATTTCAGTTACAAAGTTACTAAAAAATAGATATATTGCAATACAAAAAATAAAAAAATAACACTCACACAAAAAAAGCATTTTACGTCTATTAACTATCAATTTTTTTTGTACCTTTACAATTTTTTATCTATTGCACATCTCAATAAATTTTTGTAACTTTGCACGCTATTTTGTGATATTAAAATGAATTGTGGTTGGTGAGTCTCGTTACTCGCTACTCGCTACTAAAAATCTATAAAATAAATGGATAAAAACACCGTCATAGGCTTAGTCCTAATAATGGCCGTGATATTCGGCTTCAGTTGGTTGAATCAACCAAGTAAAGAGGAGTTGGCACGTCGTCAACATGTGCGTGACTCTATTGCTGCTGCCAATGAGGCAGCATATCTTGCTCAATTAGAACTCGAACGTGAACAAGCAGTTGCCGATTCGCTCGCTGCTATTGGCGAAATGACACTTGATTCTGCTCGTCTTGAAAAAACTTTTGGACATTTTGCTAATGCTGGTGTTGGCGTAGAGGAGCATTTTGTTGTCGAAAACGAATATCTTCGTCTTACATTCTCTAATAAAGGTGGTCGTGTGTGTGCTGCTGAAATGAAGAATTATCAACGCTACGATTCGCTTCCGCTTATGTTGTTTGCTGATGGCGATGCTTCGTTGGGCTTTACTCTTTTTACTAACGATAATCGTGTGCTTAATACTAAAAGTCTTTTCTTTCAACCAATGGTTGATAAAACGGCTGATGCTCAGATTGTAACAATGCGTCTTGCGGTGGATGCTGAAAGTTATTTGGACTTTGTTTATACAATTCCAAACGACGATTATATGACCGAGATGGAAATAAAGGCACACAACATGAGTCGTATTCTATCTCCAAATACATCATCGCTCGATATGCAATGGCAGTCGCTTATTCGTCAAAATGAGAAAGGTCGTAAATTCGAATCTCGTTATGCTACACTCAATTATAAGTATGTGTCAGACGATATGGAACGCCTCTCAGAGTTGAAAAATGATTCAGAAAAACTTGCAGGTAAAGTGCGTTGGGTGGCATTCAAAGACCATTTCTTTAGTACAATTATGATTGCTGATGATGCATTTACAGCTGCCAATGTAGAGAGCGAATTGATGCCAGAGCGTTCGGAGTTTATCAAAAAGCATAAAATGGAGGCATCTGTGGCATTCGACCCTAATGGTGTTCGTCCTACTAAATTTCATACTTATTATGGTCCTAACCAATATAAAGTGTTGAAATCGTATGACAAAGACCTCTCTGGTGACGACAAACTTCGTCTTCAACACATTATTCCTATGGGTTGGTCGCTTTTCCGTTGGATTTCGACTGGCGTCATCATTCCTGTGTTCAATTTCTTGAGCAAATATATTGCAAGTTATGGTATTATCATTCTTTTGTTGACTATCATTATTAAATTGGTGATACTTCCATTTACATTCAAATCATATATGTCGTCGGCAAAAATGCGTGTGCTTCGTCCTCAAATCGAAGAAATCAATGCTCGTATTCCTGCTGAAAAAGCAATGGAACGTCAACAAGCTACAATGGCTCTTTATCAAAAAGTAGGCGTGAGTCCTATGAGTGGATGTTTGCCAATGTTGTTCCAAATGCCGATTTTGTTTGCAATGTTCAGCTTCTTCCCTACAGCATTTGAGCTTCG
>JAZRJN010000113.1:0-14164 GCA_045645785.1 Candidatus Aphodosoma sp. | reverse complement strand
GATTAACAGTCAGATGCTCTAACCGACTGAGCTAAGGAAGAATGTACTTTTAAACTATTGCTCTCCCTCTTGGACTTGAACCAAGGACCCTCTGATTAACAGTCAGATGCTCTAACCAACTGAGCTAAGGAAGAATGCTTTTTGATGATTGAGGTATTACCCTCAATTGCTCGGCAAAGTTACTGCTTTTTTTTGAATTGGCAAAATATTTTTTGTAAAAAAGTTAATTATTTATTTAATTATCTGATTTACAATAGGGATATTTATTAAAAAAGATGTTGAAAAGCAGATTTTATGCCGTTTAATTGATGTTTAAAAGTTGTGTTAATGCTTTACCTGTATGTGATTTTTCGCATTTTGCTACTTTTTCGGGTGTTCCACACACAACAATGTTACCTCCGCGGGCACCTCCTTCGGGGCCGATGTCGATGATATGGTCGGCACATTTTATAACATTTAGGTTATGTTCGATGATAAGAACTGTGTGTCCGCGTTTGATAAGGGCATTAAATGCAATCATCAATTTGCGTATGTCGTGGGTGTGAAGACCAGTCGTAGGTTCGTCGAAAATAAAGAATGTGTGTTCTTGTGATTCTTGCGAGAGATAGTAAGCAAGTTTCACGCGTTGGCTTTCTCCGCCTGAAAGAGTGCTTGAACTTTGTCCGAGTCGGACATAGCCAATGCCGACATCTTGTAGCGGTTTTAGGCGTTTTATGATTTTTTTTGTAGTGCTGTCGGGATGGGCTTCGAAGAATTCGATGGCTTGGTTGACGGTCATTTCGAGTACGTTGTGGATATTTGCGCCATGGAATTTCACATCGAGTATGTCGTTTTTGAATCGTTTGCCATGACAGGCTTCGCAAGGTAGCACGAGGTCTGCCATGAATTGCATAGGCACTGTTACTGTACCTTCGCCTTGACAAATAGGACAACGTCCGCCATCGACATTGAAAGAGAAATGAGCTGGCGTGAATCCCATTTGTTTAGAAAGTTGTTGGTCGGCAAAGAGTTTGCGAATATCGTCGTAAGCTTTGAGGTAGGTTACGGGATTAGAGCGACTTGATTTGCCGATAGGATTTTGGTCAACTATTTCTACCGACTTAATAAGGTGTAGGCTACCAGTGAGAGAGCCGTAGTGGACTTTTTCTTCGGTTTGGAGGTCAAGAGCGCGACGGAGGGCATTGTAGAGCACGTCACGAACGAGACTACTTTTGCCTGAACCTGATACGCCCGTTACGGCAGTCATAATGCCTAGAGGAAATTTCACGTCGATACCTTTTAGGTTGTTTTGAGTAGCTCCTTTGATTTCGATGTAGTTAGACGAGCGACGACGTGAAGTTGGGGTTTCGATTTGGAGTTCGCCAGTGAGATATTTTAGTGTAAATGAGGAGTGAGGAGTGAGGAATGAGGAATTATTTTTTAATTCTTTAGTGTCCATTGTGAGTACTACTTCTCCACCGTGGCGGCCTGCTTCGGGGCCGATGTCGATGATGTAGTCGGCTGCACGCATGATTTCTTCGTCGTGTTCGACAACGATGACTGTATTGCCAAGTTGCTGTAACTGACGGAGAACTTTGATAAGACGTTCGGTGTCGCGCGGATGTAGTCCGATACTTGGTTCGTCTAAGATATATAGCGAGCCAACGAGAGCAGAACCAAGTGATGTGGCGAGGTTGATGCGTTGGCTTTCACCGCCTGAGAGCGTGTTGCTTTGGCGGTTGAGGGTGAGATATTCGAGCCCTACGTCCATGAGGAATTCGAGGCGAGTGGTGATTTCGCGAATAAGTCGTTTGGCGATTTCGGCCTCGTGTTCTGGTAGTTGTAGAGATGTGATGAATGAGTAGAGTTCGTTGATAGGCAAATCAACTAATTGGCTGATGGATTTACCGTTGATTTTTACGTAGTTAGCCTCTTTGCGTAGGCGTGTGCCATGACAATCGGGGCAAAGAGTTTTGCCACGATAGCGCGAGAGCATAACACGATATTGGATTTTATATTGTTGAGATTCTATATCTTTGAATAGGTCGTTGAGTCCCATAAACCATTGATTGCCTGTCCAAAGAAGTTGTTTTTGAGCTTCGGTGAGTTGGAAGTATGGTTTGTGGATAGGGAATTTGAATTTTTCGGCATGTAGGATGAGGTCGCGTTTGCCTTGTCCCATGACTGCACCGCGCCAAGGCATTACAGCATCTTGATAGATGCTGAGCGATTGGTCGGGGATGACGAGGTCGGGGTCGATGCCGAGAATTTTGCCGAAGCCTTCGCAGGTAGGGCATGCTCCGAGAGGGTTGTTAAATGAGAACATTCGCTCGGAAGGTAGTTCGAATTTGATGCCATCAGCCTCGAAAGCCTTAGAAAATTCGGTGTATTGCCATTCATCGTTCTCTTTGTGGGCTACGGTACAATAGTCTTTACCTTCGAAAAAGGCAGTTTCGATTGAGTCGTAGAGACGATTGCGGAGTTCGTCTGAAGAGTTGACGGTTACGCGGTCGACAACGAGATATAATGAGGAATTAGGAGTGAGGAATGAGGAATTATTAGCATTGTCTGATAGTATGTCGGTGATGCGGATGAATTCACCATTGTGCATTAAGCGTGAGAAACCCTGAGAATTAAGAGTTTCTAATGAGGAATGAGGAATGAGGAATGAGGAATTTTTGCTTTTCTCGGTTTTTAGTGAGACTAATAGTACTGCCGTAGTTCCTTCTGGCAATGATATAATGTATTGGATTACGTCGTCAACAGTGTGTCGTTTGACCTCTTTGCCTGATTTAGGTGAAAAGGTATGACCAATGCGAGCATATAAAAGTTTGAGATATTCGTATATTTCGGTTGTAGTGCCGACGGTAGAGCGTGGGTTGTTGTTTATGACCTTTTGTTCGATGGCGATAGCGGGCGGAATGCCTTTTATCATATCGACTTCGGGCTTGTTCATACGTCCGAGAAATTGGCGTACGTAGCTTGAAAGAGATTCCACATAACGACGCTGGCCTTCGGCATAGATGGTGTCGAAGGCGAGCGAAGATTTGCCTGAGCCCGAAAGTCCTGTGATGACAATGAATTTGTTGCGAGGAATTTCGAGGTTGATGCCTTTGAGGTTGTGCACTCGGGCGTTCTTGATGATTATGTGGTCTTTGTTTTTCATTATTTTCTGTTTTTAACAGAAGTACATATTTTTGTTTATGGGCTTGTGAGTTTTAAGTTGGATTTTTTGATTTTGGTGAGGATAATTATTTATTTAAGTACAAGCCTTGTAATCGATTTAGAATATTTTGTGATTTAGTGTATGTACTTGAAAAAATAAATTTAGCCGTAGGGAATTTTGGGTGGCAAAATAAATTAGTTGTCCTATAGAATTAGGTATGTACTTATGTTTAAATTCAAAAAATTATTTTTCTATTTTGAGGATTGTGCCGAGTTCGGGGTTGAAAGTGATGCGTGCAGTTTTGTTGTTGGTCAATGCGGCGTTAAGGTGGGTTGTGTAGCCGAATTGTGCTATTGGTAGGGTTTGTTGTGTTTTGAGTTCATGTGATTCTACGGTGATGAGTGCACTGCCTGGCACGTTGTAGTAGAAACCTTTAGGTGATTTTTCTTGTTTAGGATCAGTGAGAGGGGCATTGTAGTATCTGCCCTCAATGTTGAGATATATAGGTTCGCCGATGACGTTGTTGGCATCAATAAGACCCTCGGATGTGCTAATGCGAGCGATGACGTAATGTTTGAGGTTGTCATCGGGAGCGATGCTGTAAGTTTTTGTTATAGTGTATGTTGTAGTTTTGCCGACGAAGAATGCTACGAGTTCGGCTTCTTCGCAATCGAGTTGAGCGAGCATTGTTTTGAGGGCTTCGCCATCAGGAAGATGTTCGAGGTCGGCAGAGAGGAGGGCAGTGCGGCTTTCGCGAATGTGATAGATTTGGCGAGCTACCATTTCTGCCATTTTAGGAATTGAAGTTGCTACGAGGGCATCTTCGTTGAGAACGGAGTAATCGAATTGAGAGTTGAGAATTGAGAATTGAGAATTGTCTGACTTGTCCGATTTGTCTGACCCGTCTGACCCGTCCGACTCAATATTTACTCCTGCGATAATGTTGTCGTGATAGAATGATATGTTATTGGCGATGCCTTTGTTGTCGATTGCCACTTGGAAAGTGCGGTTAGGGTCGGCTACTGCAGATGATTGGATTTCGATGTTTTCGATACTCCATGTTTCATTGTTGATGGTTATAATATCTTTGATTGCAAGATAGCGTTCTGCATATTGGTAGAAAGGACCCGGTTTTTCGATTGTGTGGCGGGCGGTGATTACGACGTTTATTTCTGTTTTAGGGAGGGAATATACAATGCCGTTGAGATAATCTTTAGAGGCATCGAATGGGGTTACTGATGTTTGTGCTGTTACACTAATGCACAATGCACAATGCACAATGCACAATAGAATGAGATTTAAATTTTTCATATTATAAAATTTTAATTTGCAAATTTAATGATTTTAATCCAAAATACATAATTTTTAGTTGATAAATTTTGTTAAATGAGAAAGGGTTTGTAAATTTTGTTATTATGTTATTTTGTCTTTCTATAAATTCAATTTTTTTTGTAACTTTGCAAAAATTTTTTTGAGTTATGAAAATAGTGATAATCAATGGACCTAACCTAAATTTATTGGGCGTTCGTGAGCCTGAGAAGTATGGATTTGTGCGATTTGAGGATTATTTGGAGGAGTTGAAGGCGAGATATGCGGATTGTGAGTTTGAGTATTATCAGTCGAATGTGGAGGGTGAGATAATCAATAAGTTGCATGAGGTGGGGTTTGAGGCTGATGGAATTGTGCTTAATGCAGGAGGATATACGCATACGTCGGTGGCGATAGCAGATGCTGTGGCGGCAATCAAAACACCTGTAGTAGAGGTGCATATCACTAATATTTATGCAAGAGAAGAGGAGAGAAGAGTGTCGTTATTGTCGAAGGCTTGTGTGGGTGTGATTTCGGGATTTGGGTTGGAATCGTATAGATTGGCGATGGAAGCGATTGCAATGAGGAGTGAGGAATTAGGAGTGAGGAATTAGAAATTTTTATTATTTTTTATTTTGGATTAAACTTATTGGTGGATTTGTAGTCTATCAGTTCGGAAAAATATATTTAACGTTATAATGAAAAGAATTGCATTGTTTTTTGTGGTTGCGTTTGCTGTGATGGCAATGAATGCAGCTGTAGTAAAAGGACGAATTGTAGATGCAGCGGGTTCTGCATTGGATTTTGTAAATGTTATGCTTACATCGAAGTCGGATAAGAGTGCGGTGTATGGTGCAATATCAGACGAAACGGGTGTGTTTGAAGTTCAAGGAGTGCCTGCAGGTGAGTATGAATTAGATATTACATTTGTTGGTTATCAAACGATTAAGAAATCGGTATCGGTGAAATCGTTGAGCGATCAAGTGGCTTTGGGCAAACTTGTGTTGCGCGAAGATGCTAAAATGTTGGGCGAAGTGGAAGTGGTAGGTCAGGCATCGCAAATGCGATTTGATATAGATAAAAAGGTATTTAATGTAGATCAAAACTTAGCGGCATCGGGTGCTTCGGCATCGGAAATGTTGCAAGGTATCCCATCGGTAGATGTTGATAATGAGGGTAATGTCTCGTTGCGTAATTCATCGAGTGTGGAGGTATGGATTAACGGTAAGCCAAGTGGTTTGACAGAGGAGAACCGCGCTCAGATATTGGAACAAATGCCTGCGGGAAGTATTGAGGCAGTGGAGATTATCACCAATCCTTCGGCAAAATTTAATCCTGAAGGTACGGCAGGTATCATCAATCTTGTGATGAAAAAAGACCGTAAGGCTGGCTATTATGGTTCGGTGTCGGCGGGTGGTATGTATAATATTGGTTCGCCTGCGCCAGGTGCGCATGTGGGTGTGAATTTCAACTATAACAGTAAGTTAGTGGATTTTTATGCCAATGTGGGTTTGCGTTATATGAATATGAGTTCGGAGAACTATACCGATCGTTATTCGTTTGAGCGTTTGGATAAAGAGGGATTTTTGTCGGCAGAAGAGATGTGGGGCGATACAATTTCGTTTTTGAATACTTTGTCGGATAGTCGTCGTAATTTCTGGGGGTTGTTTGGTCGTTTAGGTGCAGATTTCCATATCAATGAGAAGAACACTATAGGTGTTTCGTTTATGGGTCATGGCGGTAGCAATGGTTCTCATAATTTGAATAAATACACTCGAGTGGATTGGGACATGATGGATACTACTATTTATGAGCGTGAAAATTATCAAAATGGTATGCGTCCATCGTATAATGTGTCGTTGGACTATGTGTATGAGATAGATAAGAAAGGTTCGGAGGTGAGAACAAGTATTGAATATTCAGGTCATCAACGTTCGGGCGATTACACATACGTGCAACGTGCTATTCAAGGTTGGAGTCCAGAATATACTCAAATTCAGCGTCAAAACGGTAAAAATCAGAGTACTCGTTATAAATTGGATTATACACAGAAGTTTGGGCAAACGATGAAGTTGGAAGCTGGGCTTTACGGTTCATGGCAACAGAGATTGTCGCCATCGCGTGCGTGGAATTTGGAGGGAGAAGATAGCCTTTTGATTCAGTTTAATGACTTCGATTATGAAGAGTGGATTGCGGCGATGTATGCAACATACGGGGCTAAATTTGGCCCGTTTAGTATGTCGGTAGGTTTGCGTGGCGAATATACAAATACGTATGTGCGTACGCGCGACGTAGAGGACGAATCGGCTTGGCAAGCAAATCGTAAAGATTATTTTCAAGTATATCCAACTGCATTTTTGTCGTATGCGTTCCCAAATAATCATGAGTTGCAAGCTAACTATACACGTCGTATAAATCGTCCTCGTGGTCGTCAAATCAATGCCTTCCGTGATATGAGTGACTCGACAAATATTTCGTTTGGTAATCCTGATCTCGACCCTGAGATTTCGAGTGCAGTAGAATTGAACTACTTGAAGACTTGGGATAATCACGCAATTTCGGCTGGATTGTACTATCGTTTCTCAGATAATGAGATGGAACGAGTGAGATATTTGGGCGAAGATAATGTGATGTACACTACATTCGAGAACGTGGCTCGTCGTCAACGTGCAGGTCTTGAGGTGGTTGCGAAGAATAAAGTAACTAAATGGTTGAACTTGACCACAACAGTTAACTGCTACTATTCGGCAATGGATAGTGTGTTCTATGATACAGATTTGGATGGGGCGTTGGATTTGTTGTATCCATTCCAACAAAGTTTCTCATGGAATGCTCGTTTGATGGCAAATTTCTTGATACCAATGGGTTGGTCGGCACAGTTGACAGGTATGTATCGTTCGGCTGACGTAGTGGCACAAGGTAAGTCGAAATCGCAATATACAATCGACCTTGGTGTGCGTAAGAGCTTTTTGGACCGTAAGTTGAACTTGGCGTTGTCGATTCGCGACTTATTGAATTCACGTCGTTGGGCAAACACTACTTGGGGTGACAACTTCTGGCAATATTCATCGCACGAACCACGTGGTACAATGTTCTCGGTATCGTTGACATACAACTTCGGTAATATGCGTGCTAAAAAACAACGTCCACAATCAGGTGGTATGGACATGGGAGGCGAAGGCATGGAAGAAGGTATGGACTTCTAATATCATTAAAAACTTGATCACAGCGAAAAATTTTAAGTTTTAAAAAAATATATAAAAATATTTTGTGCAATGAATTAAATTATTTAACTTTGCACCTTGAAAGAATAATCAAATATTAATGAAGCGAAGTTAATAATTGTGGATTATGAATTATGCATTGTGCATTAAAAAAGGCTCGCTATTAAAAATCTATATATTATGAACTTACCAAACAATCTTAAGTACACAAAAGACCACGAATGGATTCGCGTAGAAGGCGAAGTTGCATACGTAGGCATCACAGATTTCGCACAATCAGAACTTGGTGAAATCGTATTCGTTGAAAACGAAAAAGAAGGCGAAACTATTGGCGCTAACGAAGTATTCGGTTCTATCGAAGCTGTTAAAACTGTTTCTGACCTTTGTATGCCTGTAACAGGTGAAATCCTCGAAGTTAACGCTGCTCTCGAAGATGCTCCTGAATTGGTTAACAACGACCCATACGGCGAAGGCTGGATGATCAAAATCGCAGTTAAAGATGCTGCTGAACTTGAAGGTCTTATGGATGCTGAAGCATACGCTGCTTTCATCGCATAATAACTATTCGTGTACATGATATGAAAAGCGAAATCCTTTTGGGTTTCGCTTTTTTATTTTATTGTTTTAGTAGCTTGAGTGTAAGATAAGGGTAGGGTGTGACATTATGGCAGAATTTATATGGTGGCATTATATTTGACCATATAGTTTCGCGAATTGGTCTAATTTGACTAATCGGTCTAACTTCTAAACGAAATCTAATAAATATTAACGAATCGAAGTCGAGTACAAAAGGTCTCGTTACTTTCTTCAAATCTCCCCCTAAGTTAGGGGGAGTGCCCAACGGGCGAAGGGGTATGTAAGTCTTGCTACTCGCTACTAATTATCTAATAATATGGCAAAAGGAACTATTGGGGTAACTACGGATAATATCTTCCCCGTGATTAAAAAATTCTTGTATAGCGACCACGAGATTTTCTTGCGTGAATTGGTGTCGAATGCAGTAGATGCTACTCAGAAGTTGAAAACATTGGCTTCGGTGGGTGAATTCAAAGGCGAAATGGGAGTGACTAACGTTGA
Source organism: Candidatus Aphodosoma sp. (assembly GCA_045645785.1). Taxonomy (GTDB): domain Bacteria; phylum Bacteroidota; class Bacteroidia; order Bacteroidales; family Paludibacteraceae; genus Aphodosoma. The sequence goes on along the minus strand of JAZRJN010000113.1, from coordinate 5,410 downwards.
GGTGAAGATTGATGCTGATAAGGGTACGCTTACTATTTCGGACCGTGGCGTTGGTATGACTGCTGAGGAGATTGAGAAGTATATCAACCAGATAGCATTTTCGGGCGCAACTGAATTTCTTGATAAATATAAAGATGATGCGAATGCGATAATCGGACATTTCGGTCTTGGCTTTTACTCGGCGTTCATGGTGGCTAAAGAGGTGGAAATCTTTACTAAATCGTATAAAGATGAGCCTGCACAACATTGGTTGTGCGATGGGTCGCCTGAATTTACGCTCGAAGAGTGCGAAAAAGCAGATCGCGGCACTGATATTGTGCTTCATATCGACGATGAGAACAAAGAATTTCTCGAAGAAGGTCGCATCAGCACATTGTTGAATAAATACTGCAAATTCTTGCCTGTGAATATTGTGTTCGGCGAGAAAAAAGAGTGGAAAGAGGGTAAAGAGGTGGCAACTGGTGAGCCTAATATCATTAATAATACTACACCAGCTTGGACTCGTAAGCCTGCCGATTTGACAGATGAGGATTACGATAAATTCTATCGTGAATTGTATCCATACGGAGAAGACCCATTGTTCCACATTCATTTGAACGTGGATTATCCATTCAATTTGACAGGTATCCTTTATTTCCCACGCATCAAAGAGGGTGTGAATCTTGAACGCAACAAAATTCAGTTGTATTGCAATCAAGTGTTTGTAACAGACTCGGTTGAAGGTATAGTGCCTGAATATTTGACATTATTGCATGGTGTGTTGGATTCGCCAGATATTCCGTTGAATGTGAGCCGTTCGTACCTTCAAGCAGATGGCAATGTGAAGAAAATTTCTAATCATATTACTAAAAAAGTGGCTGACCGCTTGAACGAAATTTTCAAAAACGACCGCACACAATTCGAAGAAAAATGGGATGCGTTGAAGATATTTATTGTATTCGGAATGCTCACAGATGAGAAATTCTACGATAGAGCGAAAGACTTTGCATTGTTTAAAAATGTTGACAGCAAGTTCTTTACTTTCGAAGAATACAAAGAATTGATTAAAGGCGAACAAACCGACAAAGATGGTAATTTGATTTGCCTATACGCTCAAAATGCTGAAGAACAACACTCTTATATTGAAGCAGCGCAGGCTAAGGGCTATGATGTGTTGTTGATGGACGGACAGTTGGATTCGCATTGGGTAGGACAATGGGAACAAAAGAATGAGAAAGTGCGTTTTGTGCGTGTAGATAGTGATGTGGTAGGCAAATTGATTCAAAAAGCAGATGCTCCACAAGTGGAACTTACTGATGATGAGCGTCAAGCATTAACATCGGTGTTCCAAGCACAATTGCCAAAAATGGAGAAGACAGAGTTTATTGTAACTCTTGACTCGCTTGGCGAAGATGCCGCTCCGATTGTGATTACACAAAACGAATTTATGCGCCGTATGAAAGAGATGTCGCGCAATGGAGGCAATCCAATGATGGCGTTCTATGGTGAAATGCCTGATTCATACTCGCTTGTGTTGAATACAGCGCACCCATTGGTTAAAGGAGTGTTGGCAGCAGAAGAGGCTGAATGTGGCGCAGAGATTAAGCCAATCGTGGCAGAGTTGAAATCACTCGATGCACGCAAAGCAGAATTGAAGAAATTGCACGAAGGCAAAAAAGATGACGAAGTGCCTGTTGCTGAGAAAGAAGAGATTAAGAATATCGACAAACAAATAGCCGAATTGGGTGAAAAACGTACATCAGTATTTGCTCGATTCGCAGCAGGTCACGAAAAAGTAAAACAATTAATTGACCTCGCTTTGCTTGCAAACAATATGTTGAAAGGCAAAGATTTGGCAGATTTTGTTAAACGTAGTATTTCGTTGTTGAAATAATATTTCAGTAGCGAGTTATTAATTTTTATTGTCGGACCAGTCCGACTTGTCGGATGTGTCGGACAGGTCAGATTAGTCCGACAAATTATCTTTATCTCGTGTCTAAAATATGAAATGGTTTAAGTTGTTTTTGCTCAACTTTGTTGGGGTGTTGAATGATAACTTCATGAAGCACTGCATTATATTTGTTGCAGTGGGATGGGTTATGCCAGAGTGGATGACGCAAAGTCAGTTGATATCGGCAGTGAGTGCGGCATTGGTGTTGCCATATTTGTTGCTTTCGCCCTATTCTGGCGAGATTGCTGAGCGATATTCGAAGCAACAGATAGTGCGCTTGATGAAGTTGTTGGAATTACCTATTGTGCTATTGGCAGGAGTTGGATTTTGGATGGAGTCGGTGTGGGTAGTGTTGTTGGCTGTACTGTTGATGGGTATGCAGAGTTGCCTCTATTCGCCTGCAAAATACGGACTTATACGCGATGTGGATGGAGAACGAGGAGTGGCATTTGGTAGTGGGATGTTTGAGATGATGGCATTTTTAGGGATTCTTGTGGGCACTATTATTGCTGCATATATTTCGGATAATTATGCCTGGTGGATTGTAGGTGGCATAATGATTATATTAGCACTATTAGGTTGGGGATTATCTCTGTTTTTAGGCATAAAAGAGGGAGAGGTAGAACAAACAAAAGAGTCGCGCAATCCAATACGATTTTTAATAGAATCATATAGGTTTGCATCTAAACATAAAGGTCTTAATAAGGCTGTGTTTGGGGCTTCGTTACTATGGTTGTTAGGTGGATTGTTGCAGATGAATGTGGTGTTGCACTGCACTCGCACACTTGGGATGAGTAATACGGCATCAAGCATTATATTGGCAATGGCGGCAGTGGGCATTGCAGTTGGATGTAGTGTTGCAGGAAAATTGATTGAAAATAGGAATAGGCATAATTTCATAGTTGGAGGGTTGATTGGAGTGGTTATTACACTGATAATTGTGTTGATATTTAAACCAGAAGGATGGGTGTTAGGTGCATTGATATTTTTGACAGCATTCAGTGGTGGCATATTTCAAGTGCCATGTTTGGCAATAGTGCAAAGTGCAGACATTGGTCGTAAATTGGGCTCAATGTTGGCTTATCTTAATCTTTTGACATTTATTTTTGTGCTTATTGGTACGGTAATTTTTTCAGTTGTTACGGCTTTTACGGCTCAGAATAGTTATATGGTGTTTGTTGTGATGTTGATAATCACTATATTAGGATTGATGCTTTTTGTTTTGAAAGATGAAAAATAACTTTCAACTTTCAATTTTTAATTTTCAACTTTTTTTTGTATCTTTGTAACCTAATATATTGGAATATTTTGTTTTTTTAGTAAATATTTATTTATGAAATTATTTAAAGCAATTTTTACATTATCTGCACTTTTATTTGTGGTTGGAGTTCAGGCTCGTCAGATGTATGTTGGTAACCTTAAATTAGAGGATACGTTCCGCCAATCTGGTGTTGTGCAAAAGGATACTATTTCTGCGGCGGTTTTTGTTTCTGCAGATGAGATAAAAGATATGGTTGGAGCTGAGTTGAAAACAGTTTCAGTTTATAAATATGAAAGTGCAAAAATTGCATATTTGAAGGTTTTTGTTTCAAGTAAGTTGGGTTCAGATGTACTTTTTGAAAAAGAGGTTGATGTAACCTCTCTTGTGTCAGGTTGGAACAAAATAGAATTAGATGAGTCTTTGGTTTTGACAGGAGATTCATTGTATTTAGGTTATTCTTTGCTTAGTCAAACTGCAATATCACAAGCTGTTGCAAATAGTTCAAGAGTACTATCTTTTATTAAAAAAGGTTCTAATGCTGAATGGACTGAAACTAAAGGTATTGCTATTTATGGAATAGTAGAGGGAGATAATCTTCCTGCACACGATATTGTGTTGAATACTGTAGTCGATAATGTTGATGCAGAGATTAATAAGCCAATGAATTTTAGTTTTTATGTAGAAAATGTTGCGGCAGATACTATTAAAACTATTGAATTTGAATGTGATTATGGTAATGGTAAAAAAGAGACAAAGATAGTAGATGTTATGATTCCTTATCTCACCGCAGATAGTGTAGTGTGTGAAGGTGTGAAATTTGATGAAATAGGAGAGTATAATGTTACGTTTACAGCTGTTAAATTGAATGGAGAAGTAGATTTAACACCTGAGAATAATGTCTCTGTTGTAAAGGTGAATGTGGTAGAACGTATTGTGAAACGTAAAGTGTTGTTAGAGATTTTTTCTACTGAAAATTGCACGAATTGCCCTCGTGGTCATGAAGTGATAGAGGCTTCGATAGATGGACGTCATGATGAAGTGATTGAAGTAGGTCATCATGTTGGTTTTTATACTGACCAATGGACTTTGTCAGCAGATACTATCTATATGAATTTTTATTATGCTGCTATCGTAACTACATTTGCGCCTGCAGGTATGATTGACCGTACATTGTTTTCGAGAGCAGATGGACATAATAATCCTTATCAAGGGGGTGATAGTTGTGTTGTTTTTGATGTGGAAGATGCTGATATGTGGAATATGTTAAATGTGCAATTAGAAAAACCTGCGTATGCTTGGATTGATTTAGATGCAGCATTTAATGAGAATGATTCTATTTTGACTATTAAAGCTTCAGGTAAGTCGGTTACAGATCTTTTAGGAGATACTCGTTTGACTATTTATGTAACAGAAGATAGTCTCCTTTCTGAAAGACAAGCCGGTTGGAATAGTGAACAACGAGGCCCTTATGTGCAAAATAATGTGAATCGTTATATTGCTACAGATGTTTGGGGTGATTCTGTGGCATTGAATGATGGTTTTGAAAAAGAGTATAGTTTCAAAATTAAGAATAAATGGAATGTTGAAAACTTAAATGTAGTTGGTTTTGTACATAACTATTCGACAAAGACAAATGTAAAAGAGCGATATACCGATTTTAATGTATATAATACTGAAAAAGTAAAGGTAAGAGTGCAAAATGATGTTGCCGTTGATGATATTGAAGATGCTTTGATGGTGGTATTTATGCGCCAAGATGGATTGCTTGAAATAGTAGGAGAATATGAGTCTGGTGTAATTTATAATGTAAATGGACAAGCTGTAGCAACTCTTCGTGGTAGTCCGACAATGCCAATAGCAAATATTCCAAATGGTGTTTATGTGGTCTCACTCACATTGAACGATGGAACAAAATATAATACAAAAATAGTAAAATAATAAAATAATGAGGGATGTTTATGGAAGTGAGACCGCTTAATATTCCTCCCCTGTTTAGGGGAGGTGGCGAAGCCGGAGGGGTTTAACTTTCAACTTTCAACTCTCAACTCTCAACTTTTTAATATATGGGTTTTAATGAATTTTTAACCAAAATATTTGGTAACAAAGCACAACGCGACTTGAAAGAGGTGTCGCCTGTTGTAAATAAGATAAAAGAGATTTATCCAACAATAGAAAAACTTTCGCATGATGAACTTCGTGCTCGTACTGCTGCTATACGT
>JAZRJN010000112.1:0-41509 GCA_045645785.1 Candidatus Aphodosoma sp. | reverse complement strand
GTAGTTAAGCCATTTCTTTATATTTATGCTCTTGAAAAGGGGTTGGCTCCGAGCGATATTTCTTATATTGAGCCAACGGCAATGCATTTCAACACTGATGCTGTGCTTCAACCTGAATCGCATAAATCTCGACCAGGTCATCCTCTTAATAATGCTGGAGCAATCAGTAGTGCTGGAGCAATTACAGATTTCAATGAGTTTCTCGAATTTATGCGTTTGCTCACAGGCAATCCTCAACTCTCAGTGCTCGAAGATGTTTATCTATCTGAAATGGCAACTAATGCCAACAATCGCGCTATAGCAATGCGTCTTGTGGCAACAGGTCGATTCGCTAATATTGTAGAAGGTATGCGTGCTTTGGATTTTTATACTCGTGCTTGTGCTATAGGAGTTACTCCTGCAGAAATTACACGTGCATGTGTTGTTTTGGCTCGTGGTGGAAAACTTAATGGAGAACAAATAATCAACGAAAATAATATCGTACGCGCTATCAATGCGATGAACTCGTATGGACTTTATGAGCGTACAGGCGAAATTTCTCTTCTTGCAGCTGGTGTGCGTGCTTTGTCGTGCAAGAGTGGGGTAGGAGGGCTTATTATCAACATTGATCCAGGGCGTGGGGCATTTACAACATACGGACCACGTCTCGATGCAGCTGGCAATAGTGCTTTTGGCAAATATGCACTTATTCCGCTTAACAATCTCCTTGCTGCACCATACGCAATGCGCCTTAGTGCTGATGAAATTATCAACACTATTGCTGAATTTGAATAACATATATTACTATATTAAGTATAGAATATATTAAGTTTATTGCTATTTATAAAAAATTTACAATATGAAAAAAACACTATTTCTTTCTTTTATTCTTGCAATATTAGTCGCATGTACATCAACACCAAAAGCTCCGTTTGAGCCATCGCAGTTAGAAGTTACATCTGGCAATCTTTGGCGTGCTAATATCTTTTCGCCAGAACTCAACGAAACAATTAAAGTCGATGTTTGGACTCCTGATGGTTATACCTCTATAAAGGATTATCCAGTAGTTTATATGCACGACGGACAAAACCTTTTTGATGCCAATTCAACATGGAATCATCAAGCATGGGAAATAGATTCTGTTATGGGTATGCTTATTGCCGAAAATAAAATTCGTCCTGCTGTTGTAGTTGGTATTCATAGTGTTGATACAACCCGTATTGGAGACCTTATGCCTGAGCGTGTAGTCGAAATGACTCCTCCTGGCGAAGTGCGTGATTTCATTGATATGATGTGTCGTGGTCAATATCGTGCCGATGAGTATTTAGCATTTATTGTCAATACTTTAAAATCAACTATTGATACACATTTCTCGACTCTCACTGATCGTAAATCTACCTCTATTATGGGTTCAAGTATGGGTGGTTTGATTTCGATTTATGGTGTAACTGAGTATCCTGAAGTGTTTGGTGCAGTAGTTTGTATGTCAACCCATTGGACTGGAGCAATTGGGGATAACAATGATTTTCCAACCGCAATGAAGTATTATTTAATGGACAATTTCCCTCGCAATGGCGACTACCTTCTCTATTTCGACAATGGCGATTGTTCTTACGATTCAAATTATATTCCAGCCTATGAATCAATGAATCGCCTTTTCGATTTTCTCGGTTATCATGAAGGTGAAAAACTCAAAACAGGCATCTTTAAAGGTCATTCCCATTCCGAACAATCTTGGTCGGAACGTGTAGCAATACCATTTGAATTTATTTTAAAAAAATAAATTATTATTGTGAGTAATTTTTTTTGTTGATGTAATGTGATTATGTATAAATTTGAAATTTGTGCTAACTCGGTGGAAAGTTGCGTGGAGGCTCAACGTGGCGGAGCTGATAGAGTAGAATTGTGTGCTGGTATTCCTGAAGGAGGTACTACACCATCGTATGGCGATATTGTGATGGCGAGGAAGGTGTTAGGTACTACTAAATTGCATGTGATTATTCGTCCACGAGGTGGCGATTTTCTCTATTCTGATTTGGAACGTCAGATTATGCTTGAGGATGTGCGCATGGCTCGTCAATTGGGTGTGGATGGCGTGGTGTTTGGAGCGTTGTTGCCTGATGGCGATATTGACATGGATTTTATGCAACAATTGATGGCAGAATGCAAAGGAATGTCGGTTACGTTTCATCGTGCATTTGATGTATGTCGTGACCCATTTTTAGCATTGGAACAGATAATAGAATTAGGGTGCGATAGAATACTTACATCTGGTCAAATGCCTAAGGCTGAGGAGGGTGTTGATTTGTTGAAACAATTGGTAGATAAAGCAGGGGATAGAATAATTATTATGCCAGGATGTGGAGTGAATGCAGGTAATATTTCTCGAATTGCGCAAACGACAGGGGCGAAGGAGTTTCATTTTTCGGCTCGCTCGAAACGAGATAGTGGTATGGAGTTTCGTAGGTCGCGAGTGTCAATGGGAGGAACGGTGACGATTGATGAGTATAATAGGGATGTGACGGATGTGGGGAAAGTTGTGGAAACTATAAGAGAGTTGAGAATTTAAAAAGGTAAATAAAAAAGAGGCTGTGTTTGTTTGACACAGCCTCTTTTTTATTATAGAATGTTTAATTTTCGAGTTGGTGGATGGTTTTGATGAGTTGTTCGCCGAGTCCGATTGTGTAGCCTTGTGAGCAGAATACTACGCGATTGAAGGTGTCGGCGATGATGAATATTGGTAGTATTTCGGCATTTTGTAGTTTCATTTCGCGTACGATTTGCGATTGGATTGAGCCGTCGATGTCGATACCACAGGTTAGGGTTGAGAGTTTAGAGTTTAGAGTTGAGAGAAGGTCGCTTGAGAACGTTTTTTGTGCGGCATCGGCATTAGGAGAGAGTAGTATTACGGAGCGTCCCCATCCGTTTAGTTGGTCGGTTACGCTGATAATGTCGCGTAGAGCATGGTTGGTTGGCTCGTCGCCATTGCCGATGATACCGATGATGTAATAGCCACGACCTGTGGTAGAGAGAATTGAGAGTTGAGAATTGAGAGTTGAGAATTCTGAATTTTCTTGTATTTCACACTTTTTATAGAGCGATTCGGAGTTGAATGAGCCGATTACTTGTACTTGGTCGGTACTTTGGCGCATGACGAGTTCGGTAGTGGTAGTTTGATTTTCTTTGATAGTGAAGAAGTTCATTTCGGCTAATACACCACCATTGGCAAGGCGAGAGCCTGTTACCATGAGGTAGTTGCCACAGTCGAGATTAGTGCCGTCTTTGAGGAGGTTGCTCCATGCTGCACCTTGCTCCATACCACTTTCGCCTTCGTCGTAGTTGAGGAGTTGGAGTTGGGCATTGTCGTCGATTTTTGATATAGAGAAGTGGTAGTAGTATTTAGGGTCGGATTGTGTTTTTGTAGGCTCGAAGGTGGCAACGAGTGTGCCTTGTGGAGTTGTGATTTGCTCTTCTGATTCAAAGTTAATATCAGTAGTAATTATTTTGTGTTTGTTACTTATTGGATCTACTAATTGTACTTTGCCTGTAACTTCGTCGATGCGGGCAGGGATGTCGAGTGAGCGAGCGAGGGCAACGAAGAATATGTCGCGACTGCGAGCATCGGCAGTGCGAGCTTTCCACACGCCCATAGGTTGGATTGGAGCACCGCCGAGGTTACATTGTGGGTCAATTTTGATGTTTTTGCGCACCCAATCTACGAGTAACATAGGGTCGTTGAGATACTTTTCACGGTCATCTTGGCTGATTTCGTTACGGAAGAAAGAGCGGTAAGGTGTTAGCATTTCGTTGGCTACACGAGGATTGCGGATGTAGCGTGAAATGCATGTGTATGAAGCAGGTTGGCGACTGGCAATGCTATCAAAGAATTCGAAATGATTGTTGATTACTTCAGTTGTTATGTCGCGTAGGTCTTTTGCTGAAAGGTTTAGTAAGAAGTCTGCTTTGTCTCCTATTTCGATGCCATCAATGCGTTCTAGGAATTCGAGGATTGTGGCATGGTTGCCTCGTGAGGCTACAAGAATACGGGCTATGTCGTAAGGTTCTTCGATATACTTATATTCTTGTGAATCAACATAGGTGCGGGCTTCTGTTTCGTCGAACATGGTTGCGATGTAGGTGTTGCGGATTGAGTCTTCGTAGGCAAAACGGCGATTGTTTTCGGCACGTTGTTCTTCGGTTACTTTTGGGAGGTTAGCCCATTCGCGTGGCGGAATGATATCAAGTTGAGAGTTGAAAGTTGAGAGTTGAGAGTTTGCATACCCCTCAGCCTCCGGCAGCTCCACTAACTTAGTGGAGCAGTTTTGGATTGCCATATTTGCATAATCGCCTGGGATTGTGTTTACTACGATATCAATTATGGAGTCTTTGCCGAAAGAGAGTTTGCGGTAACCGAATTTGCCGTTGTGGGTTGCCCATACAAGCATGTCGCCATTGCCAGCAGTGAGGAAAGTGGTGCCGTTGGCATCGGTTGTTTTGCGTGCTACGGTGTAGAATTCGGCATAGTTGTAGAGTTTAAATTCTACTGTAGCACCTTCTATTTTGTTGCTATCTTGGTCGAGAACTCGGACTTCGGCACGTGAACAAGGGGCGTAGTTGTCGATTACGTTGATTTCGGTGAATAGTGGGGTGCGTTGCATAACTTCCTCAGGACCATCGTATTTGCCAAATACTTTAGTGTGCATGAGCATTCCGCGCGATGCAGGTGCGTTGAACCAACCGAGATTGAGTACAGGTTCGGGCTCGCAAGCACCGAGGAAGTACCATTTGCCATCGACCCATGCTTCGACCCAAGCGTGATTGTCATCGGTATGTGCCCAACGAGGAGTGTAGACTTGGCGTGCAGGGATGCCTACTGAGCGGAGAGCTGCAACGAGGAAAGTGGATTCTTCGCCACAACGAGCGTATGCAGTTTTGATAGAGGCTAGAGGAGAGCTGGTGCGAGAGTCGGATGGGGTGTAGGTTACGTATTCGTGGCACCAGTGGTTGACTTCGAGGACTGCATCGTAGAGAGAGAGGTGCTGGATGCGAGGTTTGAGTTCGTTATAGAATACCCAACGAGAAGAGTCGAGGTTTTCGTTATTGACGCGAACAGGGAGCACGAAGTGGCGGAATTCGCGGTCGGGGATGATTTTTCCCCAAGGCATTTCGGCACGTGCTTGAAGGGATGTTTGTACGTTTTTCAAGAAGAAATCGCCGTCGTAGCATGCTATATCGCCGAGAGGCATATAGGCGTAGAGGAACGTGAGAGCGTCGCGCTCGTCGTTGGTAAGTCGTTGATTGAAAATAGAGTAGAGCTCGTCGTTGTTGAGAGAGGCACGACGAGAGTTGAAGTCGTTGCGGACTTCGTTAGAGAGATTTGAGTTGCCGCAAGAGGCAAATGCCATAGCGATGATGAGGGCAGTGGCGAGGTGGATAATAGATTTCATAATTTTAAGGTTATTTTTAAGTTTTGTTATGTCTGCAAAGTTATGAATTTTTATTGTCATAGCAAAATTTTATAGTATTGTATATGTGAAAAAAAAATATTAAATTTGCAGAGTTGTATGTTGAATGTAAAAAAATATATATAATGGTGTCATACAAAAGTTTAGGTGTTGTATTTGTTTCTTGTTTCTTGTTTGTAAATTTCTTATTTGCACAATCGAAAGTGAATACATTGGCAGATGCTATGGCTACGCCAGAGGTGGAGAATATTTCGTTTTCGTTTGCGCAGTTTACGGACGTGCATATTTCGCAGTCGAATGAGAATAATACTTTAGATTTGCAGAGGGCAGTGGAAGATGTTAACACACAGGAGCATATTGCTTTTGTGATTGTGTCGGGAGATATTGCTGAGACAGGAGATTATGCATCGCTTGTGGCGGCAAAACGTGAGTTGGATAAGTTGAATTGTCCGTATTATATTGTACCTGGTAATCATGACACGAAGTGGAGTGAGTCGGGGGCTACGGACTTTAAGCGCATATTTGGAGATAATAGATTCCGTTTGCAATTCAATGGATTTTTGTTTTTGGGAATAAATACAGGTCCGATTATTAAGATGGGAGATGGACACGTGTCGCCACAAGATGTAGCGTGGGTGGAGCGTCAGTTGAAGAATGTGGGTAAGCGTATGCCAGTGTTTATTGTAACGCATTATCCGTTGAAGGCGGGGGATGTGGATAATTGGTGGAAGTTGACCGATGTTGTGCGTAAACATAATACGCAGGCTTTTTTAGGTGGTCATTATCATAGAAATATGGTGAATAGTTATGATGGTATACCGGGAGTGTTGTGTCGTTCGACTTTGAAGGCAAAAGAAGAGGTGGGAGGATATACGGTGTATGACATGACGGAAGATAGTCTTTTTGTGAGCGAGAAAATTATTGGTAGAGAGCAAGAGCGTTGGACTGCGTTGCTTATTGAGCAGAAAATATATGTGGAGGGCAATGAAAAAGAATTTCCACGTGCTGACTATTCAGTTAATGTGCAGTATAAGAACGTGAAAGATGTGTGGGTGAGAGAGATAGGGTATGGTATTTATGGTACGCCAGCGGTGGATGAGGAGAATATGTATTTTGGTGATGATAAGGGTACATTTCATTGTTATTCGTTGAAAAAAGGGAAAGATGTGTGGGCGTATCAGACAGGTGAGCGTATTGCCTCTACGCCTATGATTGCAGAAGGTAGAGTGGTGTTTGGGTCGTGCGATAAGAGTGTTTATTGTCTTGATATTAAGACGGGTAAGATGTTGTGGCGTGTGCGTACAGGAAATGCGGTGATGGGTTCGCCTATGATAAAGGATGGGGTTGTGTATGTCGGTGCGAGCGATGGACGATTCAGAGCATTGAGATTGGCGGATGGCGAATTGGTGTGGGAGTTTGATGGGTTGAAAAATTATCAAGAGTCGCGTCCTGTGATAGCAGATGGTAAAGTGATTTTTGGAGCGTGGGATAGTTATTTGTATGCGTTGAATGTGGCAGATGGTACGTTGGCTTGGAAATGGAATAATGGCGGTAATCGTCCGCATTTTTCGCCAGCGGCAGTATGGCCGGTAGTAGCTGAGGGTAAGGTGTTTATCACCGCACCAGATAGATATATGACAGCGGTGAATGTGGCAGATGGTTCAACAGTTTGGCGTACAAAAGAGCATAAAGTGCGTGAAACAATTGGACTATCGGAGGACAATAAAATCGTATTTTCGCGTTGTATGAATGATAGCGTGTTGGCGGTGTCGGCACAGGATTGCCAATTGTTGTGGAAAGTAGATGCTAAATTTGGTTATGACCATAATCCGTCGATGTTGATAGAGCGTAGTGGCGAGATAGTGTTTGGCACTAAGAATGGAGAAATCAATTGTTTACGTTCGTCGGACGGAGCATTGTTGTGGAAGCATAAGATAGGTAATTCGATAATCAATACAATGGTGCCAGTGGGCGAGAGAGATTGGGTGTTGACTACGACAGATGGCGTTGTGGCGAGAATTACGGTAAAATAAGGAGCAGGGAATAGGGAGTAAGGAGCAAGTTTATATTAAAAGTGATATATGAAAAATAAAATTAGTATATTATTGTGTTTGGTGGTGTTGTTGACGGGGTGTAGCACTGCAGCGAGATTAAAGAAGGCTGATAGAAAGTATGAAAATGGGGAGTATTTTGCTGCGAGTGAGATATATCGTAAAAACAATGGTAAGATTTCTACAAGAAAACAGCGTAAGTTGAAAGCCGAAGTTAATTTCAAACTTGCTGAATGTTACTATAATACGAATAATCACACTAAGGCAGTGCGTTCTTATACATCGGCAATTCGTTATCGATATAACGATTCGATTGCGTATTTGCATTTAGCTAAGAGTCAGTTAGCTACGGGTAAATTGAAAGATGCACGAAAGAATTTTGAGATATATCTTGAGTCATATCCAGATTCGTATGAGGCTCAACAAGGAGTGTTTTCGGTAGATAGTGCAAAGGCATTGGCTGCTAAGTTTACGCGTTATCAAGTAGTAGAAGCAAAGGAGTTTAATTCACGTAAGAATTCTGATTTTGCGCCTGCATTTATGGGGTCTGATGCAGAGTCGATAGTATTTACGTCGAATCGTACTAAGTCGAAAAATAAGAAAATCAATAATCCAATTACTGGTGTTCCGAATAATGATATGTATACAGCACGAAAGAATAATTCGGGCGAGTGGGAGGAGGTAGAGCAGATAGAAGGAGCTTTGAATACTGATGATGATGAGGGAGTTGCGTCGTTTTCGGCAGATGGAAAAACAATGTATTTCACACGTTGTTTGCCAAATATGCCAGCAGGGCAGATATATCAATCAAGTCGTTCGGGAGGAGAATGGACAGAGCCAACATTGATACAATTGTTTGCAGATTCGACTATTACAGTAGGGCATCCTGCTATTTCGCCAGATGGTACTAAATTATATTTTGTGAGTGATGCTGATGGTGGACAAGGAGGAAAAGATATATGGGTTGCAGTTAGTGAAGGAGGTTCGTGGACTGTGTTAGAGAATCTTGGTGCGGCGATAAATACTTCTGGAAATGAGATGTTTCCGTATGTGCGCCAAGATGGTGCGTTGTTCTTCTCGTCAGATGGACATAAGGGATTTGGTGGATTAGACATTTATATGGCAGTGCAAGATTCGACAGGCGCGTGGTCGGTAGAAAACATGTATTCGCCAATAAATTCGGCAGGTGATGATTTTGGTATTACGTTTAATGCCGATAATAGTATGGGTTATTTCTCGTCAAGTCGTGGACAGCGTAAACCTATTGATAAAATATATCGATTTGAGTTGCCAGCATTAGTGTATGCTATTGAGGGTACGGTGTTTGATGATAAAGGTGATGCTCTTGGAGAGACAACAATTCGTCTTGTAGGTGATAATGGCGACAATGTGAAGATGCGTACAAAAAAAGATGGTACGTATCGCATCAATTTAGCATTGAATACCAAGTATGTGATGTTGGCTTCGCATAGAGGTTATCTTAATTCGTCGCATCAATTTAATACTAACAATTTGATAGATAGTAAATTGTTTGAGAATGACTTTACGCTTACTTCGTTGTCGCGTCCAGTGAAAATGGATAATATTTTCTATGAATTTGGTAAATGGACATTGACTGCTGATTCAGAGGCTGGTTTGCATGGATTGATTAAGATATTGACAGATAATCCTAATATTGCTATTGAACTTTCGGCACATACCGATATGGTGGGTAATGAAGCTAATAACAAAGAATTATCGCAAAAACGTGCGCAATCGGTTGTAGATTATTTGATTAAGGCAGGTATTGATAAGGGTCGTCTTACTCCAGTGGGTTATGGCGAATCAAAACCAGTGGTAGTAAGTGAAGAATTGGCAGAGCAGTATAAACTATTTTTGCGTAAAGGCGATGTGCTTACACCAGAATTTATTGAGAAGTTGACTGCAGAGCAACAAGAGATTTGTAATCAAATCAATCGTCGTACAGAATTTAAAGTAACAAAAACAACATATAACTTGTATTAGTAACGAGTAATTTAGTAACGAGTAACGAGAAACCGAATTAGTCTCGCTACTCGTTACTGAAATACTAAATGTCTAACATATGAAACAGTATTTAGAACTTTTGCAGCGAGTACAGGCTGAGGGTGTATTCAAAGGCGACCGTACAGGCACAGGTACTACAAGTATATTCGGGCATCAGATGCGTTTCGATATGGCTGATGGTTTCCCTTTGTTGACAACTAAAAAGTTGCATATCAAGTCTATTGTGCATGAATTGCTTTGGTTTCTTAAAGGAGATACTAATGTGAAATATCTTCAAGATAATGGAGTGCGTATATGGAATGAGTGGGCAGATGAGAATGGTGACCTTGGTCATATTTATGGTTATCAATGGCGTTCATGGCCTGATTATAAAGGAGGAAGTATTGACCAAATAAGTGAAGTTATCGAGCAAATTAAAAATAATCCAAATTCGCGTCGTTTGATAGTTAGTGCATGGAATGTGGCAGATATTGATAATATGAATTTGCCTCCATGTCATGCTTTTTTTCAATTTTATGTAGCTGATGGTAAATTGTCGTTGCAATTGTATCAACGTAGTGCTGATATTTTTCTTGGTGTGCCATTTAATATTGCATCGTATGCATTATTGTTGCACATGGTAGCGCAAGTTACGGGATTAGAGCCAGGAACATTTGTACATACACTTGGAGATGCGCATATTTATTCAAATCATAAAGAGCAAATAGAATTGCAACTTACTCGTGAGCCACGTAAATTGCCTCGTTTGAAAATCAATCCAAATGTAAAAGATATATTTGATTTCAAATTTGAAGATTTTGAAATTGTTGATTATGACCCACATCCGCATATTGCTGGAGTTGTGGCAGTGTAAAGAATAATAGTATTATATTTATTATCATGAAAATAGCAGTTGCTGGTACTGGGTATGTCGGATTATCTATAGCGACATTGTTAGCACAACACAATCAAGTTGTGGCGGTAGATATTGTGTCTGAACGTGTTGATTTGGTTAATAAGCGTATATCGCCTATTCAAGATGAATATATAGAGCGGTTTTTTGCTGAAAAAGATTTGAATTTAACGGCTACTTTAGATGCAGAGATGGCTTATCGAGATGCTGAGTTTGTAGTGATTGCTGCTCCAACTAATTACGATCCGCAGAAAAATTTTTTCGATACTTCAGCTGTTGAAACTGTAATTAAGTTGGTTTTGCAGTATAATCCAGATGCCATTATGATTATAAAATCAACAATTCCTGTTGGTTTCACTGCAAGTGTACGTGAAAAATATAATACAGATAAAATTATTTTTTCACCTGAGTTTCTTCGTGAGTCTAAAGCCTTATACGACAATCTATATCCAAGTCGTATAATTGTTGGTACAGATATGGAAAATCCTTATCTTGTTGAGCGTGCAGAGGTGTTTGCAAAATTATTGCAAGAGGGAGCTATAAAGCAAGATGTTGAAACTCTTTTCATGGGCTTTACTGAAGCTGAGGCGGTTAAACTCTTTGCTAATACATATTTAGCTTTGCGTGTATCGTTCTTTAATGAACTTGATACATACGCTGAACTCAAAGGTTTGAATACTCAACAAATCATTGATGGTGTATGCCTCGACCCTCGTATTGGTTCGCATTACAATAATCCTTCGTTTGGTTATGGCGGTTATTGTTTGCCTAAGGATACTAAACAATTGCTCGCTAATTATGAGGATGTACCACAAAATCTTGTGAAAGCTATCGTTGATAGTAATCGTACCCGTAAAGATTTCATCTCTGATCGTGTTCTTGAACTTGCTGGCTATTACAGTTATACGAATAATAGTTATAATTCAGCGCAGGAGCGTGAATGCGTTATTGGCGTTTATCGCCTTACAATGAAAAGTAACTCTGACAATTTCCGTCAAAGTTCAATTCAAGGCGTTATGAAGCGCGTTAAAGCTAAAGGTGCAAAAGTTATTATATACGAGCCAACTCTTGAAGATGGTACAACTTTCTTTGGTAGCCTTGTTGTTAATGATTTGGATAAATTTAAGGCTATGAGTAATTCAATTATAGCCAATCGTTATGATTGTGTGCTTGATGATGTAATAGATAAAGTTTATACACGTGATATATTCAAACGTGACTAAACAATATGATTATACGAAATCCAAAAATAGAGTTATTAAGTCCAGCCAAAAATCTTGAGGTTGGTGTGGCTGCCATTAATCATGGTGCCGATGCGGTATATATTGGACCATCGCAATTCGGCGCACGTGTGGCGGCTGGCAATTCTGTTGAGGATATAGCTCGCTTGGTCGAATATGCCCACAAGTATCGTGCTCGTGTCTATGTTACGCTCAACACAATCCTTTGTGATGATGAATTAGAACAAGCGCGCCATTTGGTCAATGATTTATACAACGCAGGTGTCGATGCTCTCATAGTGCAAGATATGGCATTGTTGCAGATGGATTTACCTCCTATTGCTCTGCATGCAAGTACTCAATGCGATACTCGTACAGTCGAGAAGGTCAAGTTTCTTGAGCAGTGCGGATTCGAACAAGTCGTTCTTGCTCGCGAAACCTCTTTGGCTACCATGCGTCAAATGGCAGAGCAAACCAATGTGGCTCTTGAAGCCTTTGTTCATGGTGCTCTATGTGTCTCATATAGTGGACAATGTTATCTTAGTGAAGCCATGCGTGGTCGCAGTGCCAATCGTGGAGCCTGTGCGCAGATGTGCCGTTTGCCATACGACTTAATCGATCAAGATGGTAATGTATTAGTTAAGAAAAAACACCTTCTCTCTCTCAAAGATTTCGATGCCTCGCGCCACCTACAAGAGATGATTGATGCAGGCATCTCATCTTTCAAAATCGAAGGTCGCCTCAAAGATATTGATTATGTGAAGAATATCACTTCATATTATCGTCGCAAGTTCGATGCAATCCTCGAAGGTACACCTCGTCGTGCTACCTCATCGGGTAAAACAACATTCTTCTTTGAGCCTGACCCTAAAAAAACCTTCTATCGTGGTGCAACTGATTATTTTCTCGAAGGTCGCAAGCGCGACATTTGGTCGTTCGACACTCCTAAGTCCTTAGGCGAGCCAATCGGTAAAGTAAAAGATATCTGGCGCAATGCTTTAAGCCTCAATACCAAATCTGTTATAGCCAACGGTGATGGACTTTGCTTCCTTAATAAAGCTGGTGAATTCGAAGGTTTCCGTGTCAATAGAGTAGAGGCAGGTCGTTTGTTGCCATTACAAATGCCTAAAATCGAAAAAGGTACACTTGTTTATCGTAATTCCGATGTTGCCTTTGAACGCATATTAGCTGGCAAAACCGCTGAACGCAAAATACCTATTACATTAAAAGTATCCTTGCTCCCTACTCCTTGCTCTCTACTCCTTACAGTAGTTGATACAGACAACATATCAACCTCAATCAAAGTCGAGGTGTCGGGTGAGTTGGCTAATAACCCTGAAAAAATGTTGGATACTTGGCGAACGCAACTCTTAAAATTAGGTGGTACGATTTTTGAAGCAAAAGAAATCGATCTATCTTGTCTCTCCGAGCCATATTTCATACCTGTATCTCAAATTGCAGAGTGGCGACGTCAGTTAGTTGAAACGCACGAACTTAATCGTACTCAATTATATAATCGTTCGTTAATAGAAATTAAGCCTACATCGCATCAATTTGTAGCGACTAACCTCGACTATCGTGCGAATATATATAATTCGCAAGCAAAAGCTTTTTATGAGCAACACGGTTGTCATATAACTCAAATGGCATTTGAAAAAGAACATTGCGATGAGGTAGAACTTATGCGTACTAAACACTGTATTCGCTATGCTCTCGGATTGTGTAAAAAAGAAAATCCAAAATCACAAATCAAAGAACTTTATTTGCAAAACGGCAACGATCGCTTCCGCCTCGAATTCGATTGCCGTAACTGCGAAATGATTATATTTAATTCATAATTCATAATTCATAATTGGGTTTAAAGTAGAGGTTAACGCCGAATGGTAACTCTCAACTTTCAACTTTCAACTTTCAACTTTATAAATATGGAACATCAAACACCAACGCCTCATATTGGGGCAAAATATGGCGAAATTGCCAAAACTGTCTTTATGGCAGGCGACCCTTTGCGTGCTAAATTTATGGCTGAACGCTATCTAGAAAACCCAGTGCAATTTAATAGTGTTCGCGGTATGCTTGGATACACAGGTACCTACAAAGGTAATCGTGTATCAATTATGGGTCATGGTATGGGTATTCCTTCTATTGGTATTTACACATACGAGTTGTTTAATTTCTATGACGTAGACACTATTGTGCGAGTAGGTTCGGCTGGTGCATATCACAAAGACCTTCATATTGGTGATATTGTTATTGCATTGGGTGCATGTACTAATAGCAATTATGCTTCACAATATGGACTTCCAGGTACATTTGCTCCTATTGCTGATTTTGAATTGGCTCGTAAGGCAGCTGCAAAAGCAGAAGAATTTGGTTATCGCTATATGGTGGGCAACATCTATTCAAGCGATGTATTTTACGAAGATACACCATCAGCGGAGAAATGGGCAAAAATGGGTGTACTTGCTGTCGAAATGGAGGCTCCTGCTCTTTATTGTAATGCTGCTCGTGCAGGTAAACGCGCTTTGGTCATCTGTACAATCTCCGACTGTATCTTCACAGGCGAGGTTACAACACCTGAAGAACGCCAAACCACATTCACTAAAATGATGGACGTAGCACTTGGACTACTTGATTAAATTATAATTAGTTAATAAAAAAGCAGGCAAATGCATAACGCATTTGCCTGCTTTTTTATATTAAAATAAGTTTATTTTTGTGGTATTTCTCCAGTTAGAGTGTTGAGGAACTCTACAATTTGTTTTGATTCTTCAGGAGTAATATCTTTTTTTGTTTGGTATTCGACCATTGCATTTACAGCATCGAGTAGAGTAGTTTGTGTTGCATCATGGAAATATGGAGTAGTGAGAGCTACATTGCGTAGTCCCGGAGTTTTGAAGCGGTGGTCGAAGAAAGTATCTTCTTCTTGTTTACCACGACCATAGTCTTCTTCTGTGAGTTCTGTACCACGATCAACGAAATAATCTTTGCGTAATCCCATATATTCATACGAAAGTCCACCAAGATTTACTCCTGCATGGCAAGTAGCACAACTATATTGTTTAAACAATTCGTAACCAGCTATTTGTTCTGCTGTCATAGCATTTTTATCACCTTTAAGGTAGCGGTCGAATGCTGAGTTTGGTGTAATTAATGTTTTTTCGTATTCGGCAATAGCATTGCAAATATTAGCTTCTGTTACGCCGTCGGGATATACTGCGGTGAATACTTTGGCAAATTCTTTGTCGGCAGAGAGAATGTTTTCTATATCGCGCCAACTTTTATGTGCCATTTCCACTGGGTTGGTTGGAGGTCCAGCAGCTTGTGCCGAAAGGTCGGCAGCACGACCATCCCAAAATTGTACGAAATTGAATGTAGCATTAAATACTGTAGGAGCATTGATACCTCCAAATTGTCCGTTTACACCTTCAGAGAATGACTTATTGTCAGTGCCACCTTTGCTGAGGTCGTGGCATGAAGCGCAAGATATTGAATTATCGACAGATAGGCGAACATCGTTGTAGAGCATACGACCTAATTCTACTTTTGCATGATTAACAGGTATAGAATCAGGAATTACTTGTACTGGTTCGTTTGTAAATTCATCAGTAGCAAGTCCATTATAGTGATGTTCCTTACGATATTGTTTTATCCAATTAAGCATTATTTCCTTTTCTTTGCTATTGATAACAGAGCCCCAATGTACAGCGTAATACTTTGCAGGTGGCATAGTTTCATTTTGGAACGAATGCTCTAATTTATTGAGAGTAACTTCGTCAATAGGTTGATTATTTTTGAGACCATCTATGACAATATTGGCATCAAATTCGCGTATAGCTAAAGCTGCATCTTGTTTTACTACTTTACCAATTATTGGCCAATTGGCATAGAATGGCAATTTAGGTGAATGAGAGTGGCAAGCCACACATTGTCCGTACTTAAGTACTTTTTTAGCTTGTTTTTCTATCTCAAGATTTTTTTCGGGTGCAATGTCCATAAATTTGTAGGTCATTGCAAGTGCAATTAACAAGAGTAGGAGGATACCTAGAGTTTTTTTAATTTTCATAGATGATATGTTTTGGTTAAAATTTTGGTAAAAAAAAGGCGAAAAAATTGTTTGTTTTTTCGCCTACAAATATAAGGATAATATTTTGAAATACAAAATATTTTATCAATTATTTTATTACTGCGCCTGGAGCAATGTCGAGGTTAATATTTTCAGTTTTAGGAAGTTCTATTATTGCTCCTGAAGATGCCTCAATATTAGCATTATTTGCAGTTAAATCTTTGAAATTTACCACTGCGGCAGATGATAATTCAGCTGTTAAGAGGTCAGTTTCTCCCCAAATATTAACTACCGCAGCCGATGATGCCTCAATGTCTAATTTTTTGCATTCAACACCGAGATTTATGACTGAAGCTGATGCTGCATCTATCTCTAAATCATTGCTTTTGATGCGATTTGATTCGTTAGAAACGACACTTGCATTGCCAATTTCTATTTTCCTTATCTCTGTGCAATAATGTACATCTATGCTATATTTATTGCCTAAAATTTCTACATGATTCAGCCTTTTTAATTTCAATTTATTCCCTTCAATTGTAGCTTTTATGTTGCGTAATGCATTGACGTTACCTTTCACCTCTACAAAGCAACATGTATCTTCTATCAATTGTATAGCTAAAGCTTCATCTATTTCTATTTCAGTGAATTGTTCATTGTGCAAACGCTCTTCTGTAGTAATTTCACTATCGAGTAAGGTTGTAAAACCGCTTTTTTCCCAATTGTTTAATTGGTTTACTATATTGGGTACAGAAAGTAATAATGTGTTGATAGATACGATAGTAGCAATAATCCACACCACGAACCACATCCAGCCCCAGCTCGATTTGCGAGGGGTATTGTCGCGACGAATTAGTCTGATTGTTGCCATGATGATAGAAACAATCGGAATGAGTAGGGCAACAAGAGTCGCTACAATGAAGGTTATCATAGTGGTATTTGCACTTACCATAGGCAATATACCTCCAAATATTGCGCCTCCTACGCCTGTAATTATTCCAATCAAAGCTATTGTCAATGCGCCAATTATCACGACACCAATAAAGGCAAAAAACAATCCCACAATGATGGCTGCAATGCGGAATAACCATTTAACCACCTCGCCAAGACGAGAGCTTACACGAGAAGCTGATTCGCGAAATTGTTCGCTATTCAAGTAACTTTTCATATTCTCGATAGAAGGCTCAATGCCTTGCATTTCAAGTTTTTGTGCTGTAGTAGTAGCTTCTGGTGCAATAATCCAAACTAATAGATAAATAGGTATCAACCAGCCTAATATGGTGATAGCAAGCAACAGCATAATCAAACGTGTGATGGTTACTTCCAATCCCAAATAAGCCGCCAATCCAGCTGCCACGCCACCGAGTATTTTGTTGTCGGCATCGCGATAGAATTTACGGTAACGTTTGCGATTTTCTTTTTTTTCCTCCTTGTTGTCGAATGTCGAATTTTTACTCTCATCGCTAATCTCTTCGGCAGTGCCAAGTTGTTCAATCACAGAGTTTACATCGTTGATTGTAACCACATTTTTGTTGCCCGATTTTAATACGTTACCAAATAATTCAGCCAATCGAGCTTCAATGTCGCGCATTACCTCTTTGCCATCCTCATCAGAGAATTGGATTTCGAGTTTACGCAAGTATTCGTTTAGTATCTCGTATGCGTCTTCGTCAATGTTAAACACAACGCCTGATAGATTGATAGTCAATGTTTTTTTCATTTTGCAATAATTTTTTCGTTATCAATAGAACATTCTTTCATAGGGGTATTTTTCACATAGTTCACCGCACGTTCAATCTCTGAGTATGCAGCTTCAAGCTCTTGCAAAAACTCATAACCTTGCGCAGTTAGGCTGTAGTATTTACGAGGCGGACCTAAAGTCGATTCCACCCAAATATAATTCAATAACCCATTTTGTTTCAAACGCATAAGAAGAGGATATAGAGCACCTTCTACAACAATAAATTCACCCTCTTTTAGCATATTTATCAAGTCCGATGAATATGCAGGGTGCTCTTTTAAGCATAGCATCACCAGATATTCCAGTATGCCCTTGCGCATTTGCGCCTTAATATTATCACTTCCTGCCATAATTAGTTTAGAGTTTAGGGATTAGAGTTTAAAGATTAGCTTCTATAGTTACTATAAACTCTATAATCCTTGTATTATTTTTTTCGTTGCAAAGATACTGCAAAAGTTTGTACTATGCAATACAAAATACTCATTTTAATATTATTTAACATTTTTATATTCTTTTTTTTGTCTGGTTATAATATTTTTTTGCAAAAAAGTTCAAAAACTTGTGAGTATCAGAAAAATGTAGTAAATTTGCACATCTAAAAACTGCTATATAACATAATTGTAAAACATAATTATAAAACATATTTTTTGATGGTAAAGAACCTAATAAAGGGCTTAAAACCTATCGACGAGATGTCGGATATATGGTTGGCGTTAACTCATGAGGAACGTATGTATCTTCGTGAAAATACTAAATATCAGGAATTTAGGAAAAATGAGTTGATTTATTGTGAGGGTGAAATTCCAGAATTTATGTATTGTATTATTAGTGGGAAAATTAAAATTTTTAAGAATGGCATAGGTGGTCGTCAGCAGATATTACGCTTTATTCGTGAAGGTGAAAATTTTGCTTTTCGTGCATATTTTGCGGGAGGTAGATATGTTACGTCTGCTTCTGCGCTCGAAAGTGTGAAAGCATACGCAGTGCCTTTGAGTGTGATTCGTCAGATTTTGGAATCTAATAATCGTCTTGCCATGCTGTTTATCAAACATTTGTCGGCTGATTTGGGTGATATAGATTCTCGTATTGTGAGTCTTACTCAAAAACATATTCGAGGTCGTTTGGCTGAGGCGTTAGTAATTTTGTTGGATACGTATGGTATTGATAATGAGACTAAAGAATTGAAAGGTATGCTTTCGCGCGAAGATCTTGCGGGGTTTGCCAATATGACTGCTTCGAATGCTATTCGTACTCTTGCTGCATTTGATTCTGAGGGAATTATTGCGTTGGAAGGTAAGAAAATTAAAATATTGAGTGAGTCTCAATTGAGAAAAATTAGTTTATTGGGATAGTTTTTTATTATTTGCCTTTATAAAATATGCAACAATCAGAGTTAAAAAATATAGCTAATGAAGTGTATCGACTTACGGATGCTAAGTTGTTTGCTTTGGCATTTGTACGTTTGAGATTGTTGCTTAAGGATTTACAAGAGTGGTGGGTTATCCAACGTTGCGAGGAGTTAGAAACATTGTGTGCTCAGATGTTACGTTATAGTCTTGGTGATTATGAAGACCCTCAGCGTGATGTGATTATAGCAAAATTACAAGATGATATTTATCTTTTAGTTGATGATATTGTAGAAGCATTGATCCTTAAGAATTCACAATTTGTAGTGAATAATTCTCAATTGATAGATTTGAAAAATGAGTTGTTGTTAAAGGAGGATGTGTTTGACGGAGAGAGGGGTAAGGCTTTAGTTGAGGTATTTAGAAATGTGTGGTTGAGCAAACGATTATCAGCAGAAGAACGCAAGAATATAATTGCTTTTATTGAAAATAGAGATATAGAACTTACAGCACGCCAAATGGTTGTATCTGCATTGATGCTTAAATGTTTGCGTGTATATGATATTTCAGTAGTGATGATATACTTAGCTGTGTTGGATGAAGTAGAGGCGCAGGTAAGTGCACGTGTAATGGTGGGATTGTTGATGATATTGTCAGTGCATCATAAGCGAGTGGAGAGAGAGGGTGATTTGAATAATAAAATTAAACTATTATTTGAAAATGAATCGTTTATTGCTGATGCAGAGAAAGCATATAAGCACATTATAAACACTTTTGGTACAGATAAAGTAACCAAAAAGATTACGACAGAGATTTATCCTGAGATATTCAAATCGGGGGCAAAATTGCATCAGATGCTCAAAGATGAGAACCCTGATATAATTAGTGAAGATGAGTTTAATCCTAAATGGGAGAAGGCATTGATGGACGATGAGGGAGTGTCGGCAAAATTGCGTGAGTTTGGCGATATGCAGATGCAAGGAGCTGATGTTTATATGAGTACTTTCTCAAGCATGAAGGGATATAGTTTCTTTAATGAAATATCCAATTGGTTTATGCCTTTCGATGTAAAACAATCGGATGTAGCACGCCAAATGGCTGATATGCCCGATGTTTTGCGTTTCTTTGCTGAATCAACACATATTTGTAGTTCAGATAAGTATTCGTTTTTCTATAGTATAGCACAAATACCAGCCTCTAACTTCAAATCAATGATGTCGGGTATGGGGGCTGATGCAGATACGGTACGCGAAGACCTTGATTCTGAAAGTTGGAAGAATAATCCTACAAAGGTATATGTTGTTGAGGTGCGCAATTATGTGCTAGACTTATTTCGTTTCTATCGCCTATATCCTCGTAGAAAAGAGTTTTGCAATCCGTTTGATTATGTAGATAAGTTTGAAGAAAATGTGTTATTGACAGATTGCATGACGGCAGATTTAAAGAAGTCGATATGTAAGTATCTATTTGAAGTAGAGCATTTTGCCGAAGCACGTCATCTGTTTGAATATCTTGATGCTCAGCAAGTATGGGATGCATATTTCTATCAGCAAATGGGCTATTGCTATCAGCAGTTGGAGCGTTGGACGGGTGCGGTAGCTTGTTACGAAAAGGCTGATTTGTTAGAAGCGAATGATGTGTGGACTCTTAAGCGTAAAGCACTATGCTATCGCAAGTTAGAACGTCATGACGAGGCAGCAGAGTGTTATTCTGCGATATTGAAATTGAAAGATGATGATGTGGCTACGATGATAAATCTTGCAAATTATTATCTCTATAAGTCAGATTTTGCACAGGCTCGGTCCGTATTTTATAAGGTGGAATATCTCAAACCTAACAATTATAAGGCAATGAGCGGATTGGCGTGGTGTTTGTTTATTGAGGGAGATTATGAGAAGGCGATGACTTATTACGACCGTCTTGCACAGCATAAGGATTTTGAAGCTGAAGATGCTTTGAATGCGGGTCATACATTCTGGGCTTTGGGAGCTAAAGATATAGCACGAGAATATTATCGCAAAGCCAAAGTATTGATTGATAATAATGTAGTGTTTGCAGAAAAGATGATTGCAGATGCTGAATATTTACAGAAAATAGGTCTTTCGGATGAAGATATTGTTATATTGATTAACCAAATATTATTTTAAATTTTAAGAATTATGAAAAAAATTATTGCTACAACTAATGCTCCTGCAGCAATTGGTCCTTACAGCCAAGCTAATCAAGTAAATGGTATGTTGTTCATCTCTGGTCAACTTCCAATCGACCCAGCAACTGGCAAATTCGTAGAAGGTGGTGTTGCTGAACAAACTCATCAATCACTTAAAAACGTAAAAGCTATTCTTAACGAAGCAGGTTACGATTTCTGTGACGTAGTTAAAACAACTGTATTCCTTTCTGACATTGCTGATTTCGCTGCAATGAACGAAGTTTACAAACAATACTATCAATCAGAATGCCCAGCTCGTTCAGCTTTCGCTGTTAAATCATTGCCAATGGGTGCTTTGGTAGAAATTGAAACTATCGCTGGTAAATAATCTAAGAAATTAGATAAAGTACATAAATTATTAAAAAAACTTCATCCGAAATAAATCGGATGAAGTTTTTTTATTTCATAGTCAATCTCTCCCACATTTCATGAAATTTTTGATTGAATAATTCTTGTGATTCGATAATTTGACGTAGTTGTTCAAGTCCTTCTATATTAGTTTGGCTATTGAGGGGGAGTTTGAGATAGCCATTACGTCCATATTTTTCTGTCAGATGTTGAATAGTACGCTGTTTGTGAAATTCGTAATCTTCATTAGGGTAGTTGCTCAATCCGTATTGTATTGTGCGACGCAATGGTACTTCAGGACGCAAATCGCGGTCGGCTTCTGCCACTATTGCGCCGTAAATAGAACGAGGAGGATTATCTGCCGAAGCACGATGGTCTTCAATTGCTTCTGCCATTATATTAATCTGTTTCTCGTTGAACCACATCCGTATAGCTCGGTCTTCACGCAATATTTTTGCTGAATTCAGGTGATGCTCCTTTCTTCCAAGAGGCATACCTATATCGTGAAAGGCTGCAATTACATAACACATTTCTGGATTGACACCATATTCTTCTGCTAATTTCATACTCTCATCAATCACACGATTGACATGCTCTACATTATGCGCTTCATCAAACGCAGCATATTGTGGAATAATGCTATTTTCTATATATAAGTCAATAGTCATATAAATCAATAGTCATAGTTTATTAATTTCTCATTCCTCATTCTTCATTCCTCATTCCTCATTCCTCATTCAAATAGGTGTATCCCCACACGACCAACTTGTCCGCCAAGTGGTGGATTATATTTATAAAGGTGTAGATCAATGTGTTGTAATTGTGGATATGTTGCCCAAAGAGCCGATATTATGCGTTGTGCCACATGTTCGATTAGTTTAGAATTCACCTCCATTTCTTTGCGAATAAGGGTGTAAACTTCTTCGTAATTGACTGTGTGTGCAAGATTGTCGCTTTTACCAGGCTCATCGAGTGGGAGAGTAAGACGCAAATCTACAGTATATTTACAGCCGATACGATTCTCCTCTGGATAGAAACCGTGATAGGCAAAAAATTCCATTCCCTCGATTAGTATTTCGGATGTCATATATATATATATATTAGTAAAACACGAGACACAAGACAAGTCTAATGTCTCATATCTCGTGTCTATTATCTTGATTCTAATAATATTATTTAATATTAGCAAGTGTAGCCACTGTAAAATCCCAGAATTTAGCTACGCTAGGAATATTCACTTTTTCGTCTGGTGAGTGTGGGTGACGGATAGTTGGACCGTATGAAACCATGTCAAGACCTGGCTCAATAGCACCAAGGATACCGCATTCCAAACCTGCGTGAATAACTTTAACAGCTGGTTTTTCGCCATAAAGTTGTTCGTAAGTTTCGCTCATTGCTTTGAGGATTTTTGAGTCGAGGTTAGGGTTCCAACCAGAGTAAGAGCCAGAGAATTCAACTTTTGCACCAGCAAGAGTAAACACGCTTTCAACCATTTCTGCCAACTCATATTTTTTGCTGTCAACTGATGAGCGAAGCAAGCATTTGATAGAAATTTCTTCTGCATTAGCCTCAACAATTGAGAGGTTCATAGAAGTTTCAACTGTATCAGGAATAGCAGGAATCATACGGAATACTCCATTAGGACAAGCAGTTACAGCGTTGATAAGGTCGTCTTGAATTTCTTCAGGGATAAGCATTTCAGGAGCCTCAACCTCTTCGCATGTGAATACGATAGTGTTTTCTGTCACTTTATATTCTTCGTTGAACAAATCGCGGTATTCTTCTACCAATTTTTCGATTTCTTCGCGAGCTTCAGCAGGCACAGTGATGATAGCGTATGCCTCACGTGGAATAGCATTACGCATATTGCCACCTTCCACCTTAGCCAAACGAGCTTCGTATTGTGATACAGCCTCTTTCAAGAAACGGAACAACAATTTATTTGCATTAGCACGACCAAGGTTGATTTCCAAACCAGAGTGACCACCTTTTAATCCTGTGATATTCACTTTCAAAGCAATATCGCCAACAGGGAGAGCTACGCCTTGATATTTCCATTCGATAGTAGCATCCATACCACCTGCACAACCTACATAAAGTTCACCGAAATCTTCTGAGTCCATGTTCATCAACAATTTGCCTTGCAACAAACCTGGTTCAAGACCGAATGCACCATACATACCAGTTTCTTCATCAGCAGTGATAAACAATTCGAGTGGACCATGTTGAATATCTTTGCTTTCGAGGATAGCCATACCAGCAGCCACACCTATACAGTTGTCTGCGCCGAGAGTAGTGCCATTAGCACGTACCCAATCGCTATCAATTATAGTTTCGATAGGGTCAGTTTCGAAGTTATGAACTTTGTCATTGTTTTTTTGAGGCACCATGTCCATGTGAGCTTGAAGAATCACAGGTGTCACATTTTCCATACCTGGAGTAGCAGGTTTGCGGATAAGCACGTTACCAGCTTTATCTACAATAGTTTCAAGACCAAGACCTTTACCAAAGTCAACAATAAGTTTAGTAATTGCCTCAAGGTGGTGAGATGGGTGAGGAACCTGACAAAGGTTATAGAAATTTTTCCACAACGCTGTAGGTTGAAGTTCACAAATACATTTTGCCATAATATTTTAGATTTTTAGTAGCGAGTAGCGAGTCGTAAGACTACATCTTCCGCTTGTTATTAATAATGATTTAATAGTTGATATTCAACGTACATAAGTCTATTGACTATTGTCTGTCGACTATTGATGATATACTTGGCAAAGATACAGATAAATATTGAAATTCACAATATTTTATCAACAATTTTTTCTATATTTTTGTCATGTTTGTAATATATTATAAATATAAAATTAAGTATTTGTGCAATAACAAAAAAAACACTAACTTTGTATTTCGAACCGAAGGTCTTAAACCGATAGGAATAATTCTTCATTGTTAATTCTTAATTAATAAAGTGTACACCAACTATAATCAAATACTAAAAGACCAATTCGGCGCACGAGTACAAAAAATCTCTATCAATGCCGGATTCACTTGTCCTAACCGCAATGGCGTGAAGGGATGGGGAGGGTGTACGTTCTGTAATAATCAAACTTTTTTTCCTGAATATTGTCAGCCAACCAAGTCAGTAGTGCAACAAATGGCTGAGGGTATCCACTTTTTCCGTCGTTACGAAGGGCAACTCTATCTTGCCTATTTTCAGGCATATACCAACACATACGCACCTCTTGATGAATTGCGCCGACTATATGAGCCTGTGCTCGAAATGGATAAAGTCATAGGACTTGTTGTAGGTACGCGCCCCGATTGCGTCGATGAGCGAATGTTAGATTATTTTGCCGATCTAAGTAAACAATGTTACGTAATGTTGGAATATGGCGTAGAAAGCACCCTCGACCGCACTCTTGAGCGCATAAATCGTGGACATACTTATGCCGATTCGCAATGGGCAATACGCGCAACTGCCGAGCGAGGCATCCATACTGGAGCGCATATAATACTCGGATTACCAGGCGAAACCGATGACGATTGTCTTTCTCATGCCGACCGACTCAACGAATTGCCTCTTGACATGCTCAAGCTCCATCAACTACAAATCGTGAAAGGTACCACGCTTGCACGCCAATGGGAGGCTGACAAATCAATCGTAAAACTCTATACAATGGACGAATATATCGACCTCTGTATCCGTTTCTTACAACGTCTCAAACCCACGATAGCCATAGAGCGTTTCATCTCTCAAAGCCCCAAAGATATGCTCCTTGCTCCAGATTGGGGAGTCAAAAACTATGAGTTTGTCGATAAGTTGAGAGCAAGAATTCAAGCAACGAAGAAGTAAATTTGTTTATATTAAAAAAAATCCTGCATCAATTTTTGATAGCAGGATTTTTTATTTTTGTTGTATTTGAGATTCTAGAGTATGTATGCGCTCGCGGAAGGTAGAGTCAACATCCATTTGGTTTTGAACGGTCTTGCATGCATAGAGCACTGTGGTGTGGTCTCGTTTGCCCATTGATAGTCCAATGACCGAGAGAGATGTGTTTGTGTAAGTGCGCGCTAAATACATAGCAACTTGGCGTGCTTCTGCAATTTTACGTTCTCTACTTTTGGAGTTTATTGCTTCAAGTGGGAGAGAGTAGTATTGGCATACTATATTACAAATCTTATCAATTGTTATATTCTCTTTCTCCATAGTTGGCATTTCTACTACGTTGCCTACGATTTTTTGTGCTAATTGAATATTGATTTCGGCATTTATTAGCGTTGAGTGAGCAAGAAGTGAAATAAGTATACCTTCTAGGTCGCGTACACTACTTGTTACGTTTTCTGCAATATAGTCAATTACATCTTCTGGTATCTCGATACCATCTTTATATGCTTTGTGTTTGAGAATAGCTTTACGGAGATTGAAATCGGGTTTCTCTATTTCAACTATAAATCCCCATCTAAAACGAGTTAGTAAACGCTCTTCCATGCCTTCCAACTTGTTTGGCTCACGATCGCAACACATGATGAGTTGTTTGCCAGTTAGGTGTAAGTGGTTGAAGATGTGGAAGAATGTGTTTTGTGTTTTAGTTTTGCCTGCTAATTCTTGTATGTCATCAATGATGAGTACATCGATGCTTTGATAGAAACTAAGGAAATCGTTGCTTTGATTGTTTCTTACAGCATCAGAATATTGCATTTGGAAGAGATTAGCCGATACGTAAAGTACGCGTTTTTCAGGATAATTCTCTTTTACAGCAAGACCAATAGCATTAGCCAAGTGGGTTTTACCTACAGCAGAAGCACCCCAAATGAATATAGGGTTGAAGATTGAGCGACCAGGTTGCTCGGCAATATTAAGACCAGCAGAGCGTCCTAAACGATTGCTTGCGCCTTCGATGTAGTTTGCAAAATTGTAATTGCGATTGAGTTGAGGATCGAAAGATTTTCGTTCAACTGTGGTGAATGGTGTTTCTACTTGTGGTAGAGTTGTTTGTCGATTGTCAAATACTGAAGAACTTTCAGGAGGTAAAGTTATTGAACCTTTGTCGTTATTATCAGAATTGTCAATCTTGATGCGATATAATAACTTAACATCTGAATTTATTACACGATTAAGTGTTTTATGTAATAAATCGGCAAATTGTTCTTCTATATATTCATAGAAGAATTGAGATGGAACTTGGATTGTGAAATTATTATCCACGTAACTTAATGGCACGATAGGGATGAACCAAGTGCTATACATTGGTTCACCTACAACTTCTTCAATAATATGAAGACATCGGTTCCAGAGTTTTACGTGTTGTTCCATTTTATTTTTGTTTTTTCGCTCAAATCCCCCTCCCTTCAAATATTCTAAGAAGGGTGAAAAACTCAAATTAACTTGATGTTTAGGGAGTTAAAACAGATGAAGTCTGTAGAGGATTTTCGATACAAATTTCGTAATTTTTTTTGAATTACGAAAGTGTGATTTTAATTTGAGAAACTAAAAAAACTCTATCTTGTTTATATTCAAAACGTTTGTTGTAATTGGTTGATTTTAAGAGTTTTTTGTGATATTGTATAATTGCAATTTGTTGATTATTAGATGTTTGTTGTGTGATTGTTATATTTACTAGTAGAAAATAATAAAAGTCCAAAATGCTTGATTATTGGACTTTTATTATTGTTGAATGTTAGAAAAAATATTTTTTGAATATTTTTGTTATTTAGATTTATTTAAAATAAATTAATCTTTATTTTTTCTTTTGTTTGCGTCCGAGAGGGTAGAGATATTTGCGTGGATCGTTTTGTAGATCGATAAGTAAATTGTTTGCGCTGTTTATTGTAGTATTGACATTATTATAAAGTGATTTGTCGTTGAGAAGTAGTCCGAGAGTGCTATTTGGTGAGTTAAGTCGTTGAGTGAATTCCTCTACGTTAGTAAGCGTAGAATCGAGAGATTGAATAATGTCTTGATATTGCATTGCACTGAGTTGGTTTGTAACGGATTTCAAGTCGTTACAGATAGAATTGACATTGTTTATAATAGGAGGGAATTGTTTGTCTATTATATTATTCAATCCGCGAGAAGTTTTGTGGAGTTCGGCAGTGATAGATTCGACATTGTTGAGACTGTGTTCTATTACGTCTGAATTGATGAGGTTATTAACTGAAAGTATGAGTGAATCGGCATGTTTGATTGTAGATTGGATAGTAGGTACGATGTCAGCCATAGATGACATAAGTCCTTTTTCTACGTCTGTAACCAATGTATCGCCTGATGTATGATATTGGGTTTCTTCGGCAAATACAAGGTTTATGCCTTTACCGCCGAGCATGCTTTCGTCGAAAAGATATGCTATTGTGCCTTTAGGGAGTTTGATGTCTTGATTCATCAAGATGTCAACGATGAATGATTCTTTTTTGGTGAAATCGTATCTGATGTCGCGTACCTGACCAACTTTGTAGCCTTTAATGAATACACCATTAGAAACTACGAGTCCGTCAATACGTTCATATTTCAAATAGTAATGATTGCTTGGAGTGAATAGATTTACGCCCTTGAGGAAGTTGATACCCCAAATGAGAAATGCTAATGCGCAAACAAAAGCGAGTCCTATCTTGACTTCTTTTGTGAAGAATGATTTTTTCATATATATGTGAGTTTAGTTTTTTAGTTTTTCGAGTGCAGATTGGATTGAAATTTTTTGGTCGCCATCGAATGCTACGATTACTGCATCTTTGAACATTTCTTGCACTATTTTTAGATTTTCTTTTGCTTTGTCGTAGGACGTAGTTTCGGTGCAAGTGTATTTATGCCAGCCATTTTCGGTGAAGTGGTGGACTGGTGAGTGTTTTTGTATGCGACGCATGTCGTAATTGTCTTTTGGCACTTCGTTGCGTGAACTGAATACTTGTATGCGGAAAACAATATTATTTTTAGGTGTTTCTTCTACTATTTTTTGTTCTACTTTAGGTTCTTTATTTTTGGCTTTGTTGATAGATATTTTTTTATCGCCTTCAAAAGCAATAATTAATGCATCTTCGAATATTTTTTGTATCTCTTTGTGTTTTTCTTGTGCTTCTGCATAAGTGTAGCTATCGCCACATGTATATTTGTACCAACCATTTTCTATAAAGTGTGATATTGGTTGATATTTAGATATTTTACGATAATCTGAATTATTTTTTGCAATGAGTGTACGAGAACTAAAAACTTGTATTTTATATACTATTTTATTGTTTTCGTTCTCGTTTGTAGTTTTTGTAGATTTATTATTTTCTTCTAATTTATTTTTCTGTGGTTGCTCTTTAACTAGTATTTCTGTTTTTACATTTTCAGTTTGAGGTGTTGTGATAGTACGTTTGTCATATTCATGTTTATATTTTTCAAATCCAGAATATATACTATTGGCCATCTTTTTTTGTCCTTCGGTAGAAAGTAGAAATGTTTCTTCTGTTGGGTTGGTGATAAATCCTAATTCTACTAAAATACTTGGCATTTTTACTTGATGAAGAACCCAAAAAATGGCTTGTCTTACTCCTCGGTCAAGACGTTTTATATCAATAAATTCTTTTTGAATATAATATGCAATTTCTACTGACTGGTCGATATATTTACTTTGCATAAATTCAAACATAATGTATGATTCTGGAGATGTTGGATCAAAACCTTGGTAAGTTTCTTGATTTCCATCTTCTAACAAAAGAACCGAATTTTCACGTTTTGCTACTTCGAAGTTGGCTTGTGATTTTGAAAGTCCTAACGTGAAAGTTTCAGCTCCGTATGCTTTAGTTGATTCACTTGCATTAGTGTGGATGGATATAAACAAATCTCCATCCGCTTCATTTGCAATATTAGGACGATCTTTAAGTGTTACGTATTTGTCAGTTTTGCGTGTATAAACTATTTTTACATCAGGGTGGTTTTCGTTAATTAATTTGCCAACCATTAAAGCGACGTTTAAGTTTATTTCTTTTTCTTGACCTTTTTTGCCAACTGCACCAGGATCTTTACCTCCATGTCCAGGATCTAGCACAACAGTGAATTGTTTTGCTGAAATAGTTATAGCAAAAACAATGCAAAATATTGATAATAT
This sequence comes from Candidatus Aphodosoma sp., assembly GCA_045645785.1. Classification (GTDB taxonomy): domain Bacteria; phylum Bacteroidota; class Bacteroidia; order Bacteroidales; family Paludibacteraceae; genus Aphodosoma. The sequence goes on along the minus strand of JAZRJN010000112.1, from coordinate 12,092 downwards.
GTATTTTTTGAAGTTCATAACGTGAGTATAAATAACTTTGCAAATTTATAAAAAAAATGCAATATAGACAATATCTATTTTATGAAATTGGTGTGTAAATATTTAGCTTGTGAATATCAATGTAAAACTTGGAAAAATGTTAGATTATATCCCGAATTTTTATTATCTTTGTCGTTAATTTTGTGTAAACTGCGGTAATTATATTTTATAGAGTAAAAATTTTTGATAGACAATAGGTTATATTTGCAAAAAGTACTTTTTGTGATTGGTGTCTTTGCCCTATTTTTGGGAATTATTGATGCCAATGCTGTTGTTGTGTCACAAAATGACTCTGTTTCTGTGTCTGAAATGGCGTTGGATTCGTCAGTTTTGGACTTGGTTGATTTGCCGATGGATAGTGTTGTGGCGGATAGTGTTGCTATGGATTCGGCTTCTGTACCTAAAAAAGAGATGTTGGAGGCAGAAGTGCAATATCAAGCACGAGATTCGATTGTGTTTTTGATGGATGGAACAGGATTTTTGTATGGAGAAGGTCAAGTTAAATATATGCAAGAAAAACCTATTGAATTGCAAGCTGAGTATATTCGTTTTAAGTTAGATAGTTCAACTATTTATGCTATTGGTACAGTAGATTCATTAGGTAACCCTATAGGTGATCCAATTTTCAATGATGGAGATCAGTCTTATTCGTCAAAATATATGAGTTATAATTTTAAAACGAAAAAGGCTTTTGTACGTCGTGTGGTGACTCAGCAGGATGAGGGGTATATTATTGCAGATCAAACTAAAATGTTTGAAGATCAGACATTTTTTATGAAGGGTGGAAAATATACGACGTGTGAACATCATGACCATCCTCATTTTTATTTGCAACTTACTAAAGCTAAGTTGCAACCAGGTAGTCATATGGCAGCAGGCCCTGCTTATATGGTATTGGCGGATGTACCTCTTCCGCTTGCTGTACCTTTTGGATTTTTTCCAATAACGCAGAAGTATGCTTCTGGTATTATTATGCCTCAATTTGGCGAAGATTTGGAACGAGGTTTGTTTGCAAAGAATGGTGGTTATTATTGGGCAATAAATGATTATTTGGATTTAGAAATTTTAGGTGAATATTTTACGAAAGGGACGTGGGCTTTGAGTTTGGCAAGTCAGTATCGTCTGCGTTATAAATTTAGTGGTTCGTTAAATCTTTCTTATCGTGAGGATGTTAGAGGGGAGAAGAGTTTACCTGATTATAGTAAATCGAAAAATTTTCGTGTTTCGTGGCGTCATCAACAAGATTCTAAAGCGAGTCAATATTCATCATTTTCAGCTTCGGTCGATTTTTCGACAAGTGGTTATAATACAAGTAATATTAATAATTATTATAATCCAGCGGAACAATCGAAGAATATTACAAGTTCGAGTATAAACTATACTCAACGTTTCCCCGAAAGTCCGTGGAGTATTTCGTTAAATGCCTCTTTGACTCAACGCACGCAAGACTCGACTATTTCGCTTACTTTGCCTACGTTGAGTGTGAATATGTCGCAGGTTTATCCGTTTAAGCGTAAAAAACCTATAGGTAAAGAGCGTTGGTATGAAAAAATACGTTTGAGTTATTCGATGACAGCAAGTAATAGTATTAATACGAAGGAGAATATGTTGTTTAAGTCGTCGTTTGTGCGTGATTGGAAAAATGGTGTTAAACATTCGTTGCCAATATCGGCGTCGTTTACCTTCTTTAAGTATATAAATTTCTCGATTAGTGAGAATTATAATGAGCGGTGGTATTTTAATCGCATAAATAGAGATTGGGATATAACCAGACAAGAGGAGGTAATGGATACGACATATGGATTCTATCGTGTGTATGATTTTTCGACAAATGCTTCATTGTCTACTAAATTGTATGGATATTATACTCCGTTTCGTAAATGGTTTGGCGATTATGTAGATAGGATTCGTCACGTCATGACACCATCGTTGAGTTTTTCGTATCATCCTGATTTTGGTTCTGATTTATTTAAATTCTATGATTCTTATACTAAGACAATAGTAGATAAAAATAGTATTCATCCAATTTCGCAAGATGAGGTTATTTATTCGCCTTATTCGAATGGAATGTATGGAGTACCAGGTAGGGGTGTTTCTTCTACATTAAGTTTTGGGTTGCAAAATAATATTGAAATGAAAATCAAAGATAGAAGCGATTCTACTGGTTTGTCGTATAAGAAAGTAAGTCTTATTGATAATTTTTCAATAAATTGGGGTTATAATTTTGCTGCCGATTCTATGAATTGGAGTAACCTTTCTGTTGCAATTCGTTTGAAATTGACTAAACGTTTTTCACTTAATCTTAGTGGTCAGTTTGACCCTTATCGCTATCTTCCTAATGAAAAGGGTAATATTGTGCGTACAGGTCAGTTACACTGGGATCATGGTGAGGCAATGCATTTTAAGGGAACACGTACAAGTTTTTCTTATACATTTAACAACGATACATTTAAGAAAAGAGATAAAAAGAAGAAAAAAGAGGATGATGAAGATGTAAATTTGATGGATGATGCAATGGCTGACCCATTAAATCCTAATGCTCAATTGGATGTAGAGCGTGACCCTATTACAGGAGAACCAATAGATAATATTTTTGGTAATAAAGAGGAAGATAAATCGGATGAGAGAGGAGAAGAGGATCGAGGAGGATATGCTTCTGTGAAAATACCTTGGAGTTTTACTGTGAACTATTCTTTTGGTTTTGTTGAGAAAATGACTAAAGAATTTTATAATCCTAATACATCGGCTTATAAATTGAAATATACGCATAGTCTTACGTTTAGCGGAAGTATTCAACCTGCAGAGAAATGGCGTATGAATTTTTCGGGTTCGGTAGATTTGGAAAATTGGAAGATTACTCAAACCTCTATGTCAATTTATCGTGATTTGCACTGTTGGTCGTTGTCGGCATCGGTTTCTCCTTTTGGATTGTATAAATCATTTATGGTTACTATTGGAGCTAATGCGTCAATGTTGCGCGATTTGAAATATGAGAAACGTTCGGGACGTAGTGCTAATATCAATTGGCTTGATAAGAGAAAATGAGGAATGAGGAGTTAGGAATGAGAAATGATTTGAATTAAACAATTATAAAGTATTAATAATAAGGCTTGTGGCTTTGCTACTTGTCGTTTAAAACATTAAAAAGTTATGAAAATTTCAGAAAACAAATTAGTTATTTTGCAGTACAAACTTTCTGTAAAAACAGAAAATGGTGAACTTGAACTTATGGAAGAAACAACTCCAGAACAACCACTTCAATATTTTCATGGTATGGGTATGATGTTGCCTAAATTCGAAGAAAATCTTGAAGGTCTTGGTGAAGGAGATAAATTTGATTTTATGATTCCTGTAGTTGATGCATACGGTGAATATGAAGAAGAAAGTGTTATTGAGTTGCCTAAAAATATCTTTATGATTGATGGTAAATTTGATGATGAAAAAGTATTTCCAGGTGCAATAGTTCCACTTGTTGATAACGAGGGTAATCGTATCAATGCTGAAATTGTAGAGGTAAAAGCTGAAGTTGTGAAAGTTGACCTTAATCACCCATTGGCTGGTGAAGACCTTTATTTCTCAGGTCGTATTATTAGCGTAACACAACCAACAGAAGAAGAACTTCATGCAATGATGCACCATGGTTGTGGTGGTTGTTCATGCGATTCATGTGGCGAAGGAGGTTGCTCTGGTTGTGGCGGCGGATGCTGTTAATTAGGGAATAAGGAACAAGGAATAAGGAGCAGTTCTTAATTTTCAATTTTCAACTTTCAACTCGAATGAATACTTTTGGTCACATATTTAGATTAACTACTTTTGGAGAAAGTCATGGACCTGCTATAGGAGGTGTAATTGATGGTTGTCCTGCAGGATTGCGTTTGGATTTTGATGCAATTAAGCGTCGTGTAGCACTTCGTTCGCCTCAAACAACGGCAGGTTCGACTAAACGTCGTGAAACTGATAATGTAGAGTTTTTATCAGGTATATACGAAGGAGTTACGCTTGGAACACCAATTGCTTTTATAATTCGCAATAAAGATGTTCGTAGCGAAGATTATGCTGATTTTGAGCATATTTATCGTCCTGGTCATGCAGATTATACATACGATATGCGTTATGGTATTCGCGATTATAGAGGAGGTGGACGCGCTTCGGCTCGTACAACTGTGGCTCAGGTAGTTGCAGGTGCAATAGCAGAACAATGGCTTGCGAAAAAAGGAGTTTCTATTCAGGCGTATGTTGACCAAATAGGGCCGATATTGCTTCCTGATGAGACTGATGGTAACGATGTTGACAAAAGTCCACTTCGTTGTCCTGATAGATTTACTGAAGCTCTTTGGCTTGATTTGCTTGAGCAGGTAAGAGAAGAGGGTGACACTATTGGAGGCGCAGTGAGATGTGAAATAAAAGGTGTGCCAGCAGGAGTTGGTGAGCCTATATTTAATAAGGTGCAGGCTGAATTGGCATCAGCCATGATGTCGATACCTGCAGCTAAAGGGTTTGAATATGGATTGGGAATGTCGGCTGCATCGGTGCAAGGCTCGGAAAGCAATGATGAGATGTTGATTAAAAAAGGAAAAGTCAAATTCAACACCAATCGAGCAGGAGGTTTGTTGGGCGGTATTACCACAGGCGAACCAATCTATTTCCGTGTAGCCTTTAAGCCTGTATCCTCAATAGCAACACCACAACGTACGGTGACAGATTCAGGTCAAGCTGTTGCGGTGCAAATATCTGGTCGTCACGATGTATGTGTTGCACCGCGTGCCGTAGCCGTTGTACGTGCTATGGCTGCACTTACCATAATGAATCAAGTTTTATTAAGGAGCAGGGAATAGGGAGTAAGGAGAAAAAAGGAGGAAGAAGTTTTTTATCTTTAAATATTAAATACTAATCTTTCAACTCTAAACTCTAAATACAAAATTAATTATGAACTGAAAGTCATGAGTGAAGCTAATAAATATGAATTACATAAGTGGGCGGTAATTATTAATCCTAAAGCGGGTAAACGGCACTTGCGTCGCGATTGGGTTAATATGTATCGTACACTGAAGCGTGCAGAAATAGAGTTTCAGGTATGGACTACCGAATATGCAGGTCATGCCACTGAAATAGCTCGTCATCTTGTGGAGCGAGGTTTTCGTAATCTTCTTTTAGTTGGTGGTGATGGTACTATTAATGAGGTAGTTAATGGTATATATACCTCCAATGTTGAAGATAAAAGTTCTGTTTCTATAGCATTGATTCCGTATGGAACAGGCAATGATTGGGCACGTTATTGGGGTTTGTATAAATCGAAACGTAAATTGTCAAAACGTTTTTATGAGCGTAATCGAGTGAAAGTTGATTTAGGTTGTCTTACATATTATGTTGATGGTGAGGAGTGTAAACGTTATTTCCTTAATGGAATGGGAATTGGTTTTGATGCTGAAGTATGTCAAGTGACTGACCGAATGAAACGTATTTATGGTGGACATGCTTGGGTTTATACTCTTAGTCTTTTTATAGCGGTATTTAAGTGGAAACCAACGAGAATGCAACTTGTTTATGACGATGATGCAATTGAAGATGATGTGTTTACAATAGCAGTTGGTAATGGGTGTTATTCAGGTGGTGGACTAAAACAGGTGCCAGCAGACCCGACAGATGGTGTTTTTCATACAAATATGATACCACGTCCAACATTGAGAATCATATTAACAGCATTAGGCTATCTTTTTCGTGGTGAGTTGTGGAATCATCCTGCATGTACGATGAAAATTACTAAACGATTTAAAATAAAAAACCGTCAATCTCTTTTAATAGAAACTGACGGAATTATGATTGATGGTCACGGACCATATACTGCTGAAATTATACCTTCGGCACTTAATATGTTTGTGTGATAACAATATTAGGATATTTTTGGGCTATCGCAGCGATTTGTTGCGATAGCTTTTTTTTGAAGTGTTGGTATTCTTCTGAGTCTGGATGGAGAGGACGATGGGAGAGGGATTTTTTTATCTTTTTTATTTCTTCGGCGGTGCGAATAGCTTCGTTGGTTAGATATGTTTCAGTAAATCGCTCAAATATATAGTCAATAGCTACTTCAGAGGGATGAATCATATCTGTTGCATAGTAGCGATAATCGCGTAATTCGTCCATCATTATTTCGTAGGATGGGAAGTAGTTGGCTCCTGTTTTTTTACAGATTTGCTCTGTTGCGAGTAGTAGTGTGGATTTGTTGATTTGTCCGTGGTGAGCTCCTTCTCCTAAATATCTTACAGGAGAAATAGTGAAAATAGTTAGGAGTGAGGAGTGTTGCCCCCCTCCGCCTACGGCTCGTCCCCCTAAGACAGGGGGACAATATATATCGGTTATTTCGTTGATTGATAGTAGGCGGTGGGTGAATTGGCGTGCGGGGAGTTTGTGGCAGTTGCTTACTACATATCCATCTTTTTCATATACTTCGGCTGAGCCGAATGTGATGATTAGGTGTGTGGCATTTTTTAGTTGTTCGTGAGCTTCGAGTAAACGTTTGTTCATCATTCTGAGTGCCTCGTTTTTGTCGGAATGCGAGAATGAGCCATGGTGTATAAAAGAAGCCCATAAGCCGTTGTGATAGAAGAGTTCATCTTCTGTAAATTCACGTCCTTCGATGATTCGTTCTAATGCTGAATGTATTGAAATAGGGTTGTATAATATGCCCATAGGATTCATGACTACGTTGAATCCACATTCGATTAGTTTTTTACCAATATTTTCGGCAAAGCAAGAGCCAAGCATCACGATTCGTGAATTATGGTCAATTGATTTGTTTGATTTTATATTTACTGGAGTAGTGAATTGCATTGTTTTTTATTTTTTAGACATGAAGACAAAAGAACATGAATTTTTTTAGAAGACAGAATAACATAAGAACATAAAATATAGTTTAATGAATTTTGTTATTATGTTCTTCTGTCTTTTTATATAATTTTGTTAATAGCAGTTAATAGGATAGTATCGTCTGTATCTTCTGGTAATATATGAGATTCAATGTCTGGCATTACGCCAAATTCGGTGTGTTGCATTTCGCCATCAAACATAGGTACGGCTGAGAAACGTATCATCCATCCGTTAGGTAACTCTTGAGAAAGAGGCATTCCACCACCTCCGCCTGTAATACCGCCAACGATTGTTACATTTGGAGCTTGTTTCATACGTACGATGAAGTCGTTTGTAGCAGAGTAGCAACGACGATTGGAAAGAACAATTACTTTTTTATCGCTCCAATCAATAGGGGCATCGGCTGGGTCGGTTATAATTTCGATAGGTTCAGAGAAACAATCGTGGCATTTGTCAGTTTTGTGACGCATATAACCTGTTATTGTTTTATTTTTGAAAAAACAAGAGGCTAATCGTTCGCTATATTCTAAAACACCTCCTCCATTGTTGCGTACGTCGATTATAATTCCTTCAACTTTATTTAGTTGATGAAAATAGGCATCTATGTAGGCAAGGTTGGTAGTTGTGAAGCCCGAAGAGAAACTGCTGTAACGGATATAGCCTATTTTGCCGTTTTCGATAGTGGTATATGCAAATCCGCCTGCGGAGCGTAGTTCAGAGTCAAAGTGCTTTGATAGAAAATTAGTGTTATAGTCTGTGGGATAAGAATCAAACCAACCTGTGCAAGATGATACGTCGAATGGTGCATATATATTGACATGTCCGTCTTGTAAGATGTCAATCATTTCTGCCATCAGATCGAATAGTTGGAATACGTCTTTTACTTGATTGACGCGAGGCGAGAAGTCGTTATATACTTCAGTCCAGTCGATATTCTTGTATGAGAAATAGCAATAGCGTTCGTTTAATATTTCCCATAGAGCATCGAAATTATCATGTGGGTTGCTATTGTATTCTTTTATAGTCTCGTTTTTGTCGCAACTAAAAAGAGTGAATATTGAGAGGAGTATGAGAAGTGTTTTTTTCATTTTTTTAGTTTTTTATTATGCCGAGATTAAGTGCAATGCCTATTTGTCCTGATAATTCTTTGACATAGAAGTTGAGATTATTGGCTTGCCACCATTGGTGGTTGTGAGTCATACTTACAAATAGGGTAACGGTTGGCAATATGAAATTGACTGATAGGTTGCCTTTTATGCCTTGACGATTGTGAAATGAGGTGAAGTGGGTGACATCATTGAGCGATTGTGGCATGCCGAGATAAATTTCGTAGTATGAATGTCCCATTTCGGGTACGAACATACCTCCAATGAGTGGTGTAGTAACTAAATAATCGAATGATAAAGCCCATCTACGCCAAGATAGTTGATATTGAGCACCTACTGATGCCAATAAATTTAGTTGAATATCACTAGAATAGGGATTGTTGACATTGCGGGATTGGGTTTTTATGGCACCATAAATGTCAATTGCCCCACCTGCCATTAGACGCAAGCCTTTTGCGGGGTGCCAATTGTAGTGAGATGCAAATCCTACATTGCCGCCAAGGTATTGAATCATAGCTGTGTAAGACGGATTTATCAATCGACCGTATCGCCAATAGTCATATATTTGCCATGAAATGCGATTGTTGGTGTTGTTGTAATAATTCGTATGATTGATGTCTAAACCTAATGATAGTCCTTTATATTCTTGATTACTAAGGTAATGGTCGGTTATTGCCATTTCGCCGATATTTATGGCAAAGCGGTTGTTAGAACGACAAATTGTTTCTGCCGCAATAAGTGGGATAGAAACAATTATACTTATAATTAGTAGTTTGAACTTCATAGTTTAATAATACAACATTTTGACATCCGTTCGTTTGATAGGAGTCAGATTGACGCTTACGCCAATTTCGCAAGTAAGTTTTCGAGTGTATGACTTTTCTTGTTCGCTTAGTTGCCACCAATGACTATCGTAGATAAAAGAGGCTTGAAGTGTTACATCTTCTAATAGAAATATGATTGCGAGGTCGGTTTTTACGCCTTGACGATTGTGGAATGATGTGAAATAGATGTCATCGTTCGTTATGCCTTTTTGTAATGCGTAAAGGTTTTGCGGATGATTAGGTTCAATCATCATACCCAATACGTTGAGGTAGGATTTGTAACTTATTCCGAGCCCCCATTGTTGCCACCACCACACATATCTGAAATCGGAGTAGAGGAGTAATTGAGTTTGAAAATCGAGGGTAGCTTTGTCGTTTGTAGTTAGACTTTTGACACCACCGAAACATTCAACTATAAGACCAGAATTGAGAGTGAAATTTTTGGCAGCTCGCCAGTGGTTGTATGTTCCAAATCCAACATTTCCAGTCCAATAGGCAATGTTGGTTTCGTCTAAAGTTTTGTTGGATGCGATGTTGTATGCCCAATTGTCATATACTTCCCACGATAGTTTTTGGTTTGTACCTTTGTAGTAGCCAGTGTGACTACCTGATAATCCGAATGATACACCTTCGAATTTGTAGCCTTCGAATACTGGGTCAGTAAATTCTATTCCACCAAATGCCGGTGACCAGCGATGTTGGGTTGTTTTTTCATAATCTTCTGCCGCAAATATAGGCATAGAGATTAGTAACGCAATAATAAGAGATTTGGTTTTCATGGCTTTTTTTGATTTTTAGATATTTATAATAACCCCTTCGCCCTATGGGCACTCCCTCTAAGACAGGGGGAGAATATAGAGTGTAAATTTTTTTTTATAACTCTAAAAATCAAAAATTATGCCGTTAATTTAACTCCTAACTTCTCACTAACAAAGAGCTATCGCCATACGAAAGGAATCTGAATTCGTTTTCCATTGCGAAATCATAGATTTTACGCCAACGGTTGATGCCGACGAAAGCTGAGATGAGTAGTAATAGTGTGCTTTTAGGTTGGTGAAAATTAGTAATTATTTTGTTTATAACACGGAATTGGAATGAAGGTACAATCATAATGCGTGTAGCTGCATCAAGAGATGATAAATGATTGTTATTCAAGTAGTCAACAATAGTTTGTAATGCCTCTTGTGTTGTAAGGGTATAATCATTTTCGTATGGTTCCCATTGTTCGACCATTAAATCTGGATTTTCGGGGTTGCGAGCAATGCGACAACCGAGATAGTAGAGGCTTTCGAGAGTACGTACCGATGTAGTGCCTACAGCAACGATATGTCCTGCTGATCTGATGAGGTCTTCGATTGTAGATTTGGTTACAGATATAATTTCGCGGTGCATAGGGTGGTCGCCAATTTCTTCTGATTTAACAGGTTGAAATGTACCTGCGCCGACGTGTAGTGTTACTTCGTCTTCGCGGACTCCATTGAGAGCTAAGCGACGTAGAACATCCATTGTAAAGTGCAATCCAGCAGTAGGAGCTGCTACCGAGCCATCAATTTTAGAATAGACTGTTTGGTAAGTCTCTTTGTCTTTTTCTTCAGTTGCACGATTGAGGTATGGAGGTATAGGCAATTCGCCAAAGTGAGATAATATGTCAGAGAAAAGAATTTCTTCATTATCCCATTCAAAACGAACGAGATGCGACATACCCTCGTTTGCATATTCAACTCTTATAGCTTGTAATTCCACCAATTTTCCGTCAATTGATAGCATTTGTTTCAATGCTCCCTCTTTCCATTTTTTTGAATTACCAATGAGGCATTTCCATACACAACTTTTATTTTCTTGAAAAACAAGGTTGTAGTCGGCAGGGAAGTGAGGTTCGAGACAGAAGATTTCGATAGTAGCACCAGTCTCTTTTTGGAAATGTAAACGAGCCTGAATTACCTTTGTGTTGTTATACACTAATAAATCATTGGGAGATAACACGTCAGGTAAGTCATAAAAATGCAATTGCTCAATCTCACCATTTTTCCAATGCAAAAGGTTAGAGTGGTCGCGCTCAGGTAGTGGATATTTGGCTATGCGTTCGTCAGGGAGATTGTAGTTGAAATCCTCGATATGTATTTCTTTTATATTCACTTTATTTAATTCATAATTCATAATTCATAATTCATAATTACTCGCCTAAAGGTTAGTGACCTTCGGTTCATAATTTTTTGTGTTTATAAAGTTTAAAGTTTTTTTATTTATAATTATTTAATTTTTTTGAAGATAGGACCTGTGGGTGTTGTTACAGTATCTTTTTTTATTTCAAGTAGATAGATGTTTTGGTTAGCATCTACAACGCAGATGTTTTTCATATCAATGTCTAATGAATAGTCGCAGTTTTGCATAGTTTTTTCTGCTGTAATAACATCACATATACCTTTATTTTTGAAAATAAAAGTAATAGTGTCGTTTGAGTAACTGCCACTAAATTCATTCGATTTTTTGTTATTGCCACATGCTGTTAATATTATGGCAATGAGTGTTACGAGTATAAAATGTTTCATATTTTAATTTTTAAATTATTTAGAGCCTGTTTTAGTTCTCTCATTCTCTCAATTTCTACAATGTGAGGGTGTTCTATTGTATCAATTATCTCATGCGCCCAAGTGGTGTGATAAGGAATATATATTCCGTAACCGCCTAATTTTACGACAGGTAGAATGTCAGATTTAAAAGAATTGCCCACCATGATTAGTTTTTCAGGTTTACAATTCAAATCTTTCATCATTTTCAGATAATCTTCGTCTTGTTTGTCGCTCATTACTATAGTGCGGTCGAAATATTTTTCCAATCCAGAACGCTTGATTTTGCTCTCTTGGTCGAGTAAATCACCTTTAGTAGCAAGCACAAGACGATATTTTCCTTCTGATTTTAGCTCGGTAAGAGTTGCCTCTACATCTGCTAATAGGGTGATAGGTTTCATCAATTGTTCACGACCTATTTCGGTTATGCGTTTCACTATAGAGTAGGGAACATCATCTTTTAATAACTTTCCAGCCGTTTCTATTGCGCTCAATATAAAACTCTTAACTCCAAATCCATAAATTGATAAATTGCCTACTTCGGTGTCGAATAGAATAGGCATAATTTCACGTTCTGTTAGTTTAGGTGAAAATTCGTTTATCAATTTACAAAATTCGTGTTCGCTTTGTCTGAAAAATATTTCATTGTCCCATAGCGTATCATCTGCATCAAAAGCAATTGTAAACATATT
>JAZRJN010000111.1:0-2808 GCA_045645785.1 Candidatus Aphodosoma sp. | reverse complement strand
TATAAAAAAATGTTTTTTATGAAACTATTTACTACTTTGATTCAACGCATTGCTGCTTTGTCAGTGGTGCTTGCTATGGCGATTGGCGCTAATGCAGCCGAACGTACGTTTGCAACTCTTGCAGAAATGCATGCAGATGCTACTTTAGTCGCGAATGATAAAGTTACCATTACTGGTGATCTTGTTATAGAGTACATTTTTGAATCTTATTTCGTTTTAAGAGATAAAGAGGGTACAGCTACTTGTGTAAATTATAACTATGACTTTAAAGAATTCAATCAAGTTCGTCTTGAGGGTCTTGAAGAATATCCAGAAACACCACCTGTGAAACCAGGTGATATATTTAAAGGTTATACTGCAACATTTGGATATGCATCGTACACAACAATGCCTTTATTGCAACCGGAACTTGATATGGATAATGTTGAATTTGTTGGTTTTACTGCAGTATATGCTGATGATACTAATTATGTTCCAACTACAGTTAAAACGTCTGTTCGTCAGTTGTTGGATAATCCGGATGAATATATCGGAAAAGTTGTATCATTAGACGAGGCAAAAACGGTGTATGTAGAAAAGAAATTTGCTTCTTATTTAGTTCAAGGAGAAGATACTTTAACAAACTTCCGTATTTCGGGATTAGATAACTCAGTTTATCCAAATACTTTGATCATTACAAAAGCATTGTGTACTGCTAAATATGGTGGTGGTTGTAAATTAGAATTGTCACAAGCGGATTATATTTCTGAAGCATTTACAGAAATTAAGGCTGTTAAAGCAACTGCTTTGACAGAAAATATACCTTTGGATTTGACTGCTCAAGTGTTGCGTAAAGAGATATACGAGGGTAAAACATATATTACTATCATGAATGGAGAAGGTAGATATTTGTTGAATTATTCAGGTGTTCGAGTTCTTTTAAATGAAGAAAATGATATTGATAAAACGATTCAAGTAGGTGATTATATCAATTTGAAAACTTCAACAGCTCGTTTTATTAAGCAAGTAAAAAAAGGTAATAAATTTACTCTTTCTCAATTGATTTTGGATGAGCATGAGACAACAATTGTTTCTAATGGTGTAGTGAATTTCCTTACTGTTGCTCCAGAAGAGATAGCAATGTTAGACTATTATGAGTATTTGCCAGCATCGTTAAATGGTTATGTTACTTTGTCAGGACAACCTACAGCAGAGCAAAGAGCTCATAATGTTTCTCCTGCATTGTTGACAACAATTTATGGTGATAGTTATCCAATTTTATTAGATTTGACATATATGCCTAAGGCAGGAACACGTTTTGTAGTAAAAGGTATTCTTGATATTCCAATGTGGATGGAGAGTTCAGATAAACCAGTTATAACTCCTATCTCTGAAGATGGATTTATGGCAGATTCTTATGCGTTTGAATCTATTGCTGATATGTTGGAGTTTGGAGCACCTATGTTGGATGTTATGAATTATGAATTGAAGAACGCTGTAACAATCACAGGTATTGAAACTATACTTCCTGTAGGTCCAGATGATCAAATACAAAATATTATTTTTGTTGCTGATGCTACAGGCTCATTATTGTTGAAAGGTATAACTGAGTATAAAGTGGGTGATGCTATATCTAAAGTTTCGGGCTTTTATTCTGGAGCAATAGCCTCTTCTGTTTCAGAAAATGGAATTATGAATTTTGGTGTTTCTAATTTCTTGGCACTTGATACTACAGGTGTTGAACTTGTAAATGTAGAGCCTGAAGCGATTGAACCAATCGAGGTTACTATTGCTCAATTGCTTGCTTCAGATGAATATGCTTCAAAACTTGTGAAATTGACTAATTTTACTTATAAAAAAGTTGAAGAGATTGTTCAAGATACTATTGTAGAGCGTTGTTTTATTTATCAAGGAACAGATTCTATGGCTGTTGATGCATCGTTTGAATTGCAAGAAGATAAATCGGTGTTAGTGGGTAATTATTATCTTAATGGTTTCTATACTAGTGTAATACCTTATGTGAATACAGGGTCGCCTACAATGCTAGAAACTATTGCAGAAGATGATAAGTTGTTTGTTGCAAATAACACAATTTATGCACAAGACTCTGCTATTGAGGTGTATGATGTAATGGGACGTTTGATTGCAACTGGTGTTGATGCTGTTTGTGTTGAAAATTGTGCACAATCAATATTTGTTGTTAAAACTATTCGTTTGGATGGTGTAGTATTTGTTACAAAAGTTGCAAATCGTTGATAACAGATAAATTGTATATAAAAAGACCTTGGGCACATGTGAGCCTAAGGTCTTTTTACTAAAAAAAGTTATGAAGGAGTTAATACCAGAAAACTGGAAATTTTTATTGGGTGTAGAGCTTGAAAAAGAATATTTCACAGAATTAATAGAGAATGTAGATGTGGCATATTCTGATACAATTGTTTATCCAGCGCGAGAAAATGTATTTCGTGCATTTGAGTTGTGTGCACCGGAGGATGTTAAAGTTGTTATTCTTGGACAAGATCCGTATCATGAACCTGGGCAAGCTCATGGATTGGCTTTTTCGGTGCCTAATATGTGTCAAATGCCAGGTTCGCTTAACCATATTTTTCAGGAAATAGCTATGGAGTTTCAGAGTGAGCCACTTCCAGGAAATAGTTTGGAGCGTTGGGCTTGTCAAGGTGTGTTATTGTTGAATGCAACTCTTACGGTTGAAAAAGGTAAGGCAGGAAGCCATGAATCGTTTGGATGGCAAAAATTTACCGATGCAGTGATTGCTTTATTAAGTGAAAAGTATGAGAATATAGTTTTTATGTTGTGGGGAAAGAGTGC
>JAZRJN010000110.1:0-2245 GCA_045645785.1 Candidatus Aphodosoma sp. | reverse complement strand
TTCCTTACTCCTTATTTGTAAGCATTTTGGGCATTTCCCCCAGTAATATACGTGTACATTTTCAATTTTGAATCCTGAAGTATTCCCGTCGGACATAGTAGGTTGTTCAATGTCGTAGAGTTCGCCACATGATTGACAACGGAAGTGTGCGTGTGAACTTGTATCGGCGTCGTAGCGCACATTTTTTTCATCTATTGTCAATGCAAGAACCGCACCATTCTCTACTAAGTTGCGCAAAACATTATATACCGTCGTTTTGCTGAGCGTAGGCATCGTAGGATTTAATGCCAAATATATATCATCGACCGTTGGGTGGATGCGGTGCTCAAGTAAATATTTTAGTATCGCAATACGTTGTACCGATGGACGGATGTTGTGGCTGTTTAGTATGTCTATCGCTTCGGTCATTGTTTTATGATTTTTGTTTGTTTTTACAATTTTGTAATCTTATTTCATTTTTGTAATGATTACATTTTTAATTTCGATGCAAAATTATAACAAATATTTCACATACGCAATAGTTTGATGAAATTTTAATATTTTTTAACTATTAGGACTTTAGTGTTAATGAAAAAAGTAGTAACTTTGTCAAAGAGTTGAGAGTTGAAAGTTGAGAGTTGAAAGTTTTGTATTTTGTCTTTTTTTTGTTTGTTACTTAAGACTTTACACTTGTATTTTTGATAATCTTGCTATACTAAATATTAAAAAAAACGAGCAAAGCGAGTAAATATTCGCTTTTCGCGACTAAAAATTTATAATATATGAAAAAAATTGCTTTGATTACCGGTGCGACATCGGGTATTGGTCGTGCAACAGCTATTGCTTTAGCTGATGAAGGTTACAACTTGATTCTTACAGGACGTCGTAAAGAACGTCTTGATGAGTTAAAAGAGTTGGTTGGTATTACGTACAAAGCCGATGCTTTGGTTCTCAATTTTGATGTTCGCAACCAAGCTGAAGTGGCAGCTGCTGTGGCATCGATACCTGCAGCATGGCGCAAAATCGATGTTTTGGTAAACAATGCAGGTTTGGCAGTCGGTCTTAATCCTATTCAAGAGGGATTGCTTGAAGATTGGGAGCGTATGATTGATACTAATATCCAACGTCTTCTTTATATGTCGCGTGAAATTGCTCCGTTGATGTGCGAACGTGGTGCAGGTCATATCGTAAATATTTGTTCAACAGCAGGTAAGGAGGTGTATGCTAATGGTAATGTTTATTGTGCTACAAAACATGCTGTAGATGCTATTAGTAAAGGTATGCGTATTGATATGCTTAAATATGGTATTAAGGTTACAAATATTTGTCCAGGTGCAGTAGAAACAGAGTTTTCTATTGTTCGTTTCAAAGATGATAAAGAGCGTGCAGATAAAACTTATGAAGGTTATACACCACTTAATGGTGATGATATCGCTAATCTTATTCGTTTTGCTGTAACTTTGCCTCCTCATGTTTGTATCAACGACCTTGTTGTTACACCAACGGCACAAGCTAATGCGACAAACATTCATCGTAAATAATAAAAATTAGTCTATAGTCAACAGTCTATAGTCAACAGACAGTTGATTATAGATTGTTGTTTTTTATGGCAAAACCAAAGAATAAATATTATGTAGTGTGGAGAGGACGGCTCACAGGTATTTTTGAGTCGTGGGAGGAGTGTAAGCCACAGATTGATGGATATGAAGGGGCGCAATACAAAGGTTATGCTACGCGGGAGGAGGCAGAGGCGGCACATAAATTGAATTATTGGCAAGCCATTAAAAAGAGTACAGATAACAGAGCACAGATAACAGATAGTTTGACTTCTCAATACTCAATTCAACTTCCTTCATTGTCGGTTGATGCAGCTTGCAGTGGCAATCCTGGTGTGATGGAGTATCGAGGGGTAGATACAGCTACAGGCCGCGAGGTATTTCGTATGGGGCCATATCCTGATGGCACGAATAATGTAGGTGAATTTCTTGCACTTGTGCATGGACTTTCGTTGTTGAAGAAGAATGGATGCACATTGCCTATTTATTCCGATAGTGTCAGTGCTATTGCGTGGGTGCGTGCTAAGCAATGCAAGACTAAACTTATGCGTACGGAGCGGAATATTCCACTGTTCGAACTAATTGCCCGTGCTGAACGCTGGTTGCAAACCAACACCTTTTCGAACCAAATTCTCAAATGGGATACTCCAAATTGGGGTGAAATACCGGCCGATTTTGGTAGAAAATAGATATAAAAAAGAGATGCAAAA
>JAZRJN010000109.1:0-9185 GCA_045645785.1 Candidatus Aphodosoma sp. | reverse complement strand
GCATTACCTTGCTCTTTGAATATGTCAACAAGCATCGAAATAGGTTTCGCTGCATTTGCACGATTGCAGTACCAATGGTTAAACATTTGTACGAAAGCCCATTGTGTCCATTTATAGTAGCCTGGCTCACATGTGCGTACTTCGCGACTCCAATCGTAGCAGAAGCCTATTTTATCCAATTGCTCACGATAGCGAGCGATATTTTTTTCTGTCGTAATGGCTGGGTGTTGACCTGTTTGAATAGCATATTGCTCTGCAGGCAAACCCTATGCGTCATAACCCATTGGGTGCAACACATTGAAACCTTTCAATCTCTTGTAGCGGCTATAGATGTCTGATGCAATATAACCGAGAGGGTGTCCTACGTGCAAGCCTGCTCCCGATGGGTATGGGAACATGTCAAGTACATAAAATTTAGGACGAGATTCATCAATATCTACCTTGTAAGTGGCATGGTCAATCCAATATTGTTGCCACTTTTTCTCAATCTCTTGAAATTTGTATTCCATATTGTTGTAATTTATTATAAATTTCACAATGTAAATAGTTGTAAATTAGATTATTTTGCACAATAATGCAAAGTAATATAATTAACTAACAAAGTTAATAAAAAAATTACAATCTATGGCTTATAATTTTTTATTTTTTTTAGTAAAAATATTATTGATTATTTCAATTTTTTGCATTATCTTTGCATTATAAATTTAAAATGAGTATAGAGCTACTAGATTTTTTAGATTCGTTAGAATCTTTAACCTCTAACCTCTAACCTCTAACCACTAAACTATATTACAATTATGTCAAAATCAATTAAAGGTACACGTACCGAAAAAAACTTGATGTGCTCTTTCGCTGGTGAAAGTCAAGCACGTATGCGTTATACATATTTTGCATCTGTTGCAAAAAAAGAGGGTTACGAACAAATTGCAGCTATCTTTACTGAAACTGCCGACCAAGAAAAAGAACACGCAAAACGTATGTTCAAACACCTCGAAGGTGGTATGTGCGAAATCACAGCATCTTTCCCTGCTGGTGTTATCGGTAAAACTATCGACAACCTCAAAGCAGCAGCTGCTGGCGAACACGAAGAGTGGTCACTTGACTATCCAAAATTTGCTGACATTGCTGATGAAGAAGGTTTCCCTGAAATCGCACGCATGTATCGCAATATCGCTGTAGCTGAGCGTGGTCACGAAGAACGTTATCAAGCATTCGTTCGCAACATCGAAGAAGGCAAAGTATTTGTAAAAGACGAAGTTGTTACATGGCAATGCCGCAACTGTGGCTACATCATGGAAGGCAAAGAAGCCCCAGTAGAATGCCCAGCATGCGCTCACCCACAAGCTCACTTCGAAGTAAAGAAAACTAATTATTGATTAGTCTAAACAAATAAAAAATGCTGATTAACAAACAGGTTAATCAGCATTTTTTTTATTTTTTCCAGAACGAAGGTAAGAACAATATCAATATCGTGAATAACTCTAAGCGCCCTATTAGCATTACTATTGACAAATACCATTTTGCAAAATCAGGTAATATGGAGTAAGTTTCAGTTGGTCCAAACTGTCCTAATGCTGGTCCTACATTTGATATAGAAGCCAAAGAACAACTGAATGCCTCACTTGGTGATACCCCGCATAGCATAAGCACTATGGTAGATACTATTGTGATTATCACAAATATAGACAAGAAAACGTATGTGTTTGAAAGAGTGTTTTCCGATACAATGCGGCGGTTTATCCTTACGGGGCGAATTGCTTTAGGGTGCATCACACGCTTAAATTCATAAAGAATATTTTTTGCCATAATATGCAAGCGTATAGTCTTTATGCCTCCTGATGTAGATCCTGCAGTTCCTCCCATTGGTATTGCCAACAATATTATCAACCACAAAATTGGGTGCCAAGCCATATAGTCCGAAGTCGAAAAACCTGTTGTGGTTATCGTTGCAACTGTTTGAAATAGAGCATCTCTAAACGATTTTTCAACACTCGTAGCTCCCTCAAATGAGCGTGTACACAACAATCCTATTCCGATAATCAATGCTATACCTATTATGCTGTATGTATATGTGCGGAATTCTTCATCTTGAATTAATCTTTTGTTTTGACGGCGAATTAAAGCTCCGTATAACAATGAGAAGTTTGTGCCTGCCACAATCATAAAGAAAATTATTGTATAATGTATAGCAGGCGATGCCCAATAGGCAATCGAGGTGTTTTTTGTAGAGTATCCTCCTGAGGCTAACGTGGTGAGTGAATGACATATAGCATCAAATATATTCATTCCTCCGAAGTAGAGTAGTACTGCGCATATTGCAGTCAATAAGGCATATAATTCCCAGAGTTTACGAGCAGTATCCGTGATTTTAGGTTGCAATTTGTCATACGTTATTCCAGGTACCTCTGCCGCAAATAGTTGCATGCCAGCGCCAAACATTGGCAGTATGGCGAGTGATAACACCACAATACCCATACCTCCAAGCCATTGTAGCATACTGCGCCAAAATAGTAGTCCGTGAGGTAACGCCTCTATATCAGTGAGTATGGTTGCTCCCGTAGTCGTAAATCCCGACATGGTTTCAAAAAACGCATCTGTTATGCTTGGTATATAATAACTTAACCTAAATGGTAGCATGCCGAATAGCGAGAATACAATCCAGACTAATCCTACTACTAAATACCCTTCGCGTGTGCCTATATGTTTTGTATTTGAGCCTCCTAATAACATTCCTCCAAGTCCAGCTCCAAAAGTAATTGCAGCTGACTCAATTATTGCAGTCAGGTCATCTCCCTCGTAAATATATGCTACAATTGCGGCAACAACCATGAAGAGAGCCTCTGTCATTAAAAGCACCCCCAATATCCTTATTACCTGTTGCCAATTAAATGTTTTAGTCATTATTTATATTTTAGATGTTAGACACAAGATGTTGGACTATTCTCGTTTCTCGTGTCTTGTATCTCGTGTCTTTATTAATTAAAGAATTTCGCTAATTTAGGTACAGCTGTAGCCTTACAGAATATAACTACGTGGTCACCAGGTAAGATAATGGTATTACCATTTACAACATATCCTTTTCCATTACGCACGACACCTCCAATATTTACATCTTCAGGTAAATTTAAGTTGCGTACGCGGTCTTTTGTTATCTTATCGCCTGGTTTTACTACAAATTCTACAACCTCTGCATCCGAGTATGTCAAACATTGCACGTCATACGCATCTTCGTCTAATGTCTGTTGATAAATGTGTGATGCAGCAATCAATTTCTTATTGATGAGTGTGCCAATATCAAGGTTATCTGCCAAGTCGATATAGTCGATATTTTCCACTTCGGCAATAGTTTTTCTGATACCAAATCGTTTTGCTGCCAAACATGCCAATACGTTGGTTTCCGAATTGTCGGTTAATGCAATAAATGCATCTGCATCTTCAATTCCTTCGTCTTTCAATAAATCAATGTTACGACCATCTCCATGAATAATAAGCGTATCTGTTTTATCTGCAAGTTTATAGCATTTTTCCCTGTCACTTTCTATAATCTTCACATCTATATCGTTTGGTAAGTATTGAACTGTTTTTAACGCAATTTTCGAACCTCCCATTATGATGATGTTTTTGATGTCGAAATTGGTTTTTCCTGCAGCAGTTCTTACATACTCTAAGTTTTCTTTCGAGCAGATAAAATATACAAGGTCGTTTGCTAAAATTTGGTCATTACCGCTTGGTATGATGGTAGTTGTATGTCTTTTTACAGCTACAATGCGATACATACTATGGTTAAAGAAACCCGTACTGAACACCTTGTTTATAATCTCAGCATTTTCTCTAACTTTCACGCATACCAAAACTAATGCTTCGTTGCTGAAAGTGCGATACTCGCGTATCCAACTTCGTTTAAAAGACTGCACTATTTCAGTCGCAGCTAATACTTCAGGATAAATCAATTTGTCAATCCCCAAAGATTTGAACATCTCTTTGTTTTTTGGTAGCAAATATTCGTAGTTGTCGATACGCGCTAATGTTTTGCGAGCCCCGAGCTTCGATGCTATCATACAGGCTGTTGTGTTAACGCTTTCCGATGTGTTTACTGCAATAAATAGGTCGCAATTTCTCACTCCACA
The DNA here is from genome assembly GCA_045645785.1 of Candidatus Aphodosoma sp. Classification (GTDB taxonomy): domain Bacteria; phylum Bacteroidota; class Bacteroidia; order Bacteroidales; family Paludibacteraceae; genus Aphodosoma. Next base: position 5,058 of record JAZRJN010000109.1, on the reverse strand, counting down.
CATCTGCAAGTCATTTACTGATGTTGGAGACCCAATGCGCGACATAATATCATAATTTGCATCAAGGTCTTGGAGTCTTTCTTCCGACTCATCCATAATCGTTATGTCGTGGTTCTCATTTGATAGCATTTTCGCCACATAACGACCCACTTCCCCTGCTCCTACAATAACTATTTTCATTTTTCTTCGATTTTAGACATTAGACATGAGTAATCAGATACATTCCTAATTCCTCATTTCTCATTCCTCATTCTTTTATAAATTCCCTCAACATCCAACTCTAACATTCCAAATAATTCTGCTTGCGACCCATGTTCTACAAACTCATCAGGCAATCCAAGTCGTACAATCTTAGGCTGATAACCATTATCCATCATCCATTCTTCGATTGCCGATCCTGCGCCTCCGATAATTGTGCCATCCTCGATAGTATATATTTTCGAATATCGTTTGCCTATCTCGTGTAGCAGTTCATTATCCATTGGTTTTAAGAATTTTAAGTCGTAAAGACCTATCCTTAAATCGCTATTTTCAGTTTCAAGTTTTTCAATTGCTTTTTGAGCAGTGTAGAGTATAGGTCCAACTCCCACAATAGCAATTTCTTTGCCCGAACGCATCTCTTCGCCTTTGCCAATTTCCACCTCTTTCATCTCATTTTTCCAATCAGCTAAAATACCTTTACCGCGAGGGTAGCGTATCATGAACGGACCTTTATCGTTTAATTGCGCTGTGTACATCAAGTTTCTTAATTCATGCTCGTTACGTGGCACACCGATTGTCATATTTGGTATGCAGCGGAACATTGTCAAGTCGAATTGTCCTTGGTGTGTAGCTCCGTCATTTCCTACGATACCTGCACGGTCAAGACAGAATACAACATTCAAGTTCTGTAATGCAACATCGTGTATCACATTGTCATACGCCCTTTGCATGAAGCTTGAATAAATATTACAAAACGGCATCAATCCCTCTTTTGCCAATCCTGCTGAGAACGTAACAGCATGCCCTTCAGCTATTCCAACATCAAAGGTCCTTTCGGGCATAGCGTTCATCATGATATTCATCGAGCAACCCGAAGGCATCGCAGGCGTAATACCCACAATTTTTTCATTGTTTTGAGCCAATTCCAATAGTGTGTTTCCGAAAACCTCTTGGAATAGAGGAGGTTCACCCTCTGCGCGTTTCTTAATTCGTTGCCCTGTCTTCACATCAAACACACCAGGCGCATGCCATGTCGTAACCTCTTCTTCTGCAGGTTTATAGCCTTTACCTTTTTTAGTGATGATATGCAATACTTTCGGTCCATTGTATGTTTTCAATTGGCTTAATATCTCTACCAATTCTTCCACATCATGTCCATCAACTGGTCCAAAATATCTAATGTTTAATCCTTCAAATATATTGTTTTGATTAGCATTGGCTTGTAAACTTTTTAGCGAATTGCCCAATCTCAAAATCCTATTTCTATTCGTTTCCGACATCAATCCTACTTTTTTTAGTGTGCGATAAATGCCATATCTTATCTTATTATAAGTCTTTGAAAAGTGTATTGATGTCAAATAATGGCTCAATCCTCCTTTTATGGGGTCGATAGCCATATTATTGTCATTTAGTATGATAAGTAGATTGTTTGGATTAGTTGAGGCATTATTCAATCCTTCAAAAGCCAATCCACCAGTCATTGAACCGTCGCCAATTACAGCTACAACTTGTCTGTTTTCTCTTTTTAATTTTGCAGCTATCGACATGCCTAATGCAGCTGATATAGAAGTGGAAGAGTGTCCAACTCCAAACGCATCGTATTCACTTTCTTTCGGATTTGGGAAACCACACAATCCCCTGAACATTCTATTTGTTTTGAATGCTTCGCGTCTGCCTGTTAATATCTTATGTCCGTATGCTTGATGTCCAACATCCCACACGATTCTGTCGTATGGTGTATCAAATACATAATGTAGTGCAACAGTTAGCTCTACAACACCTAAAGACGAACCTAAATGTCCTGGATTTTTTGCTAATTGTTCAATAATATACTCTCTCAGTTCGTTACATACTTGAGGTAAATAATCAATTGACATACCTTTTAAGTCTTTGGGTGAGTCAATACTATTCAGTAAAGTATATTTTTTTTCTTTCATAATTCTAAATATTACTATACACCATAGTTGTGTATTGAAAATATAACTTGCAAAGATACAAAAAAAATATGAAAGCAATAAAGAAAATTGAAAAAATCAAATTTCAGATTTTAGCTTTCAAATTTCAATTAAAAAGTTTGGTAGTCTCAATAAAAAATTGTAACTTTGTGAAAGTTTTGGTTATACTATGAGCAAGAAAGATTCTGTTGATGTTAATACTGTTGAATCTCAGGTAGTTCAACTCCTTGAGCGTTACAAAAAACTCAAGGACGAAAATGCCGAATTAAAGCGAGAATTAAAAAAAACAACAGAAGATTTAGATGCAGCAAAGGTTGAAATAACCAATCTAAAGACCAATTACGAACGATTGAAATTGGCTAAAGCTTATGGTTGGGATGAAAAAAGCAAGCGCGAAGCCAATAATCGTATCACAAAATTGGTGCGTGATATAGATAAATGTTTAGGTTTACTAAACGAGATAGATTAAAACGATGGCAGAAGAGCGAATAATCACTATACGCATTAACGGATTCACAACAAAGTTGTCTATTCCCGCCGAACGTGAAGAGGTATATCGCACAGCAGCAAAACTACTGAACGAGCGTATTGCCGTCTATAATCAAAAGTTTAGTCTTCCTTATCCAGATATTCTCTCGATGGTAGCTTACGAAATGGCTGTCGAAGCCACAAGCCTCGAATCGCAATATCATTCAACACCCCTCTCTGAAATGGCTAAACTCTCCGAAATGTTAGGTCAAGAGCTTGGTGGTGAGTAATATATAAGAATATTCTTATTCTGTATATCATATATCACGTACTTTTTGCATTGTTTATTACATGTAATAAGTGCGTTTTTTTTTATCTAAACCGTTAATAACTAATCATTAATAACTAATCATTAATAACTATGACAATGTCAATTATTCTTGCAGTTGCAGGTCTTTTTGTGGGTGGCGCAGTTGGTTATTTTGGCGTTAATGTGGCCATGAAAGGTAAAGTGGCTCGTAAACTTAAAGATGCTGAAGATCAAGGAGAAGCTATAAAACGAAACAAACTCCTTGAGGCAAAAGAGAAATTCCTTAACATGAAAGCCGAATTCGAAAAAGAAGTCGCTGAACGAAACTCAAAAATACAACAATCTGAGAATCGTGCTCAACAAATCGAAAATCGCGCTCAACAAAAAGAACAACAAGTAAATCAAAAACAAAAAGAGTTGGATCGCAAAAACAACGAAGTTGAAGCTATCCGCGAAAACCTTGAAAAACAACTTACTCTCGTTGATGCTAAACAAACTGAGTTGGATAAACTCAATGTCGAAGCAACCGAAAAACTTTCTGTTATTGCTGGCTTGTCAGTTGAAGAAGCTAAAAATCAACTCGTTGAGTCTATCAAAGATGAAGCTAAGACTGAAGCTATGGCGTATGTAAACGAAATGATGGAAGACGCCAAACTCACAGCTAATAAAGAGGCTAAACGTATCATCGTTCAAACTATCCAACGTGTTGCTACTGAGACAGCTATCGAAAATTCTGTTACAGTATTCAATATCGAAAGCGACGAAGTCAAAGGTCGTATCATCGGTCGCGAAGGTCGTAATATCCGTGCTCTCGAAGCTGCTACTGGTGTCGAAATCATCGTTGATGACACCCCTGAAGCAATTGTACTTTCAGGTTTCGACCCTGTGCGTCGCGAAATTGCTCGCCTTGCTCTTCACCAACTCGTAGTCGATGGTCGTATCCACCCAGCTCGTATTGAGGAAGTTGTGGCTAAAACTCGCAAACAAGTAGAAGAAGAAATTGTTGAAATCGGTAAACGTACAACTATCGACCTTGGTATCCATGGTCTTCACCCTGAACTCATTCGTCTCGTTGGTAAAATGAAATATCGTTCGTCTTACGGACAAAACCTTCTCCAACACGCTCGCGAAACAGCCAACCTCTGTGCTATCATGGCTGCCGAACTTGGCTTGAATCCTCAAAAAGCTAAACGTGCTGGTCTCCTTCATGATATTGGTAAAGTGCCTGATGATCAACCAGAATTGCCACACGCAATCCTCGGTATGAATCTTGCAGAGAAATATAAAGAAAAACCTGACGTATGCAACGCCATCGGTGCTCACCACGACGAAGTAGAAATGACATCGCTTCTTGCTCCAATCGTACAAGTTTGTGACGCTATTTCAGGTGCTCGTCCAGGTGCTCGTCGCGAAATCGTAGAGGCTTATATCAAACGTCTTAACGACCTCGAAAATCTTGCACTCTCTTATCCTGGTGTTGTCAAAACATACGCAATTCAGGCAGGTCGCGAACTTCGCGTAATTGTAGGAGCCGACAAAGTCGATGATAAAACAGTCGAAACACTCTCTTACGACATCGCTAAGAAAATCCAAGACGAAATGACATATCCAGGTCAAGTGAAAATCACCGTAATCCGCGAAACTCGTTCAGTAAGCTACGCAAAATAATAATTCATAATGCATAATTCATAATTCATAATTAAAATGCCGAAAGGTTAATTATGCATTGTGCATTGTGAATTGTGCATTGAAAAAGGGGCTGTTTGGTTTTGACGGCGGGTAGAAGAGGTATGTAAGCATGCAGTGCATTGTCTGTTAAGCACTTTAATCATAGCAGGTAAACTATAATTGGCGAAAATTCTTACGCTCTTGCTGCTTAATCGAAGTACAGTAGATTAGCTTAATTTCGGCACAAGGTGCTGAAACAAGACATCTCTCAGATGCCATCGCGCCGAGGCGGTCTGGTTTAGAGGTGCTATAAATTCGGGGCTGGTCAGTAGTGGGTGTGCACTGCTGATGAGATTTTAGCAGATAAGGCGGCAGTTGGTGGCTTCGGTCTTGCTGTCGTTCGAAAATCAAGGCGAAGATAAGCATGTAGAAAGCATATTGCTTCCTCGTTCGGAC
>JAZRJN010000108.1:0-7374 GCA_045645785.1 Candidatus Aphodosoma sp. | reverse complement strand
ATACTGCTTTTGCGAAAACAAAACATCAAAATCAGACAGCGCATTCAACGCAAACCCTATTTGAAGCAAACCAGTCAAAGAAATTTCGCCTGTTTGCTCAAATCGACGATATGTTGCAAACTTAATCCCTGCGCGCTCAGCCAACCCTTTTTGCGTTAAATCCAACTCTAATCGCCGACTCTTCACTCGCATAGCAATTTGCATCGCTACTTGCGCAGGAGTCGACATTGTAAATGCTAATATATTATTCATAACACCAATTTTATAGGCATAAAAAACATTATTTTATTCATTGCAAAGATAATAGTTTTTCTTCAAACAACAAAATAATTCACACAAAAAAAAGAGACGCATCGGTTGGTGCGGCTCTAATTATGGGTGAATGATTGTGGATTATTCGGCTGAATTGGCAAGTGGAGCTGCTTGGGTATAGGTGCGAGCGCCAAGTTCTTTGTCAATCATATAGAGACCATAGCCGTTGTCTTTAATCATACGGAGGTGGTTGAGAATGTCATGCACGCCCTCTTCTTCCTCTACTTGTTCGTCGATGAACCATTTGAGCATGCTTTGCGATGCATAGTCTTTTTCTTCAACTGCAACGGTATAAAGGTCGTTGATGAGCATTGTAACTTTTTTCTCATGCTGCAATGTGTTTTCGAACACTGCAAGTGGTGAAGCCCACTCTGTTTCGACTTCGGCAATAGGCGCAAGCTTCACACGTCCGCCACGCGATACTACATGATTGAAAAGGATTTGGGCATGGTCTTGCTCTTCTTTGAATTGCACTTGAAACCAATTTGCCATACCTGTGTAACCTGCATCGTGGCAATAAGCTGCCATTGATAAATATAAATATGCCGACCACATTTCGGCATTGATTTGAGCGTTCAACGCTGCTTCTACTCTTGGATTTAACATAATATTCAATAATTAGTAGTGAGTAATGAGTAACGAGTAACGAGAATTACTCTCTTCACTCGTTTTTCTTTTTTAGAACAAAAACCATGCAAAAATAGTAAACACTCTAAAAAAACACATCTGCAAAGTTAATAAAATTTCTCTTTCTCACAATCATCTACTATCAACTTTTTTTCGTACCTTTGCAATCGATATGAAAACAAGACTACACTCAAATATTTTCATCTTATTCTTAGCGATGCTTATCGGCATTGCTACTACGAGTGTACTGTCGTGTTTCACTACCGAATATGCCGAGATTATATGTAAAACAATTGATACTAGCGAACAACAAAACCAAGAAAAATCGCTTTTCACTCAAATATCGGCTCTCGACATACAAATCTCAACTAATCAGAGCAAATTGCCTACCATCACGTCGCACAACTTGGCGAAACGGATATCGCAACACTCAACGCTCAACGCACAACTAATAGTATCGAACAATATAATACACAATATCTTACGCGAAAACAGCTGTAGCCATATTCTCTCTTACAGCCACCGTGCGCCGTTGTATTATATCTTTGCGCTACATCGTATGCGCAATTAGCCATAACTCCCCCCCCTAAATAACACACACTTTTTTATTGTCAACAGTCAATAGTCGACAGTCAACAGCCGACAGTTGTCTGAAATGTCTGACTAGTCTAGCTAGTCTGACTTAATCATTATTTACACTAACTTATAAAACACAAAAATGAAAAATAAAAATATTCCAGAAAATCTTCTCGAAGGTCTCAATATCACTGAAAAACGCAGTGGTTCAACAATGATAAAAGCACTTATCTACCTCGTAATTGGCATAGCAGCCACATTGTCGCTCATATTCATCAAAGACAGCAAATCGTCGATGTATATGTTTATGGGCATCGTGGCTGCGTTGGGCTACATCATGGCTATTTGTGTGGTAATCTTCTCGTCAAAAGACATTTTAAGCGACGGCAAACGCCTCAATGGCTACACTTTCTATTTCGACACAACAAATGCTAACGTCGAAAAAGCTATTGCTGCTAAAGATGCAAAAGCATTGAAAAGCTACAAAAACGAAACTGAAAATGGTTTGAAACTCGAATTAGCATTCTCTGACGACTACAGCATAGCTCGCTACCGTCTCTATCGTTACATCCCATTCGAATTCCAACCAGATAGCGAAATCATCGAACTCAATGCAGAACAAGTAAAAATCTTAATAAACTTGTAATCATCCGATTAACACAATCAAAAACATAGAAGACACCAAATTTCATAATTAAAGTTTAAAGTTAAAAGTTTTCCATCGTCTTCTATGTTTTTTTATAACAAGAGGCTGAATCGAATAAATTCGACTCAGCTTCTTATTATTCCCTACTCCCTGTTCCCTATTCCTTATTCCCTATTCCTTAATTAAAATCTCGTTTCCCGAAGGGTCAAGCACTCGTCCGTCTTCTACCGCCACGCCAACTCCAGACAATCGGCGAAGCAATTGCTCATGCTGATATTGAGATGCCATAGATATAGCGAATTTCACGATGAAATCGGCATTTTTTGGCACAAACTCCAATCGCAATCCATTATCGAACATCACAGCACTACAGCCATCTGCCTCACCACCAAAAATATTCACATAGAACTCTTGCATTGCCACATCATCGTTCGAAGGCAACACTATCACCGCCACCTGCCACATCGCACGACGCACCGCCTTACGTGCGCCACCCTGACGATATGCCTGCTTACGTGCCTCATAGTCGGCATAATGTTTTTCTAAATAATTATCTGCCATTTCAATAATTCATAATGCATAATTCATAATTCACAATTTTCATCCTCACCACCCCATATTGATTTAAAATTTCGCATTTGCAAAAATACAAAAAAAATTGTATCTTTGCAAGAAAATATAATATATGTCACGCAAGTTAGAAACTGAAGAAATAATACGCATCTCGACTGAGGAATTTAAGCAGGCGAAGAAGATTCCGCTTGTGATGGTGCTTGACAATGTACGCAGTATGCACAACATCGGGTCGGTGTTTCGCACAAGCGATGCTTATTTGGTAGAGAAGGTGGTGCTTTGCGGCATCACTGCCCAACCGCCACACCCCGAAATACATAAATCGGCTCTCGGAGCAGAATTTAGCGTCGATTGGGAATACTATACCGACACCAACGAAGCCGTTGCTGCCCTCAAAGCACAAGGCTACGAAGTGTGGGCAATAGAACAAGCCGAAAATTCAGTAATGCTACAAGACTTTTTCAAGCAATCTGAATGCTCCCCTAAGTTAGGGGAGCTGTCCAAAGGACTGAGGGGTATGCCAAATTCTCAACTCTCAACTAAATTCGCCGTCGTGATGGGCAACGAGGTGAAGGGCGTGCAACAGTCGGTGATTGATAAATGCAAGGGGTGCATCGAATTGCCTCAGTTCGGCACCAAACACTCCCTCAACGTCAGCGTAACAGCTGGCATCGTAATCTGGGAATTGTTTAAAACAATTCATAATTCATAATTCATAATTCATAATTATTTGTCGGACTACTCCGACCAACAAACTGTTGACCGTTGACTGTAAACTTTATATACTATGAAAAAATTAGTCATATTCGACCTTGATGGTACACTACTAAATACATACGAAGACATTGCAGCTGCTACGAACCATGCCCTCGCAATGTATGGCTATCCTACACACCCAACCCACGTAATCAAAAGTTTTGTAGGCAATGGTATCAACAAACTCTTCGAACGCGCATTGCCCGAAGGACATAAAGATATGGACGAGGTATTGAAAATCCGTGCGGCATTTATACCTTACTACAACGAGCATGGTGCTGACTTCACTATGCCATTCGAAGGCATTGTAGAACTGCTATACACATTGCAACGCCTCGGATTGAAATTGGCTGTAGCATCAAACAAATACGAACAAGCCACAAAGGCACTCATAGAAACATATTTCCCTGAAATAGATTGGTGCGCAGTACTCGGTCAACGCGATGGTGTGCCTACCAAACCCGACCCTACAATCGTGAACGAAATACTCGCCGTAGCAGGTATCACCGACAAATCGGAGGTGCTCTACGTAGGCGATTCGGGCGTAGATATGCAAACTGCCATCAATGCAGGCATCGAAGCCGTAGGTGTCAGTTGGGGTTGCCGCTCTCGCCAAGAGCTCGAAAGCTTCAACCCTCACGCCGTAGTTGATACCGCAGAGGAAATATTTAGTTTAATTCATAATTAACTATCTATTGACTGTTATCTGTTGACCGTTGACTATCGACTATTAACACGACCAAAGGGAGTAATATTTTGCTCAAAACAATCAATTTGAGCAAAAAAATGCGCATTTCAGTCAGAAATGTGCATTTTTTCATTAAAACAGATACTCTCTTTGGAGAAAAATATGTAACTTTGCACTGAATTTGCGAAAACGAGTAAATCTCGTTACTCATCACTCGCTACTAAAAATCTGAAAATATGATTAAAGAAAATTTTATTCGTCTGTTCGAAAATAGCATGAAGAACAACTGGGATCGTCCTGCTATGACAGACTACATGGAGAAAAAAACCTACACTTACGGCGATATCGCTAAAGAAGTTGCTCGCCTTCACGTATTGTTCAAAAGCATCGGTTTCGAAAAAGGCGATAAATTGGCCCTCGTAGGTAAAAACGGACCTAAATGGTGTACTGTATACATCGCAACTGTAACATATGGTGGCGTTATCGTGCCTATTCTTCAAGACTTCAACCCTAACGACATTCAACACATCGTTAACCACTCCGATGCTAAATTCCTTTTCATTAGCGACAACTTGTGGGACAATCTCTTCGAAGAAGACCTTCTCTACATAAACGGTGTATTCTCGTTGAATGACTATCGTTGCATCCACCAAAAAGATGGATACTCAATTCAAAAAGCCTACAAAGCATGGGATGAAAACTTCCAAGAAACATTCCCTAACGGATTCTCGGCAGCCGATGTGCTCTACCCTACAATCCCTAACTCAGAAATGGTTTGTATCAGCTACACTTCTGGTTCAACAGGTTTCTCGAAAGGTGTAATGCTCTCAGCCAACGCATTTGCTGGTAATATAACTTATGGTATTTCTTCTGGCTTGCTCGGTCCTGAATCTCGCTGTCTTGCATTCTTGCCTTTGGCTCACGCCTACGGATGTGCGTTCGACTTCCTTACGGCTTTCTGCTGCGGTTCACATACCACATATCTAGGCAAAATTCCTTCACCTAAAATCTTGATGAAAGCCCTCAGCGAAATCAAACCTACTATAATATTCACTGTACCGCTCATCATCGAAAAGATATACCGCAAACAAATCCAACCTATGTTGGAGAAAAAATCAATGCAATTCATGTTGAACGTACCATTGTTGGACTCAACAATCCTCGCTACAATCAACAAAAAACTCACCGAAACTTTCGGTGGCGAATTTAGCGAAGTCATCATCGGTGGCGCTGCATTGAACCCTGAAGCAGAAGAATTCTTCAAAAAAATAGGCTTCCGCTTCACTGTTGGTTACGGCATGACCGAATGTGCTCCTCTCATTAGCCACTCATTCTGGCACGAATTCAAACTACACTCTGTAGGTAAAATATTGCCTACAATGGAGGCTAAAATCCTCTCTAATGACCCTCAAAACGAAGTGGGCGAAATCATCGTTCGTGGCGAAAACGTTATGCTCGGTTACTACAAAAACGAAGAGGCTACTCGCCTCGCTATCGACGAAGATGGTTGGCTTCACACTGGCGATATGGGTACTATGGACGAAGATGGCACTATCTACATCAAAGGTCGTAACAAAAATATGTTGCTCGGTCCTAGCGGTCAGAACATCTACCCTGAAGAGATCGAAAACAAACTCAACAACATGCCTTTCGTAATGGAAAGCCTCGTGCTCCAAAACGCCGAAAACAAACTCGTGGCTCTCGTAGTGCCTGACTACGATGCTATGGATGAGGCTAAACTCACTACTAAAGACCTCGAAACCGTGATGGACGAAAACCGTAAAGCCCTTAATGCTACAACAGCAGCTTACGAAAGCATTACTAAAATACAAATCTATCCTAGCGAGTTCGAAAAAACTCCTAAGAAAAGTATCAAACGTTTCTTGTACGTCAACCAACTCAAATAACAACATCGGTATACAAAGCACAAATAACCGGGAATTCCAAAATATCTGGACTTTCCGGTTATTCTCTATAATATTCTGTAATATATTATCTATTAATCACCAAACATTAACCGTTGACTGTTGACTGTTGACTTTATTTATTATGAAAAAAACAATCCTCGTAGCACTCCTACTCATCGCATCACTTAAAGCCTTTTGTGGTGTAGTCGATCACGACCTCATGTATCAAGCCTACCTCGACAACAATATGAGCGTATGGAAAACCGAACTACAAAAACACACCACATCAACAGACCTCACCACTACCGACAAACTAGAAATAAGCAACTACCTCTATGGCTACATTGCGACCCTACTTGCCGATGCCGACAAAAACAAACAAGAGATAACAGATTGGATTGAGTTATGGGAACAGTACCTCAACGACATAGAAAAAGCCACTGGCAAAAATGCCTACGTCTATGTCTACCGCTCGTCAATCAATGCCTATAAAAGCAAAGTGAAAGCCGGAGGTATGATGGTGTGGGGACCGCGAAGCCTCACCGAACTAAAACGCGCATTAGCCACCGACCCTAACAACCCACTCGCTAATGGCTTGAAAGGCAATATGCTATTCTATATGCCAGGTTTCGTAGGAGGCGACAAAGTCGAATCCATCAAATGGTTCGAAAAAGCCCTCGCTGGCATCTCTGCAAGTAGCGACAAAACATTCCGTTGGAATCGCTGTGCCATAACCCTCTGCCTTGCCCAAGCCTACGAAAAAACAGGCAACATCGAAAAAGCAATCGAAATAGCCGAAGCCGAACTCCAACGCGAACCCAACTTCGCCTACATGCGCGACACCTATCTACCATCGCTAAAATAAAAACGTAGCGTGCTGCATCCGCCTAAGGATGCGTGCCACACCCAACAATAAAAGCAAAAAAAATCTTTACAAACGTTTGTAAAGATTTTTTATTTATATACACAATTTTTTCACATCATATTTTGTGCCACAAAATATTTTTCATACCTTTGCAATCATAAGCTCACGCTGGGGAGTGAGTTGCTTTTCTGGAAGGGGGTTGACAAACATATTAAATAAACATTTATATAGTCTCTATTCGAAGAACAAAAACTGATAAACGAAGCAAGAAATCAAATTATATTATATTAACTTAAACTTACAATTATGAAAACAAAGTTTCTTATTGTATCATTGTTTATTGCAAATTTCATTTTTGCACAAACACCTACTACGCTTTTAATTGAGTATTTATCCGCTCAAGAACAAAAGTATGAACTTGCCA
>JAZRJN010000107.1:0-6231 GCA_045645785.1 Candidatus Aphodosoma sp. | reverse complement strand
ACCCGAAAGAATTCCTTCATTCATCACTCGCTCCTCTGCCTCACGACGACGTATCTCTTCAAGACTATCTTGTTGCTGACGCATACGCGCTTCTTCTGCCAAACGTGCCTCTTCTGCAAGACGCGCCTCTTCTGCCTCTTGTTCGCGACGACGCTCCTCTGCTTCTCGTTGAAGTTGTTCATATTGATTCAACTCTTCCTTTTCTCCTTTATCCTGACGTACCTCATCGACCTCATCTTGTTTCTGCTCCTTTTTAGTAGTATCTTCTTCTTTCTGCTTTACTGTTTCTGATTCTACTATTTTCTGTTCTTCTTCAACAACACACTCTTCTTTCTCCTCTACATCTCCAACAAAATCTTCCATAGGTTCTACAAGCAAAGTATCTTTTTGCCCTTCTACCCCCTCCTCAATATATTTTTGCTCTTCCTCAACCATCACATCAGTCTCTTCAATAGCCACACCACTATCTCTATCACCATCACATCCACGAATAAACAACAATATAAAACCACCAACAATGAGCAATAAAATTAATACCCATAACCAATTCCTTTTTTTCTTATCATTTCTCATAATATTCTTATTTTTAGAATTACAATACAAAGGTAATCTTTTTTTCACAATCCACAAAAAAAGAGACGCAATATTGCGTCTCTCTAAATAAAATATATTTTTCTTATCCTTTTATAGCTGCAATACCAGGAAGCACACGACCTTCGATGGCTTCGAGAAGGGCACCACCACCTGTTGATACGTAGCTTACTTTGTCGGCCAAACCGAATTTGTTGACACATGCTACTGAGTCGCCACCACCTACGAGTGAGTATGCGCCATTGGCAGTTGCCTCTACAATAGCTTCTGCTACTGCACGTGAACCATGTGCAAAATTATCAAATTCGAATACGCCTGTAGGACCATTCCAAAGAATTGTTTTAGAATTGCGAATTACATCAGCAAATTTTTCCATTGTTTTTGGACCGATATCCATACCTTCCCAACCTTCTGGAATATTCATAACATCAGCATATTGTGTGTTGCAATCGTTTGAGAATCCGTCACCTACCTTAGCGTCTTCAGCCAATACGAGATTTACGCCATTGGCTTTTGCTTTTGCCATAAGTTCGAGAGCAAGGTCGAGTTTGTCGTCTTCACAGATTGATTGACCGATTTTACCTCCTTGAGCTTTCATGAAAGTATAAGTCATACCACCAGCCAAAATGAGATTGTCGACTTTAGTAAGAAGATTTTCGATGATTTCGATTTTAGAAGATACTTTTGAGCCACCCATAATTGCAGTGAATGGACGTACTGTTTCGGACATAACTTTTTCGACAGCAGTAACTTCTTTATTCATAAGGTAACCGAACATTTTGTGGTCGGCATCGAAATAGTCGGCGATAAGAGCAGTAGATGCGTGAGCACGGTGAGCAGTACCGAAAGCGTCGTTTACATAGCAATCAGCGTATGAAGCGAGGTGTTTAGCGAACTCTTTTTGAGATGCTTTCACTGCTTTTTTAGCGGCTGCTTTTTCTTCATCTGTTGCGTCTTCAGCCAAGCCACGAGGTTTGCCTTCTTCTTCAGCATAGAAACGGAGGTTTTCGAGAAGGAGAGCTTCGCCTGGTTTGAGTGCAGCACATGCTTCGTCGGCAGCATTGCAGTCGTCAACAAATTTAACCTCTACACCAAGAGTTTTACTCACGTGGTCAACGATGTGTTTCAAAGAGTATTTTGGGTCTGGGTTCTTTTTAGGGCGACCCATGTGAGATGCAATAATAAGACTACCGCCATCAGCCAAGATTTTTTTGAGAGTTGGCATAGCTGCACGGATACGAGTATCGTCGGTAATGACGAAATTTTCGTCAACAGGCACATTAAAGTCAACACGGACAAATGCTTTTTTACCTGCAAAATTGAAATTGTCGATTGTCATCATATTTATTTAGATTTTTAGTAGCGAGTAGCGAGTAGCAAGACCTCTACTCCCCAACTTCGCTTGTTTATTATTGGTATTTTTTATAAATCATAACTAGTTTAGAGATTATTCATCTCGCTACTAATTACTCATTACTATAGTATCATTTTATCGATTGGGCAAATTAGAATTTCTTTTGCTCCAAGTTCTTTAAGTCGCTCAAGAATGTCCCAAAGGCGTTTTTCGTCCATTACGACCGACAGGCTTATCATGTCATCATCTTGATAATGAGCAATAGAAGGACGATGAACAGATGGGAGAATTGCGATAATTTCGTCTTTCTTATCGGCAGGAACATTCATACGTACAAATTTCTTGCCAACTGCCGCTTGAATGGCGTCTATACGAAGCAAAAACTCATCGAGAATCATCTGATTGAGAGGAGTCATATTCGGAGTGGCAATGAGAATTGCTTCGGAAGTCATGACTGTTTCGACCTCTTTAAGATTCTCATTCATAAGGGCTGTACCTGAATAGACACGATCGCAAATGGCATCAGCAACACCAACTTTAAGAGCCATATAGACGTGCTCACGCATCAAACGAGTGGTAGCTTTCACACCACGAGATTTTAGATATCGAGAAAGCAAATCGGGATAAGGAGTAGCTATAGTTTTACCCATAAACCACTCTATACCTTTATATTTTGCATCGCGCGGTATAGCAAGAGAAAGGGTAGACTTGTTGAATCCCAAACGTTTAATAATACATGAATCGGAAGTTCCTGCCTGACGAGCAAGATATTCGCCACAAATACCAACATCGGCAATGCCTTGGGCTACAAATTCAGGAATGCGGTCTTTTTCGATGAATAGGACTTCGGCAGGAAAATTAGACGAACGAACGAGTAACGGATTTGATTCGCGAAGCACAAGTTTCACACCAACAGAATCAAGTAAATCGAGTGATTCTTGACACATTCGTCCTTTCGATTGTATAGCTATACGTAACAAAATAGTTTAGAGTTTAAAGTTTAGTTTTAATGCCTATAATTAAAAGTAAGTATCAATCTTTTAATATCAAACTTTACAATTTTATACTTTGCAAAATTACAAAAAAAGACTCATATTCGCAATATTTAGGACTTTTTTAACAAAAAAATAGAGATTATCTATGTAAGATAACCTCTTTTACCTAATAAAGTTGACAAATAGTTGTTAATTATTCAGCAACAACTTCTTCTACAACTTCAGCAACAACTGTATCAGCTGCAACTTCTTCTACAGCAACAGTATCAACAGCTACAACTTCCTCTACAGCAACTACTTCTTCAGCAGCAGCTTCTTCAGTTTTAGCTTCTTTGTTACCGCAAGATGCGAATGCTACAGCTGTAGCAACAGCAAAAAACAATACTAATTTTTTCATTTTCAATGCAAATTAAAATATTAAACAATATCGGGTGCAAAATTACACATTTTTTTTTGAATAATATACAGATATTCAACTTTTTTTTGTTATTTTGCAAAATAATTTTATTTTTCTTAAAAAATTTTACTATGTATCAGTTTTCACAAAAGCTAAATTGGGCTTTAGAACACTTCAAAATAACTCTCAACGACTTACAACGTATCATCTCAGTAGCTATGGAGCGCGGAGCTACATACGCCGATATATATTTTGAACACGCATACTCAAATAATGTAAGACTTATTGACAATAATGTAGATAATGCCTCATCGCATATCGAGTATGGAGCAGGTGTCAGAGTGATAGTTGGCGACCAAACTGGCTATGCTTATACCGAAACCGCAACAGTAGAAGACCTACTAAAAGCGGCTCACACGGCCAATCGTATCGCCTCAAATGGCGAAAAATATAATAATGTAGATATTCACGAACTTACATCACCCAACCGCTACCCTATTCTACACCATTGGGAAGAAAAAACATTATTAGACCGCAAACCTTGGCTCGAAAAACTTAATAATCGCATATTTGAACTCGATACAAGAGTAAAAAAAGTAGCTATCACACAAGGAGATGGCACAAGCGATATACTTTTTTTCAACTCTGAAGGTAATCTTTTCACCGACTGCATTCCTATGGCTATGCTTTCGGCTACATGCGTGATGGAAGATGAAAAAGGACGTCGCGAACAAGCAGGTTCTTCGCGCTCGTTCCACATTGGATATGAATTTTTGAACGAAGAACTTATCGAAGAATTGGCACAAGAAGTAGTGTCGCGCACTGCTATTCTTTTCGATGCTATTAAACCTAAAGGAGGAGAGATGCCTGTTGTAATGGGAGCAGGTGGCTCTGGAATATTGCTTCATGAAGCAATAGGACATGCGTTCGAAGCTGATTTCAATAGATTAGGAACAAGTATTTTCAGCGACAAACTCGGTAAGATGATATGCAACCCTCTTATCAACGTTGTCGATGATGGCACTATACCTCATAATCGTGGATCTATCAACTTCGACGACGAAGGCATTGAAGGCCAAAAGACATATATCGTTGCCGAAGGTCGTCTCAATTCTTATCTTCACGACCGAATATCCGCCCGCCATTATGGAGTTTCGCCTACAGGTAATGGTCGTCGCGAGTCATTCCGCTACACTCCTATGCCTCGTATGCGTGCCACTTATATGGAGGCTGGTCCACATTCAGAAGAAGAGATGATTGCCAATGTAAAACATGGTGTATATGTCGATGTATTCTCAAACGGACAAGTACAAATCGGTGCTGGCGACTTCACATTCTACGTCAAATCTGGTTGGCTCATCGAAAATGGTCGTCTCACAACACCTATAAAAGATATAAATGTAATTGGCAATGGACCAAAAGCACTCGCAGCAATATCGATGGTAGGCAATAATCCTCGCATCGACAATGGCACATGGACTTGCGGCAAAGAGGGTCAATCCTGCGCCGTCACATGTGGTATGCCAAGTGTATTAGTAGATAAACTCACTGTCGGAGGGGAATAAAAAAAGCTGACCTAAACGGTCAGCTTTTTTAGTATATATAACTTAAACAATTATTTACAAGCCTCTTCAATAGCAACTGCAACAGCAACTGTAGCACCTACCATTGGGTTGTTACCCATACCAAGGAAGCCCATCATCTCAACGTGAGCAGGAACTGATGAAGAACCAGCGAATTGAGCATCACCGTGCATACGACCCATAGTGTCGGTCATACCGTATGAAGCAGGACCTGCAGCCATGTTGTCTGGGTGAAGTGTACGACCTGTACCACCACCTGAAGCTACAGAGAAGTAGTTTTTGCCTTGTTCCATACATTCTTTTTTGTATGTACCTGCAACTGGGTGTTGGAAACGAGTTGGGTTAGTTGAGTTACCTGTAATAGATACGTCAACACCTTCTGAACGCATAACTGCTACACCTTCGCGAACATCGTCAGCACCATAGCAACGTACTTTAGCGCGGAGACCATCAGAATATGCTTTTTCGTTAACGATTTTCAATTCACCTGAATAGTAGTCAAATTGAGTTTGAACGTATGTGAAACCGTTGATACGAGAGATAATTTTAGCAGCATCTTTACCAAGACCGTTGAGAATAACGCGGAGAGGTTCTTTACGAACTTTATTTGCCATTTCAGCGATTTTGATTGCACCTTCAGCAGCAGCGAAAGATTCGTGACCTGCCAAGAATGCGAAACATTTTGTTTCTTCGCGGAGAAGACGAGCTGCGAGGTTACCGTGACCAATACCTACTTTACGGTCGTCAGCAACTGAACCTGCAATACAGAAAGCTTGAAGACCTTCACGAATTGCTTCAGCAGCATCAGCAGCGTTAGTGGAACCTTTTTTGATAGCAATAGCAGCACCTACTACGTAAGCCCATTTTGCATTTTCAAAACAGATTGGTTGTGTTTCTTCACACATTTTATATGGGTCGATACCTTTTGCGTCGCAAATAGCTTCTGCCTCTTCGATAGAAGCGATACCGTAGCCGTTCAATACCTTGAGGATATTATCAATACGGCGTGATTGTGATTCAAATTTTACTTCGTGTTTAGCCATAACTTTTAATAATTTGAAATTTGAAATTTGAAATTTGAAATTTGAAGTATGAAAATTAATGCCGAAGGCAACTCTCAACTTTCAACTTTCAACTTTCAACTTTATTCGTTACGTGGGTCAATATATTTAACTGCATCTTTGAAACGGCCATAAGTACCTTTTGCTTTTTCGAGAGCTTCGTTAGCATCCATACCTTTTTTCACCATATCCATGAATTTGCCAAGGTGGATGAACTCATAACCGATAACTTCGTTGTCCGCATCAAGAG
>JAZRJN010000106.1:0-4457 GCA_045645785.1 Candidatus Aphodosoma sp. | reverse complement strand
TTACTGTCGATGGCAAAACTATGACTCCACAAGAGTATGCCAAATCTCTCAAACTCGATGCTTCTAACTACGTATCTATCACATCATTCACTCACCACCCATTCTACACTCAATTCGCTGTAGAAATCGAAGACAACTGGCCTCACGCCCTCTCTTACAACCTAACTATCGACGAACTCCTCGAAGTTATGAACCACGCCATCAACAATGGCTACACTTTCGCTTGGGGTGCCGACGTATCTGAAACAGGCTTCACTCGCAATGGTCTTGCAGTTTGCCCTGACGAAGCACAAGGTGCCGAACTCACTGGCTCTGACATGGCTAAATGGACAGGTATGACATACCAAGACCAACGCGCCGAACTCACTGCACGTCCTCTCCCTGAAGTAGAAGTAACTCAAGAACTCCGCCAACTCGCATTCGACAACTGGAAAACTACCGACGACCACGGTATGCTCGTTTACGGTAAAGCAAAAGACCAAAACGGAAAAGAATACTTCATCGTTAAAAACTCTTGGGGCGACGAAGGCACATACAAAGGCATTTGGTACGCATCTGAAGCATTCATGAAATACAAAACTATCAACATCGTGCTTCACAAAGACGCCCTCCCAAAAGCCCTCGCTAAAAAACTCGGTATCAAATAATACGATGATAAAAAAATTAAAAAAGGTGCTTGACCATAAGTCAAGCACCTTTTTTAATTAAAATACTATTCCAACAACTCATCAACTACCCTCAAATCATCAACACTAATCAATCCGCCCAACGATTTTGATGTACAATAATCAAACTCTACACTTTTCGGACCCGAAAAAGACATCCACCGCAATTTCAACTTAACTGTCTTACCCTCTGTATCGGGCAATTTACTCAAATCAAACGACACCAATCCATCACCAACATAATAGTCATAATCACCATAATCATTATGCCTAAACTCCACTTCATACGGATTATCGGGATTTACCCCTGTCAACAAATTCACAGCATGTACCACTCCACCACTCCAATAAGTCCTAAACCTTAATGTCAAATACCCATCTTCTACCACCGTTACCCAATCCCTCACAATTTCAACAGGAGCTTTTCCATAAACCACATCATTCTCCACTCCCTTACTCTCTACTGTCGCTTTAGTCAAAATAGGATTAATCCAATTCACATACACAGCATCAGTAAATCCCCTATCATCTTCATCTACCACATAAAAGTTAATCAATGCCCTCTGACCTTCATTCCAAAATTTTCCCGTATTCATATTAACAGGATAAAGTGTACGTACATCATCCAATTGAAAATAAAGCACATTCCCTTCTGTATAACGAATCGTAACAAGCCCATTATAAAGAGGCGAACGCTCAACATCCTCTTCACAAGATGTAAATATCGTTGCCACAGGCAACAACATCAGTAATAATAAAAAAGTTTTTGTTTTCATAGCATTATAATATTAATCCTACGAAAACAAAAACAAATTTTATGCCACAAAAAGCAAATAAAGAACCTAATATAAATTCTCTATTATTCTACAAATTTAACTTTCTCTTTCATACGAGGTTTTGCCTCTGGAGCCTCATCTGCATAACCCAATCCCACACAAAGACAAAATTCATAACCTTCACTAAATCCCAATCGCTCAAGAATTGGAGCACAAGCAGGATTATCATTTATAAATCTCACAGGACTACCCAAACAAATAGAACCTACACCTAACGATTGCGCTGCCAACATCATATTTTCAGCCATCAATCCACAATCGTATGCCGAAAAATCATAATTCAAATCACGAGCAATAAACACCATCACAGGCGCACCACGGAAACAACCCACAGCCATCTCCGCCTTCTCGCCGTATGCTGCTGCCATAACACCCTTAATTTCATCCATAACCAAAGGATTATCTACCACACGCACCTCCCACGATTGTTTGTTCTGACCATTTGGTGCATTGATACCACACTCCATAATTTTTTCTAAAGTCTCACGAGACACAGTTTCTGCTTTGTACTTTCTAATACTACGACGCTCCATAATTGTCGCAATGGTTTCATTTTCGTACTTCATTTCTTTTTCTGTTTCTGCTGGTTTTGTATTACATGCAGCCATAGCCACCACACACAAACCCATTACAAATAATTTAACTAATTTCATAATAATAAATTTAAATGGTTAATATAAATAAAGTTGAAAGTTGAAAGTTGAAAATTGAGAGGTGAGAATTGAGAATTGAGAATTGAAAGTTGAGAATTGAAAATTAATAGTTAATTTCATTCTTAACTCCTAACTCCTAATTCCTAATTCCTAACTCCTAATTCCTAACTCCTCATTCCCCATTATCATCCTAAAGTCCCTCAAATACCTAATTCTAAACAAAATTGCCGCCACACTCAATCCCCCAATAAAACCAATCCACACACCTGGAGCACCTAATCCAACCACAAAAGCCATCACATACCCCAAAGGCAAATTTATAACTAAATACGACAAAAATGCAACATACATCGTTATCTTCACATCCTTCAATCCTCGCAATATACCAGCCCCAACAGCCTGCATTCCGTCTGACAACTGAAATACACCAGCCATAACAAGTACTTGCGACCCCAATCTTATCACCTCTAAATCTTCCGAAAACAACATTGTTATATTCTCTCTAAACAAAATCAACAAAGTTCCCATCACAAAATTGGCACACAAACACAAGTGTATTGACGCATTAGCCGCCATACGCATCGCCTTATAGTCCTTCGCTCCATACTGATGACTCACTCTAATCGTAGTAGCCGCCGATATACCCAACACTACCATAAACAACAAATTACTCATCTGCGATGCTATCTGATGACTTGCCAATGCTGCCGCACCAAGCCAACCCATCATAATACCCGAAAATGAAAAAGCCGACATTTCCATCAATATATGCGCCGCTATAGGAAGTCCAACCACCAATATATCCTTTACCTCTCGCCATGCAAACAAACTTATTCTAAATCGTTGACAATAAACCCACCACTCTTTTCTATAATACATCACCACAAACAACATTATTGGCATCACCACACGCGAAATAAGTGTCGCTACTCCTGCTCCCAACACCCCCATCTCTGGGAATCCACACTTACCATATATCAAAAAATAATTAAATAATATATTCACCAAATTAGCAATAATGGTTATTCCCATAGCAACCGATGTATTACCTAACCCCTCCAAAAATTGCTTTCCCGCCATAAATAATGTATTTGGTAACACACTAATCACCAATACAATATAGTATGGAATAGCACATTTCACCACAGCCTCATCCTGTCCCATATTCGACAAAAACTTCTCCACCACCAACAACAGTCCCAACATCAACACCGATGATACTACAGCCAATAACATCTGATTTTGAAATATTTGCCCTATACGCCCTATCTTTGCCTCTTTATCTCCTACTTCATTTGATGTATAAGTTTGCCCAACTATCGGTGTCACCCCCATCAACAATCCATTCACAAACAAAAATCCCATTAATGCAACTGACGAAGCAAACGATACCGCAGCCAACTCTATCGTACCCAACTGACTCACCATGAAAGTATCGACCAACTGAGTTAACGCAACTCCCACTTGCGACAACACAATCGGCCCCGCAACCTTCAAATTCCGCTTATAATATGGCAAATATTCCCTAAATCTCATAAACAAAGTAGAGACGCAATACATTGCGTCTCTCAATATTATTAAATTCAAACACTCCTAATTCCTAACTCCTCACTCCTCATTATCAAAGATGAAGCGTATGTCCCATTCTCTCTTTTTTAGTTTTCAAATAGTGCTCATTATGCTCATTCATCTCAATTTCAATAGGCACATTCTCTACAATTTCAAGTCCATAACCCTCCAAACCAATACGCTTAACTGGATTATTCGACATCAATCGCATTTTTGTTATACCTATCTCACGAAGAATATTTGCACCTACACCATAATCGCGCTCATCTGCCTTATATCCAAGATGAAGATTTGCATCTACAGTATCCAATCCCTCTTCTTGCAATTTATATGCACGGATTTTATCCATCAAACCGATGCCACGACCCTCTTGGTTGAGATATACAATCGCACCTTTACCCTCTTTCTCTACCAACTCCATTGCTTTATGCAATTGCTCACCACATTCACAACGGCACGAACCAAATATATCACCTGTCATACATGATGAGTGCACACGCACCAACACTGGCTCATCTTTCTCCCATTCGCCTTTCACCAATGCCACATGCTCCAAACCATTTGATTTTTGGCGGAATGGAATAATCTTAAAGTTACCATAATGTGTTGGCAACATCGCCTCTTCGCCTTTCTCAACAAGCGACTCTGTTCTCAATCTATAAGCAATCAAATCTTTAATTGTAATAAGTTTGATACCATATTTTTGAGCCACCAATTGCAAGTCTGGCATACGA
>JAZRJN010000105.1:0-4966 GCA_045645785.1 Candidatus Aphodosoma sp. | reverse complement strand
GACTCGCCAGAATATAAAGACAAAGTGCAACCAATCCACGTGGATGTGAATATTGTGAAGAACGACGTTTTGGACGTTGAAGCATTCCGCAATTGGATGCCAGAATATCAAAACGCACAATTTATCTATTCTGACGGTTCAAACGATATTGACAACCCTTATTTAGGACAAGCAACTGAAAAACAATACATTTGCGGTTGGGCAGTAGAAAAGATGTCGAAATCAATGTTCAACGTAGTTAACCCTGATGATATTGTTGAACGTTATGGTGCTGACACATTGCGTTTGTACGAAATGTTCCTCGGTCCACTCGAACAATCAAAACCTTGGGATACAAATGGTATTGATGGTGTACACCGCTTCTTGAAAAAATTCTGGGGTCTCTATACAGAAGGCGAAGAATTCCGTATCACAGAAGATACTCCTACAGCAGAAGAATTGAAAACATTGCACAAAACAATCAAGAAAATCACTTACGACATCGAAAACTTCTCGTTCAACACATCAGTGTCGGCATTCATGATTTGCGTGAACGAATTAACATCGGCAAAATGTCGCAAACGTGCAATACTTGAGCCATTGGCAATATTGATTGCACCATACGCACCACATATTGCTGAAGAAGTTTGGGCTACAATGGGTCACAATACATCGATTTGCGACGCAGAATTCCCAATTTGCAATGAGGCTTATTTGGTAGAAAGCAACACTAAATACCCTATTTCATTCAATGGCAAAGTACGTTTCACTATGGAATTGCCAGCTGATATGAGCAAAGAGGATGTGGAAAAAACAGTATTGTCAAACGAACAAACTGCTAAATATCTCGATGGCAAAGCACCTAAAAAAGTGATTGTTGTGCCAAATAAGATTGTAAATATTGTAATGTAAATAGTAACGAGTAGCGAGTAATGAGTAACAAGAATAGTTACTCGCTACTAATTATGTAATAAAAAAAACGAAGCGAACAAACGAGTACAAATATCTTGTTACTCGCTACTCGCTACTAATAGTCTATAAAATGAAAAATAACGTAGTTTTCAAAACTATTTGGGAGCACCTTGCAATTGCATTCGGATTGCTCTGTTACGCTTGGGGTTGGCAATTTTTTCTTAACCCTCACGAAGTAGTAGGTGGTGCAGTAACCGGTCTTGCTACAGTAATTATGTATGGTACACGTGGCTTATTGCCTGAATCGGTACAAGGATTCTTCGACATGCTTGGTATGGCATCGCAAGGTGGGGGTATTCCTGTGTCGTTTACATTCTTCCTTATTAACGGAATATTGCTCGTAATGTCAATTCGCATATTCGGTTGGCAATTCAGTCTCCGTTCAATTTTTGGGGTAATTATGCTTACAATTTGGTTGTGGATTCCGTTCCCTGAACTATATATCAAAGCGTTTGGCACAGCATTTCCAAAATTCGATATCTTCCCATCTGTAATTATGGCAGGTATTTTGACAGGTTTCGGACTTGCACTTACATTTGTGAATAATGGTTCGTCGGGTGGTACTGATATCGTGGCGAAAATCATCAACAAATACAAAGATGTTTCACTCGGTCGAGCATTAATGCTCAGCGATGTTGCTATCATATTCTCGGCTATTTTACTACCAGAATCAACACTCGAAAAGGTGATTTATGGTCTTATCGTAATGGTGATTTCAACACAAACAGTCGATATGTATATCAACAGCTTACGTCAATCAGTACAATTCTTCATCTTCTCTAAAAAATATGAAGAAATCGGACATGCAATCAATACTGAACTCAATCGTGGCGTAACACTTTTAGATGCTAAAGGATTCTACAGCAAAGAACAAATTCAAGTGATGACCGTGATTGCGCGTAAAAATCAATCGCCAGATTTGTTCAATATTATCAAACGCATCGATCCAGAAGCATTTATCTCACAAACACAAACAATCGGCGTATATGGCCGTGGTTTTGAAGCGATTGGAACGAAGTAAGTTGAGAATTGAGAGTTGAGAGTTGAGAGTTGAGAGTTACCATTCGGCATTAATTACTCAAAAATCTCACTACTCATTACTCACTACTAAATATCTGGAATATCAAACTTGCGAAACAAGTAGTCTCGCTACTCGTTACTCGCTACTAAAAATCTATTAAATATGACAAAAAATCAAAAAATTGCAACTGCAGTGCGTGAGCATTTAATTATTGCATTCGGTTTATTGCTCTATGCATTAGCATGGAACTTCTTCCTCTTCCCTCATCAAGTGGCAGGTGGTGGTGCTACAGGTATCGCAGCCCTTGTCATGTATGCAACTCAAGGACTATTGCCTGAAGGTTTACAAGAGTTTTTCAATAGTCTCGGTATGGCTTCAGTTGGTGGTGGTATCCCTGTGTCTGTAACATTCTTCATTATGAACGGAGCTTTGTTACTCTTGTCTGTTAAAGAATTAGGATTATCATTCAGTCTTCGTTCTATTTATGGTGTATTTATACTCACTGCATGGTTATGGATTCCTTACCGCGATATTTACGAAAAATTTGCAGGACACCCTTTCCCTGAATTCGACCCATTCATGTCGTCTATTCTCGCAGGTCTTATCGCAGGTTTCGGTCTTGCCCTTACATTCGTAAACAATGGTTCATCAGGAGGTACTGACATTATTGCCAAAGTAATCAACAAATATCGCAATATAGCACTTGGTCGCGCATTGTTGCTTTGCGACGTTATCATCATCTGTTCTACAGGTTTCTTGCCAGATGGAAGTATCAAAAACATCGTATATGGTCTTATCGTGATGATAGTAATGACCACTACTATCGACATGTATATCAACGGTGTACGCCAATCAGTTCAATTCTTCATATTCTCTAAAAAATATGCCGAAATTGCCGATGCTATCACCTTCCAAGCTCATCGTGGTGTGACTGTTATGGATGGTCAAGGATGGTACTCAAAAGAACCAGTGAAAGTAATCACAGTTATGGCGCGTCGCAATGAATCAACTCAAATCTTCAAACTAATCAAAGACATCGACCCAGATGCTTTCATCTCACAATCTGCTGCAATCGGTGTTTATGGTCGTGGATTTGACCCAATTGGCAAGAAATAGTTGAAAATTAAGAATTAATATTTCTTTTGCATTACTCAAAATTATTATAGTTCTTATAATTACGAATTATGCATTATGAATTGTAAATTATTTAAAGCAATACGCGAGTATATTATGATAGCCTTCGGGCTATTGATAAATACGTTGGCTTGGAATTTATTCTTGATACCACACGAAGTGGCAGGAGGAGGAGCTACGGGTATTGCAGCAATCGTAATGTATGCGACAAAAGGCTTGTTACCCACTAAGGTACAAGCCTTTTTCTCTATGCTCAACATGGAAACCATTGATGGCGGTATTCCAATCACAGTTACTTTCTTCGCAATAAATGCCGTATTACTAATCGCATCCATCAAAATATTAGGCTTCCAATTCAGCATCCGTTCAATATTTGGAGTGCTATGTCTCACTGTATGGTTATGGATTCCATTTCGCGACCTATATCAACAACTCACTGGCGAACCATTTCCAATATTCGACCCATTCATGTCATCCATAATGGCAGGTCTAATACTTGGCATCGGCATGGGACTAGCATTTACAAATAATGGCTCATCGGGTGGCACCGACATCATCGCCAAAATAATCAACAAATACCGCACTATCACACTCGGTCGAGCACTACTATTCACCGATGTACTAATCATCTGCTCATCAGGATTTTTACCTAATTCAGGCATTGACAAAGTTATATATGGTCTGATTGCTATGACCGTAACAAGTCTTACTCTCGACATGTACATCAACGGCATTCGCCAATCCGTACAATTCTTCATATTCTCACCTAAATATGCCGAAATTGCCGACGCAATCACACAAAAAGCACACCGTGGTGTCACCATATTAAATGGTCAAGGTTGGTACTCTAAAGAAAAAGTAAAAGTTGTAACCGTAATTACTCGCAAAAATGAATCCACTCAAATATTCCGAATTATAAACGAAATAGATTCTAATGCTTTTATATCGCAATCAGCAGCGATTGGTGTATATGGAAAAGGATTTAAGAGTGAAAAGTGAAGAAAAAAAATCCGTTATCAAAAGATAACGGATTTTTTATATTGCATCAAAAGTAATAAATTACTCAGCAGTTTCAGCAACTACGTTCAAAGTGATAGTAGCAGCAACTTCTTTGTGAAGTTTAACTACAGCGTTGTAAGTACCAACTTCTTTGATAGCGTCTTTGATAACAATAGTTTTACGGTCGATTTCGTGACCAAGTTTAGCCAATTCTTCAGCTACTTGGATGCTGTTAACTGCACCGAAGATAGTACCAGTAGCAGAAGTTTTAGTAACAATAGTGATTTCAAGACCGTTGATTTTTTCAGCCATAGCTTCAGCATCAGCTTTCATTTGAGCCAATTTGTGAGCACGTTGACGAAGGTTTCCAGCCAACACTTTACGAGCTGATTCAGTAGCGATTACTGCTTTACCTGTAGGAATAAGGTAGTTACGACCGTAACCACGTTTTACGTTTACGATATCGTCTTTGTAGCCCAAGTTAGCTACGTCTTCTTTCAAAATAAGTTCCATATATATTCCTCCAGTTTTATTATTTCAACATATCAGTTACATAAGGGAGCAAAGCGAGGTGGCGAGCACGTTTAACAGCTTGCGCAACTTTGCGTTGGAATTTCAACGAAGTACCAGTGATACGACGTGGAAGGATTTTACCTTGTTCATTCAAGAATTTTTTCAAGAATTCAGGGTCTTTGTAGTCAACATATTTAATGCCCATTTTTTTGAAACGGCAATATTTTTTCTTTGTGTTATCGACTGCAACAGGAGTCAAATAACGTACTTCTTGATTAGCTGCCATAAATTATTTCTCCTCTTGTTTAGCTTTGTTAATACGTTTGTTAGCATATTCGAGAGCGTATT
>JAZRJN010000104.1:0-7933 GCA_045645785.1 Candidatus Aphodosoma sp. | reverse complement strand
TCGTTTTGCGACCTTGCCCAACGACAATCTACAAAATTATGAGTTTCAAGCTTTTTACCCTTAATAAGTGTATTAGTAATAAGCACATTATAATCGACTAAAGAAGTAGTATCTTGCCCAAGCTCCAACTCCTCGGAATTTCCCCCAAATATAATACTATTTTCAATCACAGCACTTGTAACTGGAAATGTCAAGCGTACGCCATTTTGTGTAACATAATTAAGTATACGCACCGACGCATTCTTGCGAGAGGCATAACGATAGTAATTCGCCACAGTAACATGTGCCATACGAAGCGTACCACCCAACTGAGCAATACACGACTCACCACAATTACTTATCTCGCTATTTTCCACTATAAGACTACCTTGCTGAGAATAAATACCATACGAACCTGAATTGTGTATAACAGAATTACGAAGTTCAAGTATAGGCTCACTACGATTTGCCCCTATGAGTAATACACCTACACCCGCACCACGAATATACGTATTTTCAATAACATGATGCGACTGAGCATTTTGAAGGTATATACCACCCCATTGATTAGGCATTTGTTCGTATGGTGTTTGATCAACATCATTAATACAATCAAACCTATCACCCCTAATCACTACAGGATGCTCAAACGTGCCTCGACACTCCAACTCACCATCAACAATGATATTTGCGCCACCATGCATATAGAGCTTTGTGCCTTCGGTAATGGTAAGTTTTGCACCTTCGGCAACATAAATATAATCAAACACAAGATTAGGTCGGAGCGAATCTAATGTCGCATTTGAGGAATAAACCTTACTGCGCAACAATCGCGCATCACTACCAACAGCCATAAGTTTCACATCTTTTATTCGATTATTACATTCAAAAATAAGAGAGTCAAACGACACAATATAAGGCTCATTATCAGTTGATGGCGGAGTCATCTCTACAAAAACAAACAACGAATCGCGCCCCTTTATCTTAATATTCTGTAAAACCTCACCTCGCCCAGCAATTCGTCCATCAACATTAAAACGAAAATGAGAATTTGTACCACTTCCCATACGAATAGAAGAAATATTAAGAGCATTTTTATTCTCATTATAAATCATAAAACGCCCCGTAGCCGACTGCTGCTCTGCAAACAAAGTATCCATAATGAGCGTATCGCACGAAAAAGTCAATTCAAGTTTCTCATCATAGCTCACATTCTCCTCTACACAACTTGACAAACAAAACATCACAACAACTGATATAAAAAACACAAATCTTCTCATATATATATTTAAAATTGAAAATTAATTCCCTGTTCCATATTCCTTATTCCCTATTTTTCATCTTCCAAACATAAATCCAACAAAAAATCTCGGACTAGCTGCATAATCATCAGCCCAATTAGTAACATTGAGCATATAATCAATTTTAGCTACCACGCTAATACGTTTCGTAAGAGAATACTCCATTCCCACAAACGGCACAACTGCCAAAAATGGATAATGACGATATGAAACATACTGATTTTCCACCACATAATCATTATCCACGTTACTTACTCCCATCTTGTCAATCATAGTGATATGAGTATAAGAACCACCACCAATCACGCCACCTGTGAAAATAGTGAACTTCTTAATATGCCAATGTGAATCAAGAAGAAGCCCACCCCAACCTATTTTAGCAGAACTACCTTGAGGTTTATATTTTAAAGTAGAAACATACCCCTCGATACCGACACGTAAATATTTGCCAAATCCAACACGCAACGCACCTCCAAGTCCCATACTAGCACCACTCAATCTATGAGATTGCCCAAGAGGCAAACCATTATTATCTTGAAACTGAAACTCCCTACTCTGCACATAACCTACATTAAACATCATACCACCCTGATAGCCATTATACGCCATAGAACTACGTTTTTTTACCACAACCGAGTCAGCATCAACAGCCGATATATTCAACGTAATAAACACTATAGCAACAAGTAATAATAAAATCCTCTTCATATATTATCATTTTATAATAAAACTACAAAGTTACTAATTTTAATTCAAATAGTTGTTATCTTAATTCTTAAAAATGCAAAAAGCACAAATATATTTACAAAAAATACCTCTATATCAAAACAAAATCCAGTTTAACCTATTTGTGTAACAATACCCACAAAATACTTTTTTCTCTCTTGTACAATTCAAAAATAATTTCTACCTTTGCATCATAAAGGACATGATGCTATACCTAAGCTTGTCTAAAAACACATGTCTATTCAGTCTTTAAAACGAAACTCTCAAAACATTTAAATCTAAAAAACATAAGACTATGAAACGAATATCGACCCTTTTGATTATTGCAATAATATTTGCAATATCAGTATTTGCACAAACAAAAACACCTACAATTATCTCTTCTGGTACATGCGGTAATAATTTAACATGGCAACTAACATCTGATAGCGTTTTAACTATTTCAGGTACTGGCGAAATGAACAATTTTACTTCTATTTCACAACCATGGTATCAAGATAGAACAAAAATAAAAAACATTATAATCCATGATAATGTAACCACAATAGGAGATTATGCATTTGATATTTACACATCACAAATTAAACCTATTACGTCTATTACGATACCCAATAGCGTTACTTATATTGGAAGAGATGCATTTGCTAGTTGTTCAAATATAACAGAAATACATATATCTGACGTAGCCCAATGGTGTAATATTGATTTTAAAACAAATACAAGTAATCCATTAAACAAAAATGCATGTTTATATGTAAATGGCAATAAAATCACAGAATTAGTAATACCCGAAGGTGTTGACTCTATTAAAAATTATGCATTTTATAATTATGCTCAACTTACATCCATTACAATCCCCAATAGCGTTACTTCTATTGGTAATTATGCATTTCGATCTTGCTCATCTCTAACATCTATCACAATACCTAATAGCGTTACTTCTATTGGAGATGATGCATTTTATAATTGCAGATCTCTAACATCTATCACAATACCTAATAGCGTTACTTCTATTGGAAGTTCTGCATTTTCTGGTTGCTCAAATATAGCAGAAATACATATATCTGACATTGCAAAATGGTGTGATATTGATTTTAAAACATTTGCAAGTAATAATAGTAATCCATTATATAATAAAATTGCATGTTTATATGTAAGTGGCAATAAAATCACTGAATTAGTAATACCCGAAGGTGTTGACTCTATTAAAAATTATACTTTCGATAATTATACCCAACTTACATCCGTAACAATACCCAATAGTGTAATTTTTATTGATGATAAAGCTTTTAATGGTTGTTCTGGTCTTACTTCCATAAATATCGAAGCAACTTCTCCTCCAGTAATCAAATCAAATATATTCCCGAATTTCAAAAACTCAATAACCATACCTTGCGGAACTTTAAGTGCATATCAAAAATATTGGAGTGAATTCACAAATTTTACAGAAGCAGAATTGTCATTTAAACTAAATATAAATACAAATAATAATACAATGGGTAGTGCCGAAATAAACAAACAATCTACTTGTGCAGACAATACAGCCATCATTACCGCCATTCCAAAAGATAATTATCGTTTCGTAAAATGGTCTGATGAAATAACTGATAATCCTCGTACTATCATAGTCACCCAAGACTCTACTCTTACTGCTATTTTCGAATGGAATAATTATAAAATAACTACAACTGTAAATGATAATGCTATGGGCTCTGTAACCGAAAGTGGCGAATATACCTATGGTTCAGAAATCACCCTCACTGCGACTGCCAATGATGGTTACCGCTTTACTCAATGGTCTGACGGAAACACCGAAAATCCTCGCACCATAACAGTAACTGAAAACAAAACTTATACTGCCGAATTCAAATTAAACCTTTATACATTAATTGCACACTCTCAAAATCCAAATATAGGTGGCGTTGAAATTACTTTAACTGCAAAACCAATCAAAGGCTTTGAGTTCTATTCTTGGTCTGATGGTAACACCGAAAATCCTCGTACTATTATTTTAACTGAAGACACAGAACTTTATGCTTATTTTGTAATGTCTCAAGGTGGAACTCCGGTTGACCTCGAAACTTCAAAAATATCATCTGCTGACATATACACTCAAAACGGTACCCTCCACGTAGAAAATGTAACAGAAAACTATCACGTACTTGATGCGGCTGGTCGCCTAATCTACTCTGGAAACGCCTCTACCCTCACTCTTCCACGTGGCATTTACCTTGTTACAATCAATGGCGAAATAGAAAAAATAGTGCTATAAACCAACAATCCATAAAACCATAAAGAGGCTGTGTCAAAATGAAAATTTTGGCTCAGCCTCTTTTAGATGTGTCAGAATTCTTGCGATAAGCGAAAACAAAAGAAGTTTTACTTGTTTTGATGAGCGAAGCAAGAATCTAAAGAATGCCTAAAATGCAAGGCTTGAAATTTAAGCTGAAAGGAGTGTACTAAAGTACATGACTGAAGCTTAATATTGAGAACAACGCAGCAATTGGGGTATTATGACACATCATCTTATTTTTATATCCAAAATTTTATTTCTTATGTGCAAAATTTGTTAGTTTTTTTTATTCTAAGTCAAAGTCAATACAGATTATTTTTAGTAACTTTGCAAGAATTACGACCTAATGAATATGAAGAAGTTTTTAATAACAATATTATTATTTACAATTGCACTTAATGCTCAGTGTAATATAAAGTTACCTTGGGATTCATTATTTGTATCGTATGGTCTTACGGAGTCTATGGCAATGATTCCTACATACATTTCATCGGATTTTGACATAAACTACAATGATGGATACTCAGCAGGCATTTGGGGATTGACAGCTCCTGTGGCTCGTCGGTACGGATTGATTATAAACAATGAAATTGACCAACGCTATGACCTAAAATTATCATCAGAAGTAGCCGCTCGCTATCTCAAAGATTTAATGGCGCATTATGGCAACGAAAAAGTAGCTACATTGGCATACCTAAACGGAGCTGCTCTAATGATTGAGGCCGGAAAAATATATGGCATTGATTTGAAAAATATAAGTGATGAGGAATTAGAAATATTGTATCAATATTTACCTAAAAATAGTATTTGTGATAGTATAAAGATCTCAAATATTAGCAATTTAGATTCATTATACAACCACACAGGATACATAAAACACAAAACAAACCACCCTATTCGCAAACAAATCATAATAGATTCACTATTCCATAATTCTGAAGATTTCTATATTCACAATTTATCAATATTGCCAAATACCAATTGGATAGACGAAGTTTTTGTACCTGAAAACGAAAATATTGACGAGTGGTTTGCTACAATATATGAATCAGAAATTGAAGTATTGAAACAAGAACAAGCCGAAATAGACAAACAAAAAGAGGCTAAAACTCAAGCTCGCATTGCTGCAATAAAAAAAGCCAATGCAGTAAAAATATATCATGTAAAATCAGGCGACACTCTCGGTCATATTGCCAAACGCCACAAAGTAAGCGTACGACAATTAAAACAATGGAATAACTTAAAATCTCACATGATTAGAGTCGGTCAAAAATTAAAAATACATACAAATTGAAAATTTAGAATTGAAAAGGAGAAAAAATTCCTCATTCCTAACTCCTAATTCCTAATTAATTATGAAACCATACAAAACAATACTATTTATTACAGCCGTATTTACCATGATGGGATTGATTGGTTACGCTATTCCCGCTGATGGTGTGACTGTTGGCTCAATGAACATAACTTTTCCTTCACCCAAAGAGGTGATGGAAGACAACATTGAATATAGCGAAAAACCATTGGTTGACATCGACCAAGTGTTTTTCGGCATGGAGGCTATTCAACGTCAAATCGAAGAAGAAAAAACTTCAGAATACATAAAAGCTCGTCGTAAAATATTGGCTCACAAGTTTTCGCCTTCATATCCTAATGATAGCATAGAATGGATTTTCCCTTTATTCGAGGCTCTTGAAAATGCAAAAAATGAGAAAGTGCGTATAATCCACTATGGCGATTCGCAAATAGAAGAAGACCGTATGTCGAACTATTTACGTGCTGCTGTACAAGATACTTTCGGTGGTTATGGCGTAGGATTAGTGCCTGCTATACAGACAATTCCGACTTCGTCTTTCGGTCAAAAATGCTCAGCTCTGCTTACTCGCTATCTTGTTTATGGTACACAAGATATGCGCATGGATGAACGCAACTATGGTCCTCTCGGTCAAACTGCCCTACTCACCGACACAGCTACCTTCTCGTTCTATCGTTTAAACTACAACAAAACTCGCCCTAACACTAAATATTTCAACAAAATAACTATTTTACTTGACAAAGTAAAACAGCCAATTACAGCAACCCTCACAACTAAAGGCTCAAACGCAACTAAAACAGCCAACGTGGGCGACAACACAATCATATTCAACCTACCAGACTCATCTACTCGTGCATCTATATTTATGAGTGGAGAGGCTTTGATTCACGGATTCATGGTTGATGGAAGTAATACAGGTGTACAATTCGATAATGCCGCTATGCGCGGATGTTCAGGTACTATTTTTACCTCTATTAATAGCGAAAGTTTGAAAAATTATTATACAGAAAACACTGTACCTCTAATTATTATGCAATTTGGTGGTAATCGCGTACCTTACACAAAAACAGATAAAGCCATAGAAACATATTGCGAACAACTCTCTCGTCAAATAAAATATCTACGCCAAGTATCACCTCAGTCAAAAATACTTTTCATTGGCCCATCTGATATGTCAACCAATGTAAATGGACAAATGCAAACCTACCCTCACCTAGCAAAACTTATTGATTCGCTACGCCAAATGTGTGTGAATAACAATGTAGCCTATTGGGACTTATATGGCGCAATGGGAGGCGAAAACTCTATGATTAATTGGGTAAATAGCAATCCTCCACTTGCTGGCTCCGACCACATTCACTTTACATATGCGGGTTCTAATCGCGCAAGTGAAATGCTTTGGGAAGGCCTTATGCAAGCCTACGAACTATATAAAATGAGGAGTAAGAAATTGAGAATGGAGAATTGAGAATTCTTGCGACAAACGAGAGCAGAAGGAGCAAGAATCACGACATAAGAAGTAATTAAGAATGAAAAAAATCATAATAATATTATGCATTGTAAATTGTGCATTATGTATTGAGAATATGGCTCAGCCTCTAATGCGGCAATTGCCCCATTATGACTGCGTGAACTATGATGCCAACAAATTAATACTGAAAAGTGACTCAAACAAATTAAGCACTTTTTTTGCAAAATTAGATTCTCTTGCTCTTTGGGGCAACACAAAAATAAACATTGTACATATCGGAGGATCGCACATACAAGCAGGAGTCTTTCCCAACCGAATGCGTATGAATTTTTCAAACATCTTACCTGGATTCGGTAGCGAACGTGGTGCTATATTCCCCTACTCAGCAGCTCATACTAATAATCCCAAAAACTTTGATGTACACTACTCTGGCGAATGGAAACGTTGCCAAAACTCTCGTCCACCAGTCACCGAAACCCTTGGCATGATGGGTTACACCATTTCAACTAATGACCTAAATAGTTCCATTACATTCAATTTAAATCCAGCCGAATTTGGTTCTAATTGGAAATTCAACAAACTACGCCTATTTGCCACAATCGGCGATAAAGATTTGATGCCTATACTCGTTGTTAATGGCGATACAGTACCTTCGGTTTATGAAGATAGTACTTTTATATTCTACCTCAACAACTTTGCTGAAAATGGCACTATTGCATTAGGCAAAGCCTCAGACTTCGACCGTCTTTACAACAAGTATAACTCACAATTTATTAATATAAAAGACTCAATACAAGATTCTCTTTCTCTCGAATTAGAAAAAATATACAATAAAAAAGACAGTGCTCAAA
>JAZRJN010000103.1:0-4712 GCA_045645785.1 Candidatus Aphodosoma sp. | reverse complement strand
GCACAACCACAAATATTTTCAGAAGAGATAGGATTACGTTTGTGAGGCATAGCCGACGAACCTTTTTGACCTTTACCAAAAGCCTCTTCCACTTCGTGCACCTCAGTACGTTGCAAGTTACGGATTTCGAGAGCCATTTGTTCGAGCGACGAAGCAATCACAGCCAACGTAGCCATGTAATAAGCATGACGGTCGCGTTGCAATACTTGAGTAGAAACCAACGCGTGGTTAATGCCAAGGTGCTCGCACACATACTCTTCGATGAAAGGAGGAATGTTAGCAAAGTTACCCACAGCACCACTCATCTTGCCACACTCAACATCTGCCGCAGCACGCTCAAAACGCTCAATATTACGTTTCATTTCAGCATACCACAACACCCATTTCAAACCGAATGAAGTAATGTCGGCGTGAATACCGTGAGTACGACCAATACAAGGTTGCGATTTGAAACGAATAGCCTGTTTGCGCAATACTTCGAGGAACTCAGTCAAATCTTGGCGCAAAATATCATTCGCCTGTTTAATCAAATAACCATTAGCAGTATCCACCACGTCAGTTGATGTCAAACCATAGTGAACCCATTTACGTTCTTCACCCAAAGTTTCACTCACCGCACGTGTGAAAGCTACCACATCATGACGAGTTTGTTGCTCAATCTCGTAGATACGAGGAATAGAAAACGACGCATTATCCCAAAGTTTTTTAATATCCTCTTCAGGCACAACACCCAACTTACTCCAAGCCTCCGAAGCAAAAAGCTCCACTTTCAAGTAGGCCGCAAATTTGTTTTCTTCTGTCCAGACATTACGCATAACTGGACGACTATAACGTTCAATCATATTATATAGTTTTTTAGTAGCGAATAGCGAGTAGCAAAATCTACTCGCTCCGCTTGTTTATAAAATTATCGTATTATCATTTGTGAAGTTTCTACGATTTGATTATCGATTACCAAGCGCAATACATACACACCACTACCAAGTCCATCAAGATTCATTATTACAGTTGGCGTATTTTCTGACACATCCATTTCGCGTACCTTACCATGTATTGCATGCCATAATTCTAATCTATAAGCTCCTTGATATAGTTCTGGTTGATTAAGTGCTATTGTTTGTATATCTGCTGTTTCTCCAACTACACTACCTCCTACAACACTAATCTCTACACTTCCCGATGCTGGATTTTGAAAAATCAAACCTCCATTAGATGTAACAGGTAAAATCTTACTATCCGATTTTGTATCACTACAACTGCTAATATGCTCTACTCTCAAACTAACGGCAATAGAATTACCGGTACTAATTCCAACTGAATTTCCATATCGTGTATAGGTACCATTCATATCTGATATTGTCCATTTCACATTTGATTCCCAGTTTGAATCAACTGTATTTCTCAATGAAAAAACATAAGAACTATATGGTCGCAAAGGATTATTTTGTCCATAACCCAAATCATCTATTTCCAAATCTTCAGGCATATAAACCTCTTTTTCTAAAGTATATCGATTCCCATTAAACGTAATATGAGCATATATACTACGAGCACCTTGATATGGTTCAAAAATAATAGTTGAATTAGTTGTGTTTCCATTTATCGAATTTGGAGTAGGAAGAATAGGTATTCCTGGTGTTGGAGTAACTCCATTTGATATTGTACGTTGTGTACCTCTCTTGAAAACAACATTCGTTGTACCCTGCCCTGAACCAATAAAAAATGGTGTTTTATAGGCTGCATCTGCACCTGTTTCTTCTTCATAATCCCACTCTATCGTTGCTCCAGCAGGCACATTCGACACTGAATATATAGCCGAATCACACAATATACTTGGACCTTCAATAATCGGATTTAATGTGAATTTTATACGCTTTTCGCCATTTTCTAGTACCTCTCGAATAAAATATACATCTTTATTTTGTGTCGTAGCTCCATTCCACGCACAATTTGATGGTTTTGACGTTGATGTAAAATATGTGTTATTAGAGTAATAATTCCAAAAAGTAGCTTGAAAATTATTTATATTTCCATAAGAATCAACCGAACCAGTCGGTTTTGCAATATGATTATTTGCATCTACAACATATAAATTTTGAGGATGTTTAATGTTTATTTCATCTGATGCAACATTTTCAATTCCTGCATTAACATGATAAATCACTAAACCACCTAGTCCAGGTAAACCTGCGCCTTGTCTATTTTCCAAAAGATAATACTCGCCTGGAGTAGAAGTTGATAATTTATAGATACTATTTTTGTCTAATTCCGAAGCTCGTAATGTATATAATCTATTGCTTCCAGATAATTCAGTTGCAGTTGCCCAACCAAATATTTCTGTTTTAATATATGGATTCGGATGTGCTGGAGAATTCCTATTATTATTTTTATCTCCATTAGCCATTAAATCCCAGTTGCCTGTTCCTGTAAAATCACCACCTGTTTTATCACCATTTCTATCATAAAAATCAGGTGCACCAAAAGCATGTCCCATTTCATGACAAACTGTTCCAATAGAAGCATATTGGCCATAATTTAATTCTGATGTTATAATATATTTAGAAATCCACACCCAATCGCGTAATATTCCTGGCATATAACCTTGATGAGGCCATATGGCTTCTGGCTCAGATTGAATTGTATCGTTGTCTTCAATCTCATATTCACTTGCTGAGCGTCCCGCAAAAACTATATGAACAAAATCGACAATACCATTATCATCATTGTCAAAAAGTGACATATCAACTTCTTTGGCTGCTTTGCAAACAGCTTCATATACCAAAGCACCAGTCATAGCATCGCTATCGTCTTCTGCAGTCCAATTTCTCCCATAATGAACTCTATTAAAATTAGCAGTATATGGTCCTACGATAGTTGTATTAATTGATAGTTGTCCGTAAGAAGCCTCTTCCCAATATTTTTTTACGCTACCTGTTATATTGTTTCCATTACTTGGATGCTTAAAATTTTCACCCTCCATTAAATCTTCGAAATAACTTTTTATTGTTGTTGGGTGCTCAAATTTAACATCCTTAAATTGTATTAAAATAGTTAAAACATTAATACTTCCTTTATTTTTTGCAGAAGCTTTCACTTGTGAAATATTTAATTGGCACCCTGTTCTATGGCTTGTGCAGTTACTGTATCTTCTAAATTGGGATTGATTAATACATCATTGTTTAGTAGGTTATAACAATTTTGTCTATAATTGTTTATTATAGTATGTACATTATTAAGATTTATTTCCAATGGATTATATGAGTTAGAGACTATTTGATTTGTTAGAATTAAATCTCCATTGTTGTCTGCTTTTACATATACCCAGAAGTTCGATGAATTTTTTCTGATAACATAACCATTAAGAGTTTCGTACCAACTGCCATACTCATCTCCTCGTTGTACAATAGTAATGCTATCGCCATTTGGTTGAGCTATTTTAAATGGTTTTGAATCTGCCAAATCTGCAAATATTGGATTTAATATAAAACCAAATAGGAAAATAAATAATATTCGTTTCATAATTTTATTTTGCAAAATCATTGGTATATACATATGCTATTGTATCAACTAAAGTATGAGTTTTAAAAAATTCATCACAAGAATAACATGGTTTGATCTCGTAGTATGTAGGTGTTACAAAATGAATATCAGGATTTGCATATTCAGAATCATAATCTTGATAATAACCTTTATCTATTATTTCCCCATTACATGAATATAAAACAAATTCAGGTTTTTTTTCATTGATTATGTTTTCTCTAGTTACTATGAATTCTTCATTTGTGCTATCACTTTTAAATATATAGATATAGTAATAATATGATCTGTATATTACATCATCTTCGTCAAAGTAAGAAAAATCATATTTCCATTTTAACCACTCTATATTATTTAAAGGGTCTTTAACTCCACAACATTCTACATCCGGATTTATCCAAATTGTGCGTTCATAGTTCCTTTCACATCCTACTAATAAAAACAAAAATAACAAAATAAAAAATATTAGTTTTTTCATATATCGAATTTTAGTAGCGAATAATGAAAGTCTTGCGACTTTCGACTTAGTACCTATAAAAACACAAAAAGCGACGCACACGGCATCACTCTTCACTCACAACACGGCACACAACATCACACATCAACACCATACGCATCTCAGCGCACACATCAAATCTCTGTGTACCAACATTAAACATAACTTTTCAGGCAAATATAATTATCTTTGCAAAGATAAAAAAAATATACCAACAAACCAAACCTTTTCACCCTTTTTTTATTAACTTTGCATAACAAAAATATCCACCTATAAAACTCATCTCAAAATGAAACACATCACACTAATAATCACCCTCATCGCACTCCTTGCCTGCAGCAACCACAAAGCCCAAAACATCACTAACCAACCACAAAACCAAACAACTGACTCACTCCTCACTCCTAACACCTCACTCCTCACTCCAAAAACTCTTCTTCTCGGCAAATTCACCCCTGCCTCAGACACCAACTTTGTAGTAATCCCCGACCACATGTCCACCCACAAAGGTCTCTACTGCGAAAAACAAACCTTCAATGCCTACCTCGCCATGCGCGACTCTGCGCTCCGCGAAGGCATAACCCTCACAATAGTATCCGCCACACGCAACTTCGACCGTCAACAACAAATATGGGAGCGCAAATGGCAAAACACACAAGGCAACGACTCAACCAAAGTA
>JAZRJN010000102.1:0-1950 GCA_045645785.1 Candidatus Aphodosoma sp. | reverse complement strand
AAATATGAATATTCACCAATAACAGACGCAAGTCGCTTTCAAGTACGCAAC
Organism: Candidatus Aphodosoma sp.; assembly: GCA_045645785.1. Classification (GTDB taxonomy): domain Bacteria; phylum Bacteroidota; class Bacteroidia; order Bacteroidales; family Paludibacteraceae; genus Aphodosoma. The sequence goes on along the minus strand of JAZRJN010000102.1, from coordinate 1,899 downwards.
GCACGATTTTCAGTTACAGGCAATGTTCACCAAATGGTAGCATACAAAGCCGAACTTGAATTATCAGACCGCGGGCAAACTCGAATACTTGATGCTTACGTAAGAGTGCTACCTGTTAAAGGATTAGCCTTAACAATGGGTCAAGTAAAAAAACAATTTTCGACTGACAATTTACGCTCGCCTCACAATATGTTATTTGCTAATTCGGCATTTATAGTAAGCGAATTTGCCAATTTACGTGACGTAGGATTTACTATCGGTTACAATGCTAAAGAGTATGTACCTATTGAGGCTATATTTGGAGTATATAACGGCAACGGATTGTACGACCAAAAAATTTGGAAAAAACATTTCAACTATACTGGTCGATTGATATTCAATACTTGCAAATACTTTGCATTCGATCTTAACTGGCAGTCTATCAAACCTGAAGATGTAAGAATGAATGTGTTTGATATGGCAATGAGAGCCGACTTCTATGGCGTGCATCTTGAAGCTGAAGGAGCATATAAAATCTATCAAAAAGATATTTGCAAACATAAACCTTCATACGGATTTACAGGCATTGCCTACTATGATATTATGTTGCCAAAAATATTCCATCATTTAAGAATACTTGGTAGGTATGACATGATATCTGACGATTATGAACGTAAAAGCATTTTAGTGGGAGATATGGGAGTACAATCTTGCGAAATTTCAACTCTCGCACGCCAACGCATAACAACAGGAGTAACATTAGGATTAGCAAAACCAATATTAGCAGAACTAAGAATCAACTACGAAAAATATTTCCATAAAGATTGGAACTCAATTAGTGTTGACGACAACGACAAATTAGTAATCGAAATTGTGGCAAGATTTTAAGTAAAAGATCATTAGTAACGAGTAGCGAGTAGCGAGACTCAAAACAACAAAATAAAAATAATGTCATTCCTCACTCCTCATTCCTAATTCCTCATTAAATCAATTAACTAATCATTAATAACTAATAACTAAACATTAACGTTATGTACAACGATTTTCAAAAGCATCTCACAGCCGAGCTCGATGCAATTAAAGAAGCAGGCCTTTATAAAAGTGAACGTTTGATTTGCTCACCACAAAGTGCAGAAATCACTGTTGCTGGCAAACAAGTATTGAACTTCTGTGCTAACAACTATCTCGGTTTGGCTAACCACCCAGCTCTTATCGAAGCTGCTAAAAAAGCTATGGACGAACGTGGCTATGGTATGTCATCAGTACGTTTCATCTGCGGTACTCAAGATCGTCACAAAGACCTCGAACAAGCTATCGCTAACTTCTTCGGCACTGAAGATACTATCCTCTATGCTGCATGTTTCGACGCTAACGGTGGTGTATTCGAACCACTTTTGACTGCTGAAGATGCTATCATCTCTGACGCTTTGAACCACGCTTCTATTATCGACGGTGTACGTCTTTGTAAAGCACAACGCTTCCGTTATGCCAACGCTGACATGGAAGACCTCGAAAAACAACTCCAAGCAGCAGCTAACTGCCGTTTCAAACTCATCGTTACTGACGGTGTATTCTCAATGGACGGTAACGTTTGCCCACTTGACAAAATCTACGAATTGGCAAACAAATACAACGCTATGATTATGGTCGACGAATCACACTCTGCAGGTGTTGTAGGCGCAACTGGTCGTGGTGTTACAGAATTGCACAACCTCCGTGGTCAAGTAGAAATCATCACAGGTACACTCGGTAAAGCAGTCGGTGGTGCAGTAGGTGGCATCACTACAGGTAAAAAAGAAATCATCGACCTTCTCCGTCAACGTTCACGTCCTTACCTCTTCTCTAACTCATTGCCTCCAATGGTAGTAGCTGCAGGTATCAAAATGTTCCAAATGATGGAAGAAACTAACGAATTGCAAG
>JAZRJN010000101.1:0-16993 GCA_045645785.1 Candidatus Aphodosoma sp. | reverse complement strand
TTAAATCTCGTAAAGACAAAGGCGTAGAATAATATTTAATTTCGTATTTATTTTATAATTTTCTATAGTTATGCTTCGTAGACTTTTATTGACCCTATCTTGTGTATTTGCAGTATGTAGTTTTGCTCAAACTGGAAATATAGTTTATCAATGTGACTTTGAAGACCCCGCAGAGCACACTAATTGGCAAGTGAACGTCGGTAATCAAGGCTCTCAATGTGCCAATAAGTGGTATTTCGGTAAATCTGGTTCGAATGGAGGAGATTATGGCCTTTTTGTTTCAAACGATGGCCTATCTAATAGTTATGATGTAACCTATCCTTTGTCTGTTGTTGCTTATCGAGAAGTGTTGCTTGATTCTGGTAAATACGAATTCTCTTTTGATTGGCAAGCTGCAGGTTGGCAAGATTCTATTAGTAACATAGATGGTTTGTATGTTTGTTGGGTGCCTGCTTCTGAGAAGACAAACTCTTTGAACAATAATGAAGCATTACCTAATTTTATTGAGAACTATGCCTTGGATTTTTATTGTAAGGACACTATTTTGACAAAATTGTCGCAATCAACTTGGAATACTGTTGTAGATACAATAGAATCCGATGGTACTCCTCATAAAATTGTATTTGTTTGGCGCAATGGTTTGAGCGGAGTTCGTCCTCCTGCAGCATGTGTCGACAATATTTTGATTATGCCTGTTGGTTATTGCTATAAGCCTTATGACTTAAAAGTTAATGTAGAGGATTATAATGTTGTTTTCTCTTGGAGTGGAGAATCTGAAGCTTATGACGTTCGTTGCTACAATGAACGTATGGATAAATGGAAAACCTATGATAATGTACGCGATAAATCTTTGGTAATTGAGGGCATGGAGGAAGGTATGTGTACTTATTATGTGCGTTCGCGTTGCGAAGGCATTAATGGTACTTGGGTTTCTATTTCTCAATTCGTGTATTATGCTGGTATGCGTTGTATTGACTATATGGGGTTGAAATCTGAAAATTGCTTTACCGGAATGAACCCTGCTTTCGACCCTAATAGCTCTTTTATTGTGGGATGTGTCGATAAAGGGTATATGAGTGTAGATAGCCGTCATACATTGCACTATGATTTAGATGAACGTGATGCTAATACTGGAGGAGGTTTGAGAACTGTTCCTGAAGGTGAAGTTGCTTCTGTTCGTTTAGGTAACTGGAATTCTGGTGGTGAAGCTGAACGTGTTGAATATCGATATAAAGTAGATGCAAAGTCTTCTGCTGTTTTAATATTAAAATATGCTGTTGTATTGCAAGACCCAAAACATAAAGAAGTATTGCAACCTAAATTTGAATTGGAAATTTTAAAATCTGATGGTAGTATGATTGACCCTAAAGGATGTGGTGAGGCTAAATTTACTGCGGGTTCTAATACTTCAGATTGGAACGATATGGGTAATGGTGTTGTTCTCTGGAAAGATTGGACTACTGTATCAATAAATCTTCGTGATCATGATGGAGAAGATATTATCGTTCGTTTAACTACTTATGACTGCGCCGAATTGGGCCACTATTGTTATGCCTATTTTACTTTGAATTGTGCAGGTGGTGAATTAGAAAGTTCGGCTTGTGGTGAAGTGGAATATGATACTTTAAGAGGACCTGAAGGTTTTAATTATCGTTGGTATAAAAAATCAGATAAGAATAACACCTTGTCTGAAGAACGTGAATATGTAATCTCAACAAGCGACACAGAAGTTTATTGTCTTGATGTGATTCAACCTACTCAAGCTGAATGTTATTATACTTTGGAAACTCAAGGTATGCAACGTAAGCCTGTAGCTGATTATGCTTATGAAGCAATAATTGAAAATTGCGAAAATAAAGTAAAATTTACAGATAAGAGTTATATTGCAATGAAAAATGCAGAAGGTAAATATGAAAATTCAGGTTTGCCTTGCGATGTCTTGTGGGACTTTGGTGATGGTTCTACCTCTTCAAATGCTAACCCATCGCATTACTATTCTGCTGTTGGTGGCCAATATACAGTGAAGTTGACGGCTTCTATGAATGGCAAGTGTGATAGTATAATTGAGTTTCAAATAACACTTCCAAATGTTACAGATATGCGCGATACTATTGTAGCAACAATATGTCCTGGTAATTTTTATGAATTAAAGTTAGCTGAAGATTCTGTTAAACGTTATTTTGCTACTGGCTTGTATGCTGATACTGTTCCAACTGAATATGGTTGCGATAATATTACTGTATTAGATTTAACTGTATTGGAAGCTGTTGAGGAGTATGATACTATTTGTAGTACTGATGTTTATGAAGTCGATGGTGTACAAGTTACTGAGTCTGGTCGTTATGTTATAAAGAGTAGCTTAGGTTGTGATTCTATAGTGAAAAATGTCTTGGTAAACGAATCTTTGCTTCTTGATATAGATAGTATAGTTTCTGTTTGTACGACAGACGACAACCTTATTATTCCTTATGTTGAGAAATCAGGTAGATTGTTGGAGTATTCTCTTAAGTTTAAAGATGAGGTTATGTTAGAAGCCTCGGTAGAGGGTATGACTCCAATAGAAGGTGCAATGGTCGTGCCTATGTCTAAAGGAGTTGTGCCTAATCGATATAAGGCAACTCTTTCATTTGGTGAATTGGCTTGTGGAGGAGAAGATATTGATATTTTAGTTGATGTATATTATCCTGATAGTGTTATTGCTCAACGCTGGAATGATGTGTTGGCTGTAAAAGATAGCATGTTTAATGGTGGATATAAATTTACTGAGTATCAATGGTATAAAAATAATGAACCAATTGATGGTGCAACATCTTCTATATTATATGTGGATGGAAATTTGGATTTTGATGCAGAATATTCGGTAATGCTTACTCGAAAGGATGGAGAAGAAGAAATAAAAGAAATGGTTTGTGCGGTTAAACCAATCGAATTGCTTAAAGATAATGAAGATAATGCTGTTGTCGTATTTCAAATGAATGCTTTTGAAGTTAAAGTACAAACGTCTGAATCTGCACGAGTAAAAATTTGGTCAACTGTTGGTGTATTGGTAGGTGAATATTTAGTGCCTAACGGAGAAGTTGTATTGAACACAGATAATATATCAGGATTATATATATTTGAATTTATTTTTGAAGATGGAAAGCATGTAGTTGAACGAGTAATATTGTAACTCTCTGCTTTCAATTCTCAATTTTCAATTCTCAATTTTCAATTAAATACTATGAATTATAAAAAAATCTTATTATTATTAATTGTGCATTGTGCATTGTGCATTGTGCATTGTCAAAATGTACCATATATTTTTGGTTTCGAAGCTGGCGATGCTGATTCAGTAAATTGGGTTTTAAACGCAGGTGAGCGAGGCGAATTTTGTAACGACCAATGGGTGGTCGGTAATGTAGAACATAGCGAAGGTTATCGTTCTCTTTATATTTCGTGTGATAGTGGTTTGACTTCTAATTATGGGGCCAAACCTAATGTTGTTGTTGCATATCGTATATTAGAGTTGGAAACTGGTAATTATGATGTTTCGTTTGATTGGAAAGTATGGGGTGAAAAGGATGTCAGTGAATTGTATGTTTGTGCTTTACCCGCAAATTATATGGTTAACGAAGAGGGATTAGTCTCTAATGATACAATCGGAGAATTTCATAAAGGCTTTTCTCGTTTTATTCAACCTATAACAACAGATAATAATATCTCTATGTCTTTGTCTGGAAGTACAGTATGGAATAATGCTTCGTTTGTAATGAGTGTTGTTGGTGGACGTGAGGTTCAATTGGCTTTTGTTTGGGTTAATGCTAATCAAGATTCTACGTTAGCAAGTCCGATGGGTGCTTGTATAGACAATATACAGATAACTTCGGCAGTATGTCCAAAACCAGAAAATTTAGTTTCTGTATCAGAATGCGGGGTGCTCGCAGTTGAATGGACTGGTGTCGCTCCTGAGTATGAATGTGGGTATAAGCGCGTAGGTTCTAAATATTGGAATAATGAATATGGCGTAAATGGAGAGGTAGAACAACCTTCTTTTGCATGGACCGATGTTGATGAGGGTGCTTATGATGTTCGTGTGCGTGCAATAGCTGATAATGATACAAGTGCCTATGTTTATCTGAATACTGTAGTTGTTTGGTGTCCAGACAATCACTGTTTTGATTTTGTGTCACTTGATAATAAAGAGGTGGTAACATGTGAGGCTGGTGCTGCTATTATGTATCCGTTAGAAGATACAACGGAGTATTCTTTTGCTGTTGTGCCTCCTATCGATTATGGTAGTAATAGTATATTTAGTCGCCATACTGCTAATTGGGTGCAAGGTGAGATGGACCCTCGTACAGGAAATCGTTTGCGTACGATTCCTGAAGGTGAGTTGGCTTCTGTGCGTCTTGGAAACTGGAATAGTGGTGCGCAAGCTGAGCGTATTACATATAATTTTGATGTTGTCGATGATGTTGTTTTGTTGATGAAATATGCTGTTGTGCTTGAAAACCCTGGGCATGGCGAGGCTTTTGACCCTTATTTTGGACTTGAAATATTGAAAGAGGATGGAACACCTATTAGCAAAAATGCCACTTGTGGCGAAGCTTTTTTCTCCCCTCAAAAAGATCCTGAAAAATGGAACCACTCCGGAGCTTTTGTTTGGAAAGATTGGACTACTATTGGAGTTGACCTTCGTGAATGCAAAGGACAAAAAATTAAAATACAATTAACTACTCAAGACTGTACTCCTGGTGCTCACGGTGGTTATGCTTATTTTACTCTCGATTGTATCGATGCTACAATTAAAAGTGATGGATGTGAAAATATTAAATTAGAGGCTCCATCAGGATTTAGATATTCGTGGTATAATAAAACAAATAAAGATTTTGTTCCTACTACTGAACAAACTATATTTGTCTCTGCTGGTGATACTACAACCTATTATTGCGATGTTAATTATTTGGATAATGACAATTGTTCTTTTACTTTGTCTTCGGCAGTAATTCCTCATAATCCGAAAGCTGAATTTAATCCTATTTGGACTCCTGAAAATTGTAGCAATATACTAAAATTTGAAAATACAAGTAAAGTTATTGCAAATATCAATGGTGTAGATTCTATATTGGAAGGAGAACGTTGTGAACATTATGAGTGGGAATTTAATTTTAATGGTGATATAACTAAAACAGATTTGGTAAATCCTCGTTATGTTATGCCTAATGAAGGAGGTCGCTTAAATGTTAAATTATCTGCTTATTTGTCTGATGATTTGTGTGTCGATGTGTATGAGTCTAATATAGATGTGCTTCCGATTTATCCTCATAATATTGAATTGAATAAGGAGATGTGTTTTGGCGATTATGTTGTTTTTGGTGGGGAGTACATTATGACATCTGGAACTTGGATTGATACTTTGCCAAATATATGGGGGTGTGATAGTGTGGTAACTATGAATGTAATTGTACGAGAGCAACTGGAGGATGTAGTAGTATATGATACTATATGTAGTACAGAGCCTTATATCGTTGGTGATTATAGTTTGGATTCTTCTGGAGTTTATGAGTTGAAATTCCTAACCAACGACTCTTTGCATTGCGATAGTGTTGTGATTTTACATCTTTTTAAGACTGCACCAGTTGACGTTATTGTTGATTCCGTAGGTCATTATATTTGTGCAGATGATACAGTGCTGTTCATCGATTTTGACTTGACAGAGGGTAGTCGCGCGCCAATCAATTATCGTGTTGAATTTGATAATGGCTTGTCAATGGGAAATAGCGAACTATTAACTATTGATCCTGAACACGTAGCTTTTAAAGTGAAAATACCTGAAAATTGTCGTCCTGATAAATATAGAGCTACTATTGTTGTGGAAGATACAATTTCTGCATGTGGCAATCTATTATTGCCTATCGTGTTTGATGTCTATTATAGTGCAGATATTCTACAAACAAAATTCGGAAACATGATAACCGTATATGATTCAGCATATAACGGTGGATATTCGTTTGTTGAGTATCAGTGGTACGAAAATGGTGTGCCTTTGGAAGGAGAGACTGATTCCTATTTCATTTTGGATGAAGGTGAGGAGTTTGGCGATAATTGTTATTATCTTGAAGTTAAACGTAAAGATGATGGTGTTGTAACTCGTACTTGTGATTTTTGCCCAGGTGGAGGTACTGCAGTCGAAAATGTAGTAGCAGGAAATCTTGTAATAGTACCTACCTTAGTGGATGCAGGTGGAGATATTATGATTCTGCAACAGCTAACAAATAATATGCATCAAATGGAGGTGAATGTTTATACTTTAGCTGGTTTGTTGATTGAAAGAAAAATTATTATGCATGGAGATAAACAGGTAATTCAAGCTCCAACTGAAAGTGGAGTATATTTGTTACAAGTTGTTGTTGACGATGTTGTTTTTGTGGAAAAAATTGTGGTTAGTTATTAATATTTTATTGTGATTTTTATTGTTTCTTTAGCCTTTATAATTATGAATAAAAGAATCTTATTATCTTTATTATCATGCATAGTGTGTTGTACAATGTGCATTGGACTTAAGGCACAAGACAAAAATGTTGTTTTGTTTGAAGACTTTGAAAAAGGAATACCTTCTTCTTGGACACAAGAAAAGTTAATTGGTGATTATGAATGGATTGTAGAATCGGGCGATTTGGATAATCCAAAGGGTGCTGTGAGTGGAGATAAGCGTATTGCTTTTCGTAATAACGGCAATCAAACTACTGGCAATGTAACTCGATTGGTGTTGCCAGCGATGAATTTATCAGGTATATTTCATCCTATATTGTGTTTTTCGTATGCTCAACCTAAATGGGCTGGGGATATTGATACTTTGAGAGTATTGTATCGTCGTACATCAAACAGCAATTGGGTTACTTTGAAAAAATATGATCTTTATTCTTCTGATTGGCAACGTGATACTATACGATTAGCTGCGGTAACAAGTACATATCAGATAGCTTTTGAAGCTAAAGATGCTTTAGGTCGTGGAATTGTTATTGATGACATAGAGGTGCGATCTGTACCTAATTGTACTCAACCATTTAATCTTATGGCTAGCCGTATAACTGGAGTTTCTGCTCGTTTGGAGTGGGCTGGTTCGTTTGATGCTTTGACATATAAGATTGCTGTATCAGATAAGCCTCTTACTGTTGAATTCTTGAATTCTCAACTCTCAAATTCTAATTGTAGAATATATGAGGTAGATGGTGCGGAATATTCTTTAGAAATAAAAGATTTAGTGCCTGCAACTCAATATTATTTTTATGTGCAATCAATGTGTGTTGGCGAAAATAGCGACTGGAGTGATGGTGCTACTTTTACTACATCTGATATGTTGAAACTCCCATATCACGAAACGTTTGATATGGATTATATTGAAAATACTACCTCTTCAGTTCCTAATTGGTTTGCTTTTTCTTCAAAACGTGGTGCTAAACCTCCTTTTGTAAATACCGATATGATGAAAAGTGAGCGTTTGAAATATTCTCCTGACTCAACTACTGCTCTTTTCTTCCATGGTGCTGTTAATGTAGAAACTGCTATTTCTAAAAGTGCTAATTCTTATATTTGTGTTCCTGAAATATATGTTGATAGTATCAAACGTTTGCAACTCTCGTTTTGGACTATTAATTATGTTACTGATGGATTAGTGCCTATTGCAGATTTTTGTCGTTTGCTTATTGGTGTGATGACTGACCCTTCTGATATTTCTACTTTTGTCGCAGTTGATACAGTAGAAATTACTTCGGTACAAGAATTTGAAGAAGTTTTTGTCTCTTTTGAAAATTATCAAGATACAGGTAAATATATTACCTTTATGTCTAATTTCAAAGATGGTAAGAATGCTTTTGTTATAGATGATTTAAAGATTGATTATATACCAACTATATCTAAAGCTAAAATTTCTGTGGCAATTCCAGAAGCCGATGCTATAGAAGTCTCTTTTGACGAGTTAGAGGTTAAGAAAAATCTTAATTCACAGTTGAAATATGAACTCATTGTATCTAATGCCGCTTTGAATACAGATGCAATTGATTCAAAAAAAGTTATTTCACGAGGAGAGTTTTCTTCGTATCCTTGCCGTATAGAAGGATTGAAACCTTGGGTAAATTATTTTGTATATGGTAGAGCATATAATCAAACTGATACTGGCGCTTGGAGTAATGCTGTAGCAATATTGATGCCTGAGGTGTTAGATTCTTTGCCAACAACAATACCTTTTGATATTAATACTTTTGATGTATTGTCATATTATAATCCAGGAAAATCAACTAATAAAATGGCTCTTGGATTGTTGGCTTTGTCAAATAGTTCATCATATCCTGAAGTTACACAACAGTATTGGGTTGAACCTCCAGAGGCTCGAACTCCATGGGAATTGTCTTTGCAAGCATTGAAACCAGAAGCATATCAGATGGTTATATTCCCTGAAATGGAAAATATTGAGAATGCAAATGTAAGTTTTTATGCTACGCGACATTTGAATGAAACTGCAGCTTTTGCAATCGGAGTTGTGAGTGATGCTAATAATATCGAATCTTTCCAAGCAATAGATACTATTATATTAAATGGGCATAATAGTCAACTTGATAATTATGAAAGCTATAAGTATAATTTGTCTGATTATGATATTGATGGTAATTTCTTTGCTATTATTGCTGCATACGACTATTGCGGCTCGGCTGTGCGTGTTTGGATTGATGATGTCCGTTTTTATGAAAGTGATGGTTGCGGTGAGCCGGAAAATCTTCAGGCGGAGCCATATAATGATGCTGTAACTATTTCTTGGGTCGATAATGGTGCCTCTTCTTGGAATGTGTTGTTGTCTGAAACAGAATATTCGGCTGATGAATTAGATGCTTTGACTGAGGCAGATTATTTTATTAAGCAGACTACTAATAAATCTTCTATTTCTATCAGTGGCTTAAAAACTGGTGAGAAGAAATATTATTATTATATACAATCAAATTGTAATGGTAAATTAAGTGTGTGGTCTTTACCTCAATACTTTATTACAGAATGTCCTCAATCTGAAAAGGTTCCTTATGCCATGAATTTTGACGAAGAAGAATGGATTGCCTCTTCTTTGTTAAAAGGATTTACTGTGCCTTGTTTGTTTACAAAACAAACAGAAGTGCAAGGAGCTGAGCCTGGTGATTTATTCTATTATCCTCATTTGTCAACGGCATTAGCTACTACAGGTGATAAATCTTTGGTATTAGGAGATAAGAGTTATATTGCATTCCCACAAATGGATATTCAATTATCTTCGCTTCAAATATCATTTGATATGCGCGCCGATGCCATAGACCAATTAGTTGCCGTTGGTGTGATGACTAATCCTAATGATATTAATACTTTTGTGGAGGTAAAAGAGCTTATCCCTTCTCTCGAATGGGATAATGAGATAGTAAAATTTACCTCTTATGAGGGTGGAGGATTGTATATTGCTATTAAAGCTGTAGGTACTATAAATATGAATTATATTGATAATGTTTTGGTTACCTATGCTACAGAAGGTGGTGATGAAGAAGATGATGATACCGAGCCAAAACCTGGTGATCCTGAACGTCCTGAACCTGATTGTACACCAAAGAATACCTATGAAATGGGGATTAATGGTTTTGATAGTTATGGTGTAGGGCTTGCGAAATATCCAGATTGTTATACTATTGGTAATTTGAATGATACTGCACCTGCTCAATATTTGCCTTATTGTTCTGATGAATATGCTTATTCTGGTAAAGCTTCATTGAAACTTTCATCAACACCATTATATAATGGTGCGTATGCTATTACGCCTGAAATAGATATAAATGATATATCTAAATTGAGAGTTCGATTTAAAGCTTCTTTGGGTGAATATTTTACATCGCAATATGCAGGTGAATTGATTGTGGCAATAGTTACTGATATTGCAGATTTGGGTACGCAAACCAATATTAAAACTTTAAAAATTTATCCTGATTCAGATTTGGAGTATGAGGTTAGGTTTGATGAGTATATTGGTGATGCTGATGACAATTTTGGTCGTTATGTGATGTTTATGTCATATTCGAAAATGCATAATACTGTGTATATTGATGATGTCGTATTTGATACTATACCAGAGTGTGTGTCTCCAAAAATACGTCTTGTAGAGAGTAGAACTGATTATGTAAATTTGCAATTTTACGAAGGGACAGCTCCTTATGAGGTGAAATATATCGTTGGAGAATATTCAGAAGAAGCTCTTGATGCGGCTACGATTGTCAATGTTGATATGGGTAGTAATTTGGAAATTAGCGGATTGAATCCTAATACCGATTGCTTTGTTGTGGCTCGTTCTACTTGTGGAGATGGCCATAGTGAATGGTCTGAAGTTGAATGGTTTACTTCTGCATCATTAACTTCTGCAACTTTACCTTATTATGACTCATTTACACAAAATAGACATTTCGGAGAATATAATAATCCTCTTGATTGGACCACTGTCTATACTTCTAAGGAGTTAGAAGAGCAATATCGTTATCCTTATGTCTTAATTGACAAAGGCAATGATAATGTGGTATATCTCTACTCTGATGCAGCAACAGAGTTAAGTTATATGGTGACTCCAAGATTTGATAATGTGAATTTAAATCAGTGTCAGGTATCGTTCTTTTATCGACCTGATGTAGAATCTCAAAAAGCTCGCCGTGCTGTAGTTGTTGGTGTTGTATCTGATATTTCGTCAAAAGATCGTATATCATCTACTTTCCAACCTATTGATACTGTATTTATGCAAGGCTCTTCTCTTTACAAACAATGTATAGTGTCGTTGGCAGATTATAAGGGTTCTGCAAAATATGTTGCATTGATGACGGCTCATTCTCTAAATCAGTCTAAAGTAACAGATAAAGATGGCGTATATGGCGGTTGTTATGTTGATGATGTTTTGGTTGAATTGATACCTACATGTCAGCGTCCAATAAATCTTAAGCTTTTAGCATTGGGGGATACCTATGCCAAAATTGCTTTCTCGCATCAAGGAGCAACTAAATATGAAGTGAAATATGGTGTCGCTGGTTTTGATGTAGAGAAGATGGGTACATCAATGTCAATCTCAGATACATCTTTTACTGTTAATGGTTTGCAACCTAATACAGAATATGATTTTTATGTTCGTGCTTATTGCTCTGATAGCGAAGTTTCTGAGTGGACACTTTGTGAACGTTATACAACATTCGAAGTTCCTATCACTAAATTCCCATACGAAAACAATTTTGATAATGAAGCAGAGAATAAACTTTGGAAATTCTCAACTCTTAATTCTCAACTCTCAACTAATTGTTGGTACGCAAAAGATTCTCTCTATATATCTTCTGATAATGGTGAATCTGCTGTTTATGCTAATACTCCAACTAAAACTTGGGCTTATCGTACTTTTGATTTGAAAGAGGGAGTTTATACTATTTCGTTTGATTGGAAGGCCGAAGGCGATGTGTCTGATTATATGCGTGTATTGTTAGTTCCTGCCTTATCTTCATTTGTTGAGGGTAGTGCAGATGTTTATAATTTTGATGGCACTAAGGTTACTTTATCGGGAGCAAGACAATCTTATCCTGTTGATTGGGTTGATTTGAATCGTGACGGTAAAGCTTTTAATAATGCACCATATTGGAGTTCTTATTCTCGTACATTCATGATAACTCCAGAGATGGCTGGTTTCTATCGTTTGCTTGTCTATTGGACTAATGATAATGTTGTATCTGATTTTTCTACTACTATAGATAATTTGTTTATTGAAAAATCTTCATGTAGTTATCCATATAAATTTGAAATACAAGATATAAATTCAACATATTTGACTATTGGATGGACTCCTGTAGGTAGTGTTCCTAAATCGTATAATGTTGTTGCAATGCTCAAAGAAGGTAATCCTGACGAGGTGGATCCTAAATATATTGCTTATCGTGGAACTGTGACTACAAACAAAGCGACAATAACAGGACTTATATCAAATACAGATTATTATATCTATGTGCAAGCAAATTGTGATGGTAAATCAGATTTGAGTTATTGGTCTGATGTTTATCGATTTGCAACCCCTTGCGACCCTAAACCGCTTGGTACTGTATTCTCTTTCGAATTAGATGAAGGTTATTATCTCCCTAATTACGATGATGGCGAAGCTAATACTTCATATCGAATACCTGATTGCTTTGTCAATGGACACTCAAATGCTGAAGAATTCCCTTATATCAAAGATAATACTATTTCATATCCTCATTCATATATGAGTGGTATATATCAAGTGGCTCGTACTGGTGACTATGCTTTGAAGCTTTATTCTAGTTCTGACGAAATGATAGGTGGGTATATGGCTTTACCTTTGATAGATGGTGATTTTGATGAATTGCAGGTTTCATTCTGGATACGTCCGTTTGGCTCTGTTAAAGGTACTGATAATATCAATTCTATTGGTTTGAATGCTGTTTTTGCTCGTAAAGTTACAGTCGGTACAATGACAAACCCTAATGATCCTTCTACTTTTGAACCATTGCAAGTGGTATCATATCCTTATACTACCGAAAATCAAGAAATGGCATCTGGATCGTTTGTGTACGACGATGCTGAAGGTACTAATTATTGGCGTAAACACTCTGTTTTACTTAAAGGAGCAAAAGGTAAATTTATCGCCTTTAAGAATGAAATGTATGATGGTAAAGAGAACAACCAAATGTATATTGATGATGTGGTTGTTGATTATATTTCAGATTGTATGACTCCATCTTCACCAATGATTGAAGCGGCTACAGCTACAACTGCACTTCTTAATGCAACAACCAATGGTGGCGATATGTTTGAAGTACAAATATCTACAAAAGAAGATTGTAGCGAAATTTGGCGTACTGATACTATTGCTGGATTCCCTGCTACTATTACCAATCTTTTGCCAGGACAAGAGTTTTATATGCGAGTGAAACAAATTTGTGGACCAACACAACAATCTGATTGGTCTTCAATTACTAATTGTATTACAGCATATACCACACTTTATTCTACTGATTTGTTAGGTTCGTTTAATACCAATTCATATGCACCTCGTCATTGGCAACGTGCATGTGGTACTTCGGCAGCTGACATCTTCAGTCAGGCTGGTAGTGCTATGGTTACTGACGCGTCATCTCCATTAGGTTGGACAGTTAAGGATGGACATTTGGCTACTTATGTTTCTATTAAAGAAACTCGTAATACTAATCCTTATTGTTGGATTTTCTCTCCTTCTATTGAGTTGCCAAAAGGTGATGTGGTCTTGACATTCAATTTAGCTTTGACTGACGATGATGGTATTCATAAACCTGATTCAACAATCAATAATGATAATGACAAATTCTATGTTGTAATATCGGATAATAATGGTCGTAGTTGGGAGGAGCAAAAGAAATTTACTTGGACCAATGATGGTAAAGGTGATTTCGATTATAACGCAATACCAGTTGATGGCAAAACATATTCTCTTGATTTGTCTAAATATGCAGGTAATGTTATTCGTGTTGCATTCTATTCTGAATGTCAGTCTCCGATAGCATCTGAATTGCATTTGAGAGATGTTCGTATCAATTCTTCAATAACAAAAGAAGTCGAAGCCTCTGTTTGCGAAACTGAAGATTATGTATATGATAAATTTGTGAAGTTGTCAACCGAAATGAATGTGGGAAGTAATCAATATGTTTATCATAGGTATGCTAATTCGGTGAATCAAAAAGATACAATTTATAATATCAGTGTTGAAGTAAAACCTTTGGTTGTTAAATCTTTCGATGCAGCTATTTGTATCGGAGATGTATATGCTGATAATAATTTTGAACCTCTTACTCGTGCGGGTATTTATAAACGAAAACTTGCATCTGCTTCTGGTTGCGACTCTGTTGTGGTTGTTAATCTTACTGTTAATCCAATTTCAGAGGTTGTTATTACTGATACTATCTGTTTCGGTGGTAAATATTCATGGAATGGAGCAGAATATAATCGTACGGGTATGTATGTCGATACTTTGATTTCTACAGTAACAGGTTGTGACTCTATTGTTACTTTATTGCTCAAGGTTACCGATGCTCCTCAAGTGCGTGATACTATCGACTTGTGTAGTGGTAAATCTTATGAGTTTGGTAAACAAACAATTACAGAATCGGGTGTTTATACCGAAACTTTCAAAACAATTAGTGGTTGCGACTCTATTGTTACTCTTGTTGTTAATGTTGCTGATGATTTCCGTACTACTATCAACGAATTTATTTGTACTGGTGAAATATATTCAGGTAATGGCTTTAATGGTATTCCTAAGGCAGGAACATATACTTTACCATTGACCTCTTCTGGTGGTTGTGATAGTACTATTGTTCTTAATCTTATTGAGTTGAGTGATGATACTGTTTTTGTTAAACAGAAAATTACAACAAATGATTTGCCTTATACTTTTGCATCTAAAGTCTATGATGAAAATACTGAAGTTGGTGTATATACTGATGAAGTATTTGTTGAGCATAACAATTGTTCGAGTGTAGTTGTACTTACTCTTGAAGTTGGAGAACCAGTGGGTGTTGAAAATATTGCTCTGACTGATTTATTGCTTTATCCTAATCCTGTTTCGGTAGGTGAATCTATTTATATAGAAGGTGATTTCTCTCAAGAGGAGCTAAATGGTATGTATGTAGAAGTTTATACAATGCTTGGTTCTTGTATCTATTCGGCTCAATTCTCAACATTTAATTCTCAGCTATCAATTGGTAATCGTGGATTATATATTGTGCGTCTTGTGGCTGGTAATGGTACTATTTATCAAGGTAAGATTATAGTTAAATAAGCCACTTAGTGATAATAAAAAATCGGGCAAACCAATAAGGATTGCCCGATTTTTTTATTATCGTTTTTTAGTGTTTATGTCCGTGATCGTGACCATGGTCATGTCCGTGGTGGTGATGTTCGTGGTTACACTCTGTATGTTCACCCTCTTTTAATTCTTTTGATTCATATTTAATATATTTCATCAATGCTGCTTGAAGTTTTTCTACGTTAGTGCGTTTGTCTTCATACACGATAGTTACTACGCGGTGAGCTACATCAAAATCAAGTTTTTTAACGCCCTTTTCGTAAGCTAACACATTTTCTACTTTGCCTTTACAGTTGTCGCATTCCATTTCAGGAACATAGAGGCGAACTGTTTGTTTTTCAGCCAAAACGGCTACCGAAATACCTGCTACAAGAGCAAGTGTAAGAAATACTTTTTTCATATAATTTTTAGATTATTAGTAGCGAGTAGCAAGACTTAATCGGCTTCGCTTTGTTTTTATTTTTATTACTTTTATGGTATATGTCTAATTATTCCCATTTGTCTAATTAGACCTATTAGATTAAATTTGGTTTAATTTTATGAGAAGCAAGAGCAATCAAGCTCGCCTATAAGCAAAAACTCTCAACTCTCAACTCTCAATTCTCAACTCTCAATTCTCAATTCTCAATTCTCCTTTCTATTCAACGCCCAACGGAAGCCAGCATACACCTTCCAACCGTGAATAGGACCCCAAGCCATTGAAGCATCGAAGTTTTGACCATATGGGTCACCTGCGCCAATAATAGGAGTGTCTTGTGTGAAATTGGTGATATTTTCGCCACCTACATAGATGCTCCATGTGCGGAAATAGCGTGTTACTTGAGCCATCAACTGTGCATGCCAAGGGAAGTCGTATTGACCATTGTTTCTGTCGATAGTCCATGATGGGCGTAATGCTTCATCTCCTTTATAGAAGTTATCTGGCATACGTCCACCACCGTTAAATTGCGCTGTAACGTCGAATTGCCAGTGTTTGAGAGGAGTCATATACGATGTAGTAATCAATGCTTTGAAACGATTTGTAAGTGGTTTTTCACGCAATTCGCCATTGATTGTAGTCTTTACGTCCGACATACGATAAGCGAGTGTCATAGTCCAACCCTTCAATACCTCCATCGATGCTTCCACTTGGAAGTTGCCTGCATACGAACGAGGTTTTTTGCCACCTTCAACACCCTCATCTGTGAGGTTCGAGAATATCACTGAGTGTGGGTCAGAGTCCATATCTACAACCATACATTCCAAGAAGTGTGTGTAGTAATAGTCTGCTGTAATTTGCAATTCACGGCCAGCGATAGGAATATAGAATGTGGTGCTGGCACCTGCATTCACGGCGCGCTCTTGGTTCAATACATCGTTTTCAATTACAATCGCTCTTGACGATGGCAATACCGACGCGTGGTCGCTCAATAGGTTAGGCGAGCGGTAGCCCATACCAACCGAACCACGCAAGTTCCACCATTCCCATGGCGAATATCGTACGTTGAATCGAGGTGTTACAAAGAATCCATACTGTGTGCTATAGTCGCCACGCACCCCTGCTAGTAATGACAATTTCTCATCTATTTTCAACGAATATTCAGCAAATACACCCGGAGTCCACTCGTCGCGAGTCATATCAAGAGTTGAGTTTTCTGTGCTGTTAATTATTAATTGTGTATTGTGCATTGTGCATTATTACATAGTGTCATCACCTCATTATAGTTGTCATAGTTGAGGCTCAAACCCGCAGTGATTTTGTGCTTGTCAGTCTCATCGAAATAAGTTTGGAACATAGCATTGAGGTAGAAGTTACCTTGTATGCCATCATACACGCGATGACCATATACGTTGTGTTGGTTGTGGTATGATCCACTCGTTATGATACCAATACTTGTACCTTTAGTCTCATCAAACACATATCCTTGTTTCATAAAGGCATCCATGCGCCATGTACGAATACCAATTTTATATGGGTCTGTGATGCCATTTTCGTCAATATATTTCATTGTCTGACCGCCATTGCGTTCGTCGTATAATCCACGGATGAGGTACTGACCTGTATATGCTCCATCTTTCATATACCAACGGTTCAATAAGTTTGCTTGTTGTCCCTTTGGCAAATCCATAAAACCATCGCCATTTGAGTCATGT
>JAZRJN010000100.1:0-4706 GCA_045645785.1 Candidatus Aphodosoma sp. | reverse complement strand
ATTGGGTGTTTTTGCAAAACTTCGGCAATAGCCCCCACCTCGAATCTACAACCCACCAATGCCTCATATAACGGCGTGAGCTCCTGATGTGTGAAAAAGTCGCCATTAAATTCAATAGCTTTGATTTGCTCGGCTTTGACGTCGATGCGCACCTCAATTCCACCCCAGTCGAAGCGTTGTTTGTTGCGATAGGCATAAGGTGGATTGTTGCCCCACATCCATTCGTCGCTGAGATATTCAGGCTCAATCTCTTTCACCACGCGCCACTCCACTTCGTCGAAAGCAACGCGCTCGTTGGCAATCGAATTTTCGAGATGGCGCATCAACTCTTCGCGTCCAAGGGTCATATAGTCACCCACATTAATCACGCGCTGACGCACACTCTCGATGCCTTTAGAAATAAGTTTTTCGTTGTCGGGGGTAATGGTTCGCACCAATTGCTCTATGTCAGTCTTATACAACAATGTGCCATGCAATATCGAGCCATTGTCGTTGCGATAATAAGCATTTCCCGAAAATTTTTTGCCTTGAAAAATTAAATCATTGCGCCCCGAAAGTTCGGTTTCGAGTCCGATTTCGGCAAAAGCTTTAACCACAGAAGAGAGACAATGACGGAAAACATCATCGCGCTTACCCTCGCGTTTTACGAAAGTGAACATAAAACACCCTTCGTCGGCAAAAATAGTACCACCACCCGAATGACGACGATAGATAGGCACCCCTATTTTCTCCACATATTCCATGTTCACTTCCGCCTCAATCAACTGGTGCTTACCACACACCATAGCTGGATAGATATCCCAAATAAAGAATAAATCCTCATTGCGCCACTCAGGCGAATTGAGCAAATGTTTTTCCAAAGCCAAATAAAACGATACGTTTTGTCGGCCATACTTAGTTAAATCAAGAGTAATCATATAATTAATGTCTATAGTCTACAAATATTATATAGTTTCTATTAACTGACGCAACACGGCAAAAGTTTTCTTTGGAGCTTCAGCAAAGAAGTCGAGATATTGCGTTGTATTGTCAGGTTCCATACCTGGAGTGTCGCTCACGATACGAAGGCTCATAAATGGCACTTGCTTAGCATAACAAACTTGAGCAATGGCAGCACTCTCCATATCAACAGCCTTACCGTCAGGGAAATTGCGTTTGATACCCTGCAAAGTAGCCAAATCCGAGATGAATTGATCGCCTGTGCAAATTAAGCCAAGTTGAAAGTTGAAAGTTGAAAGTTGAAAGTTATCTTTAATAACTCTTTTTGCTGCTTCAAGCAAATGCTCATTAGCAGAGAATTTCAATGGGAAGCCTTGCACTTGTCCCCATTCGCCTTCACCACACCACACGTCGTGATAGCACGTTTCGGTACCAACCACGATATCGCCTTGGTGCATACCTTCGCCAATACCCCCTGCTACACCACTATTAATAATATAGTCGGGATGCATCTCGGCAATCAACGAAGTGACTTGCATTGCTGCATTCACCTTACCAATACCTGATTTAAGAAGTATGATTTGCTTGCCAGAGAGTTCGCCTACAAGAGCCTTTGCTCCTTCAATTTCGCGTGGTTCGGCATTCTCTAATATATTGCTCACGAGGTTGAACTCGCTTTGCATTGCCACTATAATTGCTATTCGTTTCATATAAAGTTGAAATGTGAAAGTTGAAACTTGAAAGTTAATACCAAATGGAAATTTCACATTTCAAATTTCAAATTTCAAATATAATTAGTAACCAAGTATTTTCAACATAGATTTATACGATTGCTCTTTTGCGAACAATTTAGTAAACCACTCGCCATCTTCGTCGCGGTCAATCACCACCAACTTCGGACCAGGTATCAAGCAGTGTTGAATACCGCCATAACCACCAAGACTCTCTTGATAAGCACCCATGTGGAAGAAGCCTACATATTGGTCCTCGCCCTCTTTGATTTTTGGCATAAACACAGCATTCGAGTGTGCCTCAGCATTATAGAAGTCCTCTGAGTCGCAAGTCAAGCCACCAAGGTTCACACGCTCATACTCCGAGTTCCAATTATTGATTGCCAACAACACAAAACGCTGATTGATACCCCAAGTATCTGGCAATGTAGTCATAAACGACGAGTCAATCATATTCCACTTCTCACGGTCGTTTTGTTGCTTTTGGTTCACGATGCTATACAACATCGCGCCACTCTCACCCACAGTGTAACTACCAAATTCAGTGAAAATATTTGGCTCAGGCACATTGTTGTTCTGACAAATAGTTTTCACTTGAGCCACAATCTCCTCTACCATATATTCATAGTCGAACTCAAAATCCAAGTGTGCTTGAATTGGCATACCACCACCAATGTTAAGCGAATCCAGCTCAGGACAAATCTTCTTGAGTTCGCAATACAAGTTCACTGCTTTAGCTAATTCGTTCCAATAATACGCCGTATCACGAATACCTGTATTCACAAAGAAATGAAGCATTTTGAGCGAAACGCGTGGATTATTCTGAATCTTAGCTTGATAATAAGGAATAATATCGTTGTAACGAATACCCAAACGCGAAGTATAAAACTCAAACTTAGGTTCCTCTTCCGAAGCAATTCGAATACCCACATTCAATTCTTTCACTTCGTTCATATCAAACAAATCCAACTCAAACTTATTATCAAGAATTGGAATTACTTTAGTAAATCCGCGTTTAATTAAGTTCTGAATATTCTCCACATATTGTGGACGTTTAAATCCGTTACACAATATATATGTATCAGTATTCAAGTGTCCCGATTCGTGCAACGCCTCCAACATATTGATGTCGAACGCCGACGAAGTCTCGATATTCACCTTATTTTTAAGCACTTCCTCCATTACAAACGAGAAATGCGACGATTTAGTACAGTAGCAATAATTATAAGTACCATTATAATCCACCTTCGCCATAGCCACATTGAACATACGACGAGTTTTCTGAATATTTGCCGCAATCTTAGGCAAATAACAAATCCTCAACGGAGTACCATACTGTTTAATAACCTCCATCAAAGGAATACCAAACCACTGAAGTTCACCATCTTCCATAGTGAACTCTTCATTAGGCACCTCAAACGCCTGTTGAATCAAATCGATGTACTTATTTTTCATATTTTAGATTTTTAGTAACGAGTAGCGAGTAGCAAGAAAGCACCCACATCACTCATTATTTTATATAAAACAAAATCCAAGTGAGTCAGATTGTATTATTTTTGACAATGCAATTAACTTAGTTTACCAAAAATAAGACAAACTAAATATTTCGACTGCAAAGTTACATAATATATTCCAAATACACAATATATAAATAAAATAAAAAAGAGATGCAAAATATTGCATCTCCACCTACTATCCTTATATATAATTCACTATCTATAACCTCAAATATATCATCTATTATCCTCTATCTCCAATTTGGCTTTCATTGCATCATATCCATATTGATATATCTCTTTGTAATGTTTAAAATCAAATTCGTGATATTTCTCTAATGCAAAACTTTGCACTAATACATCACAAGCATCACGATTAGCATCCATATTCTTGATTTGAAATAACCGCAATGCCCACTGCGCCATATCAACTGCATTTTTTGCCTCGTAATTCTCGATAAATGGCAACACATCAACAGCAATAATAAAAAGTTTAGAGTTAAGAGATAAAAGTTTAGAGGCTGGCAAA
Source organism: Candidatus Aphodosoma sp. (assembly GCA_045645785.1). Classification (GTDB taxonomy): domain Bacteria; phylum Bacteroidota; class Bacteroidia; order Bacteroidales; family Paludibacteraceae; genus Aphodosoma. Next base: position 1,011 of record JAZRJN010000100.1, on the reverse strand, counting down.
TTATCTGTAACACCTCCATCAACATAACGCACACTATCAATAACAACTGGCTCGAACAATCCAGGTATAGACGCCGATGCTGCTACATACTCTGCCAAATTACCGCCATCATAACGATAAACAGGCTCGCCTCGCTCTACATCCGTAACACACACCATAAAACGTCGTTCGAGACTATCAAACGAATTATGTGGTATGAGTTCGTGCAATTCACGCAACAATGTCTTATGCGTACTCATCCCACTATTACGCAATGCCGACTGCAACCTAATCAATCGCCCAACTTTATACAACCGTTCTTCTTTAACAATCTGCATTATCTCATCTGCCGAATAACCAGCGGCATACATCACACCGATTATTGCTCCCATACTCGACCCAGCAACCCACGTAGGCTCGATGCCTGCCTCCTCAAGTGCCTTAATCGCCCCGATATGCGCCAAACCTAAAGCCCCACCACCACTCAAAACTAAACCAAACTCCTGAGTGAGGAATGAGGAATGAGGAGTGAGGAGTGAACTTTCCGTCACAACATCCACACAATTTTTTATATCTTGAGCACCAACCATCATAACCCACACGAATAAAAACAAATATGTTAATAATCTTTTCATTATGAATTACAAATCAAATAAGCACCAACTTGATATGGTTTTAATACTAATTCGACTGGTTTATCTGCCGAAAAGTTTAATTCAACCGCCTCATCTGTCATTAAATCAGTTGCAACAACTTTGCCAAACGGCTCACGACCCATTGCATCAAACAAATGATGTGTGAGATTAACCTGAACATTGCGCTCTTCGCCTACAAAGTTAGCAACTACAAACAACACCTCTTTTTCGGTATGACGCACAAAAGCATACTGATGGAACGAATCAAACTGCGGATTGCGCTGATTGAGCCACATCAAATCATAAAACTTACCCTCTGCCACCACCTCACGATTTGCAATTTGCAACAATCTACGATACAAGTTGAGAATTGAGAATTGAGAATTGAGAATTAATT
>JAZRJN010000099.1:0-16234 GCA_045645785.1 Candidatus Aphodosoma sp. | reverse complement strand
ACGATTCATAAACGTAGCATCCTCTTTCGAAGCCTGACGTGTAACAATCAAACGCTCAATAAAAATATAAATAGCAAAAATAAGCATCAATGCAAGCGGAATCATAATCCAACCGCCTTTGAGGCACATCTCAAAAAAGTTAAGTTTTGCTGGCTCTTCAACCACTGGAGCCATAGCATTCAATGTGTCGGCAGCCATTGTTGCTACCATTTGTGTTTCTTGTAAAAGTAACATAATTTTATAAATGAGGAGTTAGGAATGAGGAGTTAGGAATTAAAAAAACATAACCTTCTCATTAGTTTATTATTTAATTAAATAACGAAATTCTTATAATTTTATTTCAAACAGTCTAAATATCTTTTGATTGTCTCTTCTAAACCAAGATAAAGAGCATCACAAATCAACGCATGACCAATCGACACTTCATCAAGATAAGGCACACACTCATGGAAATAAGCCAAATTATGCAAATCCAAATCGTGTCCAGCATTAATACCCAACCCCAACTCATGTGCCGCAACTGCTGCATGCACGTATGGAGCCACTGCTGCCTCACGGTCTTGATGATATTGCGCTGCGTATGGTTCTGTATAAAGTTCTATTCTATCTGCACCCGTACGAGCCGCAGCCTTAATATTTTCGATATCAGTACCAACAAATATCGAAACTCTAATACCTTGTGATTTAAACAAATCAACAAGCCCTTTCAAATGGTCAAAATTCGCAATACAATCCCATCCTGCATTCGAAGTCAACACTCCAGGAGCATCTGGCACCAACGTAACTTGCGCTGGTTTCACTTTGCTAACCAAGTCAATAAACCTCTCATCTGGATTACCCTCTATATTAAATTCTGTAGTCAATGCAGGCTTCAAATCCAAAACATCTTGCCCTGTAATATGACGTTCATCTGGTCGAGGATGCACCGTAATACCCTGAGCACCAAACTTCTCACAATCCAACGCAACCTTCAATACATTAGGATTATTACCTCCTCGAGCATTACGTATCGTTGCTATTTTATTTACATTTACACTTAGTTGTGTCATAGTTTTTATATATCAAATTTTATTTGTAACTTTGCGCTTAATGGGTCTTCTCAAATTGACCACAAAAGTACAAAAAAAAATTCACACTACAAAATACAATACAAACAACTTTCAAATTTCAACGTTCAACTTTCAAATTATTCAAAATATGCAAATTTTAGTATTCGGTAACAAGTATAAACTCAAATTTATCGATTCGGTTAAAAATCTATTTTTCAACCTAAAAGAGCGTGGTGCTACTATCCTTTTCGACAAAGAATTTGCAGAACAAATCAATAAATCCGAACTGCTCGATATCTCATCTTTCGACACTTTCGACGATGATTTATCTGGCGACGTCGCAATCAGTCTTGGTGGCGATGGCACACTATTATCAACTGCCAACCGCATCGGCAATCGCCAAATTCCAATTCTCGGCATCAATCTCGGTAGATTAGGATTTCTCACCGACGTACAAGCCCACGAACTCGACAACCTCGATGACATAATACTCAACCATAAATACAGAATCGAAGACCGCATGGTCCTCCGTGCCGAAATCAACTCCTCACTCCTCACTCCTCACTCCTCACTTATAGATTTCTCTCTCAACGAAATCGCCGTCCTCAAACAAGACCTATCGTCAATGATTTCCATCGACGTACAACTCAATGGAGAACCTCTCCACACATACCAAGCCGATGGTCTATTAGTTGCAACACCCACAGGCTCAACAGCTTACTCTCTCAGCGTTGGCGGACCAATCATGATGCCCGAAAACCACAACCTCATCATCGCGCCCGTTGCATCTCACTCTCTCAACGTGCGTCCACTCATCATCCCTGACGATTGGCGCATCGACCTAAAAGTATCATCTCGTAGCCACTCTTTCCTCGCATCTATTGACGGACGAAGCATCACAATGCCCGACACCACTACAATATCAATATCAAAAGCCGACCATACCGTCCGCATCATCCGCCTCGAAAACCACTCATTCCTCAATACACTAAAAACAAAACTCATGTGGGGGGCCGACGTAAGAATTGAGAGTTGAGAATTGAAAATTAAGAATTAAAATATTGTAAATACTATAGCGTTTATAGCGACTATAACAACTATAGCGACTACTATCTCTCGTTACTCGCTACTCGCTACTAACTACTAAAAAATATAATATGAAAATAATCTACATGGGAACCCCCGACTTCGCCGTAGAACCTCTACGTCGCTTAGTCGAAGCAGGCAAAAACATCGTTGCCGTAGTCACAATGCCCGACAAACCTGCCGGACGTGGTCACAAAATCCAATTCTCACCAGTCAAAGAATACGCACTCTCGGTCAATCTCCCTATTCTTCAACCCGTCAATCTCAAAGACCCTGAGTTCGTAGAACAACTCCGTTCATATCAAGCCGACCTACAAATCGTCGTAGCCTTCCGCATGCTACCCGAAATCGTATGGAACATGCCACCACTCGGCACATTCAACCTCCATGCCTCTCTCCTACCACAATATCGCGGAGCAGCCCCTATCAACTGGGCAGTCATCAATGGCGAAACCGAAACAGGTATCACCACCTTCTTCCTTCAACACGAAATCGACACCGGCAACATCATCATGCAACAAAAAATCGACATTGCCCCTGACGACAATGCCGGCATAGTACACGACAAACTAATGTACCTCGGCTCCGACCTCGTACTCCAAACAGTCAACCAAATCGAATCTGGCAATGTAACATCAATGCCACAACCAGAAGGCGAATTAAAACCCGCACCAAAAATCTTCAAAGAGACTTGCCGAATCAACTTTAACACCACAGCCGAGTCCGTACGCAACCTCGTTCGTGGTCTTGCTCCTTATCCAGCAGCATGGATCGAACTCGCTGACGCCGAAGGCAATACCACAAACATGAAAATCTACGAAGTAAGCAAAGAACTCTGCACGCCAACTCACCCAGCAGGCACACTCATTTGCGACGGCAAAAAAATATTGAAAGTAGCAGTACAAGACGGCTACATCCACCTCAACCAAGTACAACTCGCAGGCAAAAAACGCATGCCTGCCGCCGACCTCATGCGAGGCACCGACCTTACAGAATGGAGAATTGAAAATTAAAAAATGGAAAATTAAAAATTACTCAATAATAATTTACTAAAAAAGAGCCTGCAAATTAAATATTTGCAGGCTCTTTTTTTATCATTAAACAATCAACGACGACGCATCAATTTAGGATTTTTACTCATTTGTTGTACGCCTTTGAGCATTTTTTGCATGTCAGTGAATTGTTTGAGCAAACGATTTACTTCTACAATCGAACGACCTGAACCTTTTGAAATACGGTTTTTGCGTGAGCCATTGATAATAGCAGGATTTGTGCGCTCTTCGTTTGTCATTGATTGAATAATTGCCTCGATACCTTTGAATGAGTTATCGTCAATATCAACATCTTTCAACGCTTTTCCTACACCTGGAATCATAGAAGCGAGCTCTTTTATATTACCCATCTTCTTGATTTGTTGGATTTGGTTGTAGAAGTCATTGAGGTCGAATTGATTTTTAGCAATTTTCTTTGAGAGTTTACGTGCCTCTTCTTCGTCGAATTGTTCTTGTGCACGTTCTACGAGCGAAACGATGTCACCCATACCGAGAATACGGTCAGCCATACGAGCTGGATGGAAGAGGTCGATAGCCTCCATTTTTTCGCCTGTACCGACAAATTTAATTGGTTTTTCTACTACCGAACGGATTGACAATGCAGCACCACCACGAGTATCACCATCCAATTTAGTGAGCACAACACCTGTGAAATCAAGACGGTCGTTGAATTCTTTTGCAGTATTCACTGCGTCTTGACCAGTCATCGAATCGACTACAAACAAGATTTCTTGTGGGTTGATAGCAGCTTTGATAGCAGCGATTTCGGTCATCATTTGCTCATCGACAGCAAGACGACCAGCGGTATCGATAATCACTACATCGCGACCCTCACGTTTAGCTTGAGCAATAGCGTTTTGAGCAATTTCGATAGGGTTTTTATTCTCGATTTCAGAGTATACAGGCACTTTGATTTGTTCGCCAAGCACGCGCAACTGCTCGATAGCCGCAGGACGATATACGTCGCAAGCCACCAACAAAGGATTTTTTCCTTGCTTTGTTTTGAGCATGTTAGCCAATTTACCAGAGAAAGTAGTCTTACCCGAACCTTGAAGACCGCTCATAAGAATTACGGCTGGCTGACCTGCTTGCGATTTAACGTTCAACGCCACATTTTCGCCACCCATAAGGCGAGCGAGTTCGTCGTGAACGATTTTCACCATCATCTCTTGAGGTTTAACAGCAAGGAGCACATTTTGACCCAATGCTTTAGTCTTAACCTCATCAGTGAAAGTCTTTGCAACTTTATAGTTTACGTCGGCATCAAGAAGGGCTTTACGCACATCTTTGAGGGTTTCAGCGACGTTGATTTCAGTAATTTTACCTTGACCTTTAAGGATTTTAAATGAACGCTCAAGGCGTTCGCTCAATGATTCAAACATATCTTTAAATTGAAAGTTGAAAGTTGAAAGTTGAAAGTTTAGTGCCGCATGACTCTCTAAACTCTAATCTCTAAACTTTTTATATTATCTAAAAAAAAAGACGCTAAGCATAGCGTCTCTATCTGGAGCGGAAGACGGGGCTCAAACCCGCGACCCTCAGCTTGGAAGGGTAATGCTCTATCAACTGAGCTACTTCCGCAATTTTCTTCGAAAATTGCGAGATTCTTGCTATGCTCGGAATAATCAAAGTAAACTTTGCTTCTGCTCTCGCTTATCGCAAAAATTCCGCTTTTTGAAGTTTGTGGGCAGTGATGGATTCGAACCACCGAAGTCGAAAGACAGCTGAGTTACAGTCAGCCCCATTTGGCCACTCTGGTAACTGCCCATTACCACAACCCGTTCCCGAATTGCGAGTGCAAAGTTACAACAATTATTTGATATTACCAAATATTTTTACCATTTTTAACGCAGTAACTGCACCTTCTACTCCTTTATTGCCCAAACAACCACCTGCACGATCAGTAGCTTGCTGCATAGTAAGCGTAGTCAACACACTGAAAATCACCGGACAATCCGCCTCGGCATTCACTTGTGTGATACCTTGAGTAACACCTTGACAAACGTAATCAAAGTGAGGTGTATCGCCTTGAATTACGCATCCAATTACGATAATTGAGGCATATTTTCCTGTTTTTTGGAGTTTAGAAGCTGCAAAAGTGAGCTCAAAAGTTCCAGGAACGTGGAAAATTTCGACATTTTCTTCCGAAATTCCGTTCGAAATAAATGTTTCCACTGCACCATCGCAGAGGGCGTGAGTTACATTGTCGTTCCAATCAGCAACTACGATTGCAAATTTCTTACCAGCCAACTCCTCCGCCGCAGGCAAAGTGTTAGCATCATATTCTGAGAGATTGTGATATTTTGTAGCCATATTTTAAAAGTTGAAAATTGAGAGTTGAAAGTTAATTTCTCATTCCTAACTCCTCATTCCTCATTATAAAAAAAGGGAGACCCGAAAAGCCATCCCTCTTTTTTATCATCTATAAGAATCAAGACAGAGGACTTGCTCCCTGCTCCTTGCTCCTTATTCCTTATTATTTATTTGCTTGGCAACGTTCGATGCGTTTGTCCATCTCCATTGCGAGTTGTGAATCGAAATAAACCGATTTAATTGTTTGGTAGCATTTTTCAGCTTTAGCCCATTCGCCCATTGATTCGTAAGCAATACCTGCTTTGTTGAGAGCGCGAGGAGCAGTAAGTTTATTTTCGATAGCACCTGCTTTTTCGAAATATTTCACAGCAGCTTTAGCATCACCTTTAGCCACATAGCAGTCGCCAATCAAAGTGATAGCAGCAGGCTCCATATTAACAGAAGCAGCGCTGAATTTGTTAAGATAAGAGATAGCTTCGTCGTAGTTACCGAGTTTGTATTCACAAACGCCAGCATAGAAAGCAGCGAGATTTGATTGTTCAGTAACGCCGTAGTTGTCCATAATTTCGATGAAACCTTCGTTCACACCGTCGCCATTAAGCGCAAGAGCGAAAGAATCGAGTTCGAAATAACGCACAGCAGCAGCCATTTTATCACCAGCTTCTACATTTTTAGGAGCTACATAGCCATTGAAAAAACATACGATAGCAGCAGCAACAACAGCAACTACGCATAGAGCAATAACCAAATTTTTGCGGTTATTTTCAATAAATTGTTCAGTTTTAGAGAGTGCTTGTTCTACATTTTGCAACTCATCTGGTTCTTGTTGAATTTTTTTGTTCGACATAATTATTTTGTTTTTTTGTTATTTATTAAAAATTAAATTCATAATAATCAACTTCTTGTCTAAAGCACAAAACCAATATTTCGATTAAAGAAATAATTATGAATTATGAATTATGAATTATGAATTAGAGAAAGTGCAAAGTTACAAAAAAAAATTGACATAAAAACACCTAATTATTATTTTTTTACGATATAACAAATTTAAGTTGTTTTAATAAGAAAAAAGAGGACATCGAGATGTCCAACAATTAGTAACCACATGTAATTTTTGTAGTAACTAAACAGATATAAAAATACAAGGACATCAAAGATGTCCAACAATTAGTAACCGCATGTAATTTTTGTAGTAGCGGCGCGAATACAAAAATCACTTGCGGACAAAAGCAACACCCCTCCCCCTCCGTCCCCAACGGGGACGCACAAATACCCAAAAACAACCTACAAATAAACTGCTCCTTAGTAGAGTGACATTTTTTCAAAAAAACACTCTCAACACCATTCTGAAAAATAAAAATCATATCAATCTCATATTAAATATAAATGGAACATTATTTGCAAGAATAAGAAAAAAGTATTACCTTTGCAAAGAAATCAAAAAAAACAAATTTCAAATGTTTGCTAAAGAACAGATATTGAATAGAATAAAATCAGTAGCACGTAATGTCACTCCAAAAGGAGGACAAGTATTGCTATATGGTTCTCAGGCTCGTGGCGATGCACAAGAATCGTCTGACTGGGACATTCTTATCATTCTTGATAAAGCAAAAATCGAACAAAGCGATTATGACAACATAGCATTTCCTTTTACTATGTTAGGTTGGGAATTAGGCAAGGCAATCATTCCAGTGATGTACACACTCAGCGAATGGTTAAATATGAAATATATGCCTTTCTACAAAAATGTTGAATCAGATAAAATTGTATTATAATGGGACTAACAGAAGAAGAACGCAAAATTATTGTAAAATTCGAGTTAGAGAAAGCTTAATCAATAATGACACAGATTGAAGCCTTAAAAAATTTAGGTTATTGGGATAATGTTGCTAACCGTTTATATTATGCCATATTTCATGCTGTTTCTGCATTATTAATACATGACGGACATAGCGTTAACACCCATAAAGGAGTAGTCGTAATGTTTGGTCAACATTACGTAAGAACAGGCATTTTCAATATGGAAGACGGACGGCTATATTCACAATTACAAACTATCCGCGAAAAAGGAGATTATAATTGTGTTTATCAAACTTCTGAAGAGGAAGTGTTGCCAATGATTACTCCTGCAACTAATCTAATTGAAAGAATCATAAAATATATTGGCTAATTTGATACTTTTTGATAATCATGCATAATAAAAGTTGATTTTTCGAAAGAAAAGTCAACCTTTTTTCAAAAATATTTTCTCCATTGTCAAAAACTGTCAAAACTATATTGTATCTTTGCATTATAAAGTCAACAGACAATAACCCCCTCCCCCATTCGGGGTACTCCCCCTAAAACAGGGGGAGAATATTGAGCAACCAATCTTTTGGTGCGACTATAAATCATTGTCTATTGACCATAGACTATAGACTTTTGACTATAAAAAAATATGATTGAGATTGAACGTAAATTTCTTGTTATTAATGACAACTATAAGTCGGGCAAGGCGCAGCGCATATCGCAAGGGTACATCTGTAGCGAAGATAACCGCGTGGTGCGTGTACGCATAAAAGGCGATAAGGCTTATCTGACAATAAAAAATGCTACTATCGGGTTTGCTCGTAATGAGTATGAATATGAAATTCCTGTTGCTGATGCGGAGGCGATGCTACACAACACTTGCCAACAGCCTATAATCGACAAGACGCGCTATATAGTGGAACATAAGGGTTTCACGTGGGAAGTAGATGAGTTCCATGGCGACAACGAAGGACTTGTGGTGGCTGAAATCGAATTAGAGCATAAGGATGATGTGTTTGAGTTGCCTGACTTTGTAGGCAAAGAGGTGACTGGCGATGCTCGATATTACAATGCTTGTTTATTTAAAAATCCGTATAAAAATTGGTAAAAGTTTTTTAATTCGTTCTTTGACTTCGTCAAAATCACTCTACAGATTTGCACAGATAAACAAATGTTTTCCAACATATTTATTTGGTATCTTCATCTGTGTAAATCTATCGAGCAAGTTTTCAATTTATTGAAAACAAGCGAATCGAAAAAAACACATAAAATGACAGAAATATTAAAACAAAATTATATGAAAAAAGCACTTTTATTTCTCGTTACAATTATTTTATTTGCAGCATGTACGCCTAAAAGCAATATCAATGGTACAATTACCGATGCTGAGGGCAAGACTATTTATTTAGAGCATACAGGTTTGACTGCTACTACTCTACTCGATTCGGCTAAATTGGATACTAAGGGTGGTTTTAGTTTTGCTGTTAAAACACCACAATACCCTGATTTCTACCGCGTGCGCATCGGTGGTCAGTCGGTAGTATTTGCAATGGATTCAGCAACTACAGAGATTAGCATCACTGGGTCAGCTAAGGATTTGAACAATGTGAGTATCAATGGGTCAGAAACTTCGCTCGACATTCAACGCCTACGCAACTCGAACTTCGAACTCCAACGCGTTGCTATCGAAGGCGATACTGCCAAAGTAGCTCAAATGCTTACAGCTCACAAACGCATGGCACAAGAAATCGTACTTACAAATCCTCGTTCAGCAGCGGCATATTATGCTATAAATCAAACAATAAAAGGAGCTTACTATATGACTCCTTACAACAAAGAAGATTTGCCATTTTGGAATGCGGTGGCTACAGCTTGGGACTTGCATTATGCAGATTATGAGCGCACTAAGGAGTTGAAACAAAATGTGCTTTTGGCTATCAGCCAACAACGTAATAGTGAACTCTCGGCTCAACAATTAGTAGAAAATATCACAGAAGAGGGCTTCATCGAAATCGCATTACCTAACCGCATCGGCGAAACTACACGATTGTCGGACTACGTGGGCAAAGTGGTACTCATCGATTTCTCGGCATACGCTATGGAACAGGCGGCAGCTCACACTTTGTTTTTGAGAGAATTGTATGCTACGTACAACGAACTTGGATTGGAAATATACCAAGTATCGTTCGACGCCGACAAATTACTCTGGTTAGAGCAAACACGCAACATACCTTGGGTTTGCGTGCGCGACGAGGCATCTGTGCAATCGACACTATTAGCGACATATAATATCAGCGAATTGCCTACATTCTTCCTCATGGACAAAGAAGGTAATATAATCGGTCGCTACAACCACGAAAATATAGAGAAAGAAATTAACCGCCTCACGAAATAAAGGCTTTTATTTCAACATAAGTACAAAATATATTTTTAAACAGAAGTACATATTTATTTTTTCGGGATAAATAAGTTTATTTTGTATTGAAAATTTATAAGTGGGTTTATATTGTTTTTTAAGTACAAGCCTTATACTTTGCGGTCGCTCGAACCGAGCGTCCCTACAATGTTTATGATTTAGGGCATGTACCTAAAAAAGTAGTTGCTCTCCCTAAAGTTAGAAATACAGCTTATAATTTATAAGCCTATAATTTAATTCTGTACTTCTGTTAAAAGAAATAAAATAAATTATGTACTTATGTTAAAAGAAATAAAATATAAACTCTCAACCTTATTTGATGCTTGGGGTGTGGCGCGTATTGAGCCGATTGATGATGAAATTGAACGTTTACGAAAGTGGCTCGACAAGGGTTATCACGGCGAAATGCAATATATGGCACGCAATATCGAAATGCGCGCCAATCCGCAGGAGCTATTACCTAGTGCTCGGTCAATGATTATGGTGCTGATGAATTATTACCCTCATGAGTGGCAACCGACCGACAAACCTCAAATTGCAGCATACGCTTACGGCAATGACTATCACCATATTGTAAAGTCGAAATTGACAGCATTGGCAGAAGAGATAAACAAGGTGATGCCTCATCAATATGCGGTATTTTGCGATTCGGCACCTGTAATGGAACGCGCTTGGGCAGTAAGAGCTGGATTGGGATGGATTGGGCGCAATGGCATGTTGGTTAACCCTAAGTTTGGCACTTTCACATTCATCGGCACACTCATCACTACACTCGAATTAGAGCCAAGCACGCCAATGAAAAATCGGTGTGGCACATGTAGGAGATGTATTGAGGCTTGTCCGACAGGGGCTATAATTAATAGTCAACAGTCGCCAGTCAACAGTCAACAATTTAACCCCTCAGTCCTTCGCACAGCTCCCCTAAAACAGGGGAGCAATATAGAATATTCCTACATTGACGCACGACGTTGCCTTTCATATCAAACTATCGAAAAACGAGGGGAAATAGATGAGGATTTAAGAAAGTTTGCTACCAATACCCTATATGGATGCGACCGTTGCCAATTAGCTTGTCCTTGGAATAGATTTGCGCATCCACATAATCATCCAGAATTAGAACCTATTGATGGAATTTTCAATATAGATTGGGCATCAATGACTCGCTCCGAATTCAGCAAACGACTAAAATTCAGCCCTATGCAACGCGCTGGATTAAAAAAAATTAAAGAAAGATATAGGAATATAATTGAGAATTGAGAATTGAGAATTGAGAATTGAGAATTGAGAATTTTAAGTGCCTTGCTCCCTGCTCCTTGATATTTACTCCTTAATAAAATGTACTTCATTATACTATTAATATATGTTGCTATTTTGCTTGGTGTCGGACATCTGACATCACGAAACAACACATCAAACGAGGCTTTTTTTTCTGCCAACCACCGCTCGCCATGGTATGTAGTGGCTTTTGGTATGATTGGAGCTTCAATTAGTGGTATAAGCGTAGTATCAGTACCAGGCATGGTTACAGCATCGGGATGGACCTACCTACAGACTTGTCTCGGTTTCTTTTTTGGATACATCGCAGTAACTTACATACTGCTACCACTCTACTACCGCCTACGACTCACATCGATATACGAATATCTAAATACACGCTTCGGTTCGTCGTCATACCACACAGGGTCTATATACTTTATTGTAGCCAAACTAATTAGTTCTGCCACAAAACTATATGTCGCAGTGCTCGTGTTGCAACATTTCATATTTACGCAATGGGGCGTACCATTTTGGCTTACAGTAATCATCTGCGTACTTATCATTTGGCTTTACACTCACCGCGCAGGTATCCGCACTATAGTTTGGACCGACACACTACAGACGCTCTTTTTCATCATAGCTATCAGCGTTATGTGCTATGAAGCGTATGAATTAGCCAATGTACAACTTTCAACTTTCAACTTTCAACTTTTAACTTTCAACTTTAGTGATTTACGTTCGACTCAATATTTTTGGAAACAATTCATTAGCGGTATATTTATCGTCATTGTAATGACAGGATTAGACCAAGACATGATGCAAAAAAATCTGACTTGTCGTACCTTACGCGAAAGTCAGAAAAACATGTTGAGCTATGGCATAGCATTCTTGCCTATCAATTTTATACTATTACTTTTAGGCTCATTAATAGTGATTTATGCACAACGTACGGGCATCACACTTCCTGCCGAGCCAGACAAAATCATGCCTATGGTAGCTTCGACCATCATGTCGCCTATAGCTGGAGTATGTTTTGTTTTAGGCATCATTTCAGCCTCGTTTTCGAGTGCCGACTCTGCCCTAACCTCAATCACTACAACACTAACTATTGACATATTAGGCAATAAAACCGACAAACATCGTCGCTGGTGGCTTCACCTCGCTGTATGTACACTATTTGCCATAATCGTGATACTTTTCGGTTACACACAAAATCGTTCAATCATCGACACCATATATACTATCGTTGGCTATGCCTATGGACCATTACTTGGACTATTTGCCTTTGGACTATTCACTCGCTACCAAGTACACGATAAATTAGTGCCCCTCGTAGCCATCACATCACCCATACTTTGCTATATAATCAACGCTATTACATCACACTATTGGGGATATCATTGGGGCTACGAACTCCTACTCCTCAACGGAATACTTACATCCATTGGACTTTACTTTATTAAGGAACAAGGAGTAAGTAATAAGGAACAGGGAATAAGGAGTAAGGAATAAGGAATAAGAATACACTACTAACTAATCACTAATCACTAATAACTAATCACTAATAACTAATAACTAGTAACTACTAACTATATAAAGAATGCATATAAGTTCATCAGAGTTCGTAATATCGAACACCGACTACAAACGCTGTCCTGAAGGACGCCTTCACGAATTTGCTTTCATAGGCCGAAGCAATGTTGGAAAATCATCGCTCATCAACATGCTTTTGCAACACCCTGATTTAGCAAAAACATCATCTAAACCAGGTAAAACTCTATTGATAAACCACTTCATCGTCAACAAAGAGTGGTATGTAGTTGACCTTCCTGGTTATGGTTATGCGCGTGCATCAAAAGAGCAACGTCGCAAATTGCGTGGTATTATTGAGGGATATATCCTCTTCCGTCCACAACTTACCAATCTATTCGTACTCATCGACTGTCGTCACGAACCACAACAAATCGACGTAGAATTTATGCGCTGGTTAGGCGAATCAGGCATACCATTCTCTATCGTCTTCACTAAAGCCGACAAATTGAGTCACTCTCGCCTCATGTCGAATATCGAAAACTACAAAAACGAACTCCTCAAAGAGTGGGAAGCCCTACCTCCGATGTTCATCACATCATCAGAGAAAGCACAAGGTCGCGACGAACTCCTCGACTACATCGAAAACATCATGCGCCAAGTAGATGACGAAGAGAAAGAAGAAAACTTTTAGTTTTTAGTATTTGATAAAAATAAATATTGGGGACGCTTTTTAGCGTCCTTTTTTGTTCGACCTCTTCGAGGTCGTGGGAGGAGGAGAGGGGGAGTATCTCTTCGCTGTCTGCAGACAGCGAGCATCCTCCCTCCCCCCCCCAAAAAAAATAGCGGCACTGAAAACCTCAGCGCCGCTATCTCATATTCTTTGCTCATAACTTATCACGAACAACTACGACCAAAGTCTCGCTACTCGCTACTAGTTACTCGCTACTAACTTTTAATTATTTAACCACAACCTTACCCACTGCATTTGCAGAACGAACCACATAAACACCATTTTCAAGGTTACCATTCATGTTAGTTACGTTTTGACCAGTAATAGTGAAAATTTGGAATTCACCTTCTGCTACGATAGTACGATTTTGAACGAAAATTTCAACAAAATCAACTACTTCAACACCTGTTGTAACTCCACCATTTTTCACTTTTTCAATAGAGATAGGATAAACTTGAACATTTTCATTATACAAACCTGCAATAGCAATAACATCAACTTTATCACCTTCTGCACCTGCGTATGTGTATTTAAAATGATCATACATTGCTAATGTATTTTCACCATCAGTCAAAGTTGTTGCATCTGTATATGTAACACCTTCAAGTTTAATATATTGGTGAACTGTTTCGGTTGTAACATCAGCAAGTGCCATTACTGCAGGTTCAACAACAGTACCAGCAACAGCTTCTGGGAACTCAACAGGAGTAAGTTGTGTTGCACCATTATAAGAAGATACCGTAGCAACAAGGCCTGTTAATTGATCTCCATTATTATAAGTAGTAGGAGCATCACCATAAACAAGCATAGACATAGATGCATCTTTCACCCACAAATATTTACCAGTTTGAGCAACTACAGTAATTGCACCTGTAATTCGTGCTTTTTCTCCTAATGAAACCAATGCTGCAATATTATCAACTTCTGGCAATTCTACTACTTGTGCTGCATCTTCATGTGACACATAGTAAGCACTACCAACTTGAGCTTTACTATTATAAGCCGAACGATAACCACGGAGAGTTAGAGTATCACCTTCATCAAGATCTTCAATTTGAGCAAATGTTTGGTTACCTGCAGTTTCACTTGCTCTCAAACCATAAACCAAAACAGTACCTGTTTCATCAATAATATCAAAATTACCATATGTCGTATTCGTAATATTAGAAACAACACCTGTTAATTCATACAAAATACCATCATTTACTTCAGCAGCTAAAAATTCTGCAATAGTTACAACTGGATTCACATAAGTATAAGTAGCTGATGCAACTTCACTCTCTTCTTCTCCCAATACCGCCTTAGCATAAACAGTTGTAGTTTCTGTAATATTAAGATGTTCTGTATATTTCACAAATTCACCTGCCTCTTCGAATGTATAATAAATTTCCGCACCTTCTGTTGCACAAGAAAGAGTCAAATTAAAAGGTTCTGAGAATTTTTTAGAAGCAACAGAGAATAGTGGCTTAACTACAGTAGGAGCCTCTACAGTTCCTGCTTCTGTAACTACAGAAAGCGATTTAATATATAAACCTTTGCCTTTGTTTGTCCAAGTAATTACGATTTCACCACTCGCTTCACCTGTAAATGCATAATCAGTTGCAATTGTTGTTAATCTTGCATTTTCTGGAGACAAAAGCACACCACCAACAGCTACCGACAAATCAGTATCAACACCACTCGCACCTGATGTATTAACAACCACTTTTGTCACTTTACCTGCAAATGCAGAAGAAGATAACACAATTGAAGTTGCTGGGTTATCTTTTTTACCCATTTGAAGTCCCCTTCCATTGTTGTTATCCCAACCAAAAAAAGTTGAACCTTCCATAGCAAAATTCCAAACCACCTCACTCAATGTTACAGACCCATTAGATAACTCTCCAGAAGCAAATGTATGAGTATATTCACCAATGAAACCACTACCTGGCTCTTCTGGTTCTGGTACGACTTCATCACCACCTTCGCCACCCGAAATAGCATCATCATAAGTTACCGACATTGATGCAATACGAACTTGATTTTCTCCTTCGACATCAAGTTTGAAATAAGTATAATTACCAGAAAGAGTAACAGAATAATCTTTATATGAAGAAGTTACAGCAACTGAACCCATTTGTGCCCAAGATGCACCATCATTACTTCCAAAAATTAAAAGATTATCTGCTTTATTACCTGCATTGAAAGTCATTGCTGTAATTGCTCCTGGCAACTTATTTGACACAACATAACCATTATTGGTTGATGAAGAATAAATTCTAAGTTGTGTAGTAAAATGACACGCTGTTGTATAAAGAGTTAAAACATCATCTATTTTATGCTCTTCTCCAGCAGCATATTGTGTCCCTGCTGTATAATCAGAAAATGTAAATGAAATCGTTTTCTCTACTCCCCATACTGAGAAAGAGAAAAGGCTTAGAGCCATCACTACTAGGAGCGATTTTAAAAGAGTAATTTTTTTCATAATTAAAATATTTTAGTTAATAATTAAATAAATTGCATTTGAACATACAAAGTTACGCAATATATCTTGAACCACCAAATTTCAACACAAAAATCATCAAAAAAAAGCCCGATTTCAGATTGAAATCGGGCTAAATTCGTAATTTTATCTATTTGTATGAACATAAATTTCCGTAAATTAAACATAAATTATAACCAGTTATAATAAAATTATTGTTGTCCGATAAAAAATAAAACTATATCTTGAATCTGTAATAAATAAAGAGGATATATGATATCTTTATTAAAGGGGCTAATATTTATGAAAATGAACCTCGAAGAGGTTCTATTTTAATAACTGCGGGTACCCGACGAAGGAGGGCACCTGCAGTTATGCACATTCGACGTTTTCAACGTCTTTACATTTATACCCCCTCGCCCGCTGGGCACTCCCCCTTACTAAGGGGGAGAGTATAAAACAAAGAAACCCCGAAGAACTAAATCTTCGAGGTTTCTGAAAAACGGCGGCGACCTACTCTCCCACGATGCAACGCAGTACCATCGGCGC
>JAZRJN010000098.1:0-2430 GCA_045645785.1 Candidatus Aphodosoma sp. | reverse complement strand
CCACACCAAGTTGTATAGAAATCGACGATACATGGTTTGTCGCCAAGATATATCCACTCTGTAGGATTTGCTTCATAATTAACTACTTTAGCAAGAAAATCGGCTTTTGTAATTGGAATGGCTTTTACTTCTGTTGTCTCTTTAGGTAAGGTTTGTTCTACCACTTGCTCGCTTTTACCATTGCCACAAGCCGACACCATCAATGCCATAACCATGGCAAATAATAAAGTTAAAAATCTTTGTTTCATACTTTATGTTATTTATAATTTGTTATCTATACCCTATTATCTATTCTTTAATCTATTCTTTAATATCTTCTTTGATTTCTTCAAAATCGACATATTCGCCTTCGTCATCGGATATAACTTTCTCTCCTCGCTGACGGCGTTCGTTCACCTCTTCGCGAATTTCATTTTCTATCGGATTATCCGATTCATCATAATCATATTGCGGTTGTTGTGGTCGCGACTTAGGCATAAATATACCAAGCACACGAAATACTACGTTTAACGCCAACGCCAATATAAAGAGCGCTGGCACTAAAATCATCATAAATAAACATCCAAACATACCAATTTTTTCAATGCACAATTCACAATTAAATCATTCCTTACTCCCTACTCCCTACTCCTTATTTCCTTTCTATTTCGCGGAGGTTTTCCATATTCTTTTTACGCAAGAATCCATAAATATCCTCAAGGTGTTCTGTTACTTTACCACCACCAAATTCATACACTTTCTTCACCAAACCATCAAGAAAATCTCTATCGTGCGATACCACAATAAGTGTGCCATCAAAATTCTGAAGTGCTTGTTTCAACACATCTTTTGTCTTAATATCAAGATGGTTAGTAGGCTCGTCGAGAATCAAGAAGTTGAGTGGTTGCAACAATAGTTTTATCATCGCAAGTCGCTGACGCTCACCACCCGACAACACTTTCACCTTCTTCTCAGAATCTTCTTTATTGAACATAAATGCTCCAAGAATATTACGTATTTGCGTACGAATATCGCCTTCGGCTATCTCATCAATTGTTTGAAATACTGTCAATTCTTCATCCAACCCTGCAGCTTCGTCTTGCGCAAAATAGCCTACTCTGACATTATGTCCTAACAACAACTCGCCTTCGTGCTCTATCTCTTGCATAATGCACTTCACCATTGTAGATTTACCCTCACCGTTTTTACCCACAAATGCCACTTTTTCGCCACGCTCAATAGTAAAGTTTGCACCAGAAAACACTCTGTGCTCTCCATACGCCTTACCCACATTATGCGCCGCCACTGGGTAGTTGCCACTACGAGGCGAAGGTGGAAATTTCAATCTCAACGACGATGTATCAATCTCATCTACCTCAATAATCTCAAGTTTTTCAAGCATATTGACACGGCTTTGCACTTGATGTGTCTTTGAATATGTACCCTTGAAACGCTCGATGAACTCCTTAGTCTCAGCAATCATCTTTTGTTGGTCTTCATACTGACGTTGTTGTTGCTGACGGCGTTCTTCTCTCAATTGTAAGTAGTGCGAATATGTTGCCTTATAGTCGTAGATACGACCCATCGTCACCTCGATTGTACGATTTGTGATATTATCCACGAAAGCCTTGTCGTGCGATATCACCACCACAGCCTTGCCTTGATTCACAAGCCATTGTTCCAACCACTGAATCGACTCTATATCAAGGTGGTTAGTCGGCTCATCGAGCAATATCAAATCGGGCTTACGCAAAAGCATTTTTGCCAACTCGATACGCATACGCCAACCTCCGCTGAAGTCCGACGTTTTACGTGTAAAATCTTTACGCTCAAATCCAAGACCAAGCAAAGTCTTCTCGATATCGGCATCGTAATTCACCTCTTCGATGCTATAAAATCTCTCGCTCAACGCACTCACCTCTTCGATAAGTGCCATATACTCATCGCTTTCATAATCGGTGCGCGTCTCCAACTCTTTATTTATTTCGTTGATACGCGCCTCCATACTGTTGATTTCGGCAAATGCTGTCGCTGCCTCTTCAAATACGGTTTTATCGTCCTTAACCATCAAATGTTGAGGCAAATAGGCTATAACAGTCCCCTCTGGTGCCGACACTTTACCGCGTGTAGCTTCGCGCACTCCGGCTAGTATCTTCAACAAAGTAGATTTGCCCGCACCGTTCTTACCCATCAAGGCTATACGGTCGTTCTCATTGATTATAAACGATATATCTTTAAATAGTGTTGTCCCGCCAAACTCGACGGTCAATGCATCTGCTGAAATCATTTATTCTATAGTCTACAGTCTAAAGTCAACAGTCAACCGACAACAAAACCTCATAAACAAGAGACTGTTGACCGTCGACTGTTGACTATTGACATTTTAATAAAGTACCTCTGATGTCAATGCTGGCAATGTGATTGTCAATTTATTGCCTTCTAATTTATATT
>JAZRJN010000097.1:0-5457 GCA_045645785.1 Candidatus Aphodosoma sp. | reverse complement strand
AAGACTTTGACATTCCAGAATGGTTCAATCCAAATGCAGGATGTAATTGATAAAAAATATAATTAATAAAAAGCGCACCAAACCATAATAGTTTAGTGCGCTTTTTATTTATTTCAAAAACTAAAAATATCAATCAAAACTTATACAATATTGTCATCACCACATTATGACGCATTGTTTTTATATTTGCCAAATGTTTTTGTTCGGTTGGATTTTTTACTCCATAATAGCCATTACCGAGAAGTTCGGCACCTTGTTGAAATGGAGAAAATGCTTGGTTTTGCTGACTATAAGCGTATGTTAAATCAATACCAAAACCATTATAACGATAACCAAAACCACCTGCGGCATAGAACAATCCTTTATCGGCAAATACCTCCATATCAGTACGTGTTGTATTATCAAGCAACGTGCGTGAAGCAGTTGAGGAAAGATTTGGTGTGCGATATGCAGCACCTGCACGGAATGAGAATTGTGAAGCTATGCGGAATTCAGCACCTGCTTTGATTGTATGTGCAGCAAGTGATTGTTGACGAATTTCGTTATTTTCATATACAAATTCAGGTTCAGCAAAAAGATAATCTGACTCTTCTCCTTTGAAACGCATACCTGGATTATTAGCATATTGATAATCAATATTGATAAGAGCTACTTTACCTATTACGAAACCAAGAGATGCTTGTACTTTAAGTGGCGAATTGAAAGCATAGTTGCTACGTGATGAAGGTGTTTTATATTCAACTGTTGCATAATCAGCTGATGTGCCTTCACCAACGATTTTAGCATAATAACTATCGGTCATATTATACCATGTAGGAGATTGGAATGATGCTCCAATACGCATCCATGCAACAGGACGAGCGATGATACCAACACGAAGATTACAACCTACGCCTGATGAGTTAAATATATTTTTGAGTGTTGTACTTGCTCCATTATCATACATCTCTCCAGAATTAGAGATAAGTTGATAGTTAAGTGTTTGCAAACCAATGCTTGCACCAATATAGAGATAATGGCCTACATTAGCAGCGTATGAAAAATTATACTCATCAATGCGTCCGCTCTCCTCGCCTTGATATGCCATGCGATTAGTATTATAAGCGTATGGTGTATAATACATTGAATCAGGAATCATCGGGTCCATCAAATAACCTTGATAACCAAGAATTGAAAGATATGGAGCATAAAGATTATCTTCATGTATTTCAGAAGGATAAAATCCAGAACTAAAATCTGCTATCATATTAGTCATAGAAGGTGTACCCATAGCAGATACAGATGTTTGTCGGTGGAAGTCTTTAAGACGATTATAGGTGAAACTAAAATTGCTTGACACATAACCATAGTCCTTACCAGATTGTAACGACATCACATAACTCAACTGATTGAAATTAAAGAAGAAATCATTTTGTTTCACTGCATTGGTTGGCGATGTAGAGAGTGTAACCGAAGGAGTTGCATTAAGCGTAAAACTCAATTCAGACGAACGATAGATACCAAGTGCTGCAGGATTATCAAGCACAGCAGAAGGATCGCCACCAAGTGCACCCATCGAACCAGCCATCGACATATAACGTGCTGTACCCAAAATATCTGTATTAGCATATTTTGAAGCATCCATCAAACCTTGAGCAAATACACAATGTATAATGCACAATGCACATATTGATATTATTATTTTTTTCATATAATATAATTTTTATATTTTCAAAAGAAAATAATCCCTATTCCTTGTTCCCTATTCCCTGTTCCCTATTCCTTACTCCTTAGTTATCATCTTCGACGAGTTGACGAACTACTTGAACCTCCTGAACGACCACCGCCACTACTGCTACCACCACTAAAACCACCCGATGAACGTGTAGAAGAAGATGATGAAGGACTATAAGTAGATGATGAACGTGTAGAAGAAGAGCTACTTCTTACTGTAGAAGTAGAACGTTGTGTAGTTGTAGATTGGGTACTTTTGGCTGTTGATGTAGTACGCGTTACTGAAGAGGAAGAGGAAGGTAAAACATCTCGTGTCGAAGTTGGACGAGCTGGTAATGCCGATGTAGATGTTTTACGACGTTGAGTGTTAGTTGTTGTAGTTGTAGATGTTGTTCTATTAGTTGAAGTAGATGCTCCACGAACAGTCGATGTAGAGACTTTTGTATCACTTGCACGACGTACTGCTGAAGGTGTGGTAGTTGATGCTACTCTATTAGATGCTGCTACATTATTAGCCAAACGAGAAGAACTATTCACATTACGACGCTCATTTTCATTACCTCGGGCAACATAATCACCCCAATCTGGTTTTGGATGATGTGGATGATGCACACTTCCTCCATGATGAGGTGGATAATAACCATGATGGTGGTGGTGATATCCCCAATATGGATCATAACATCCTGCATATCCCCAATAAGGAGTGTAAAATGGATCGTACCAAGGATTGTAGAATCCATAGAAATATGGGTCATAAAAACCTACCGACCAACCATAATTGCCATACCAACCATACATGCTACGATTCCAATAATAACTCGAAGTGTAATATGGACCATAATAATATGGACGATTCCAATAATAACTACTCCAATCCATATATGGATAGTTGTAGTTTTCAGTGATTTCAATATTATTGCCATCAACATCTACAACATACTGCCCATCAGTGAGGACAAAGATATTTGTTGTATAATTAGTATCGGCAATATGAGCCAAACGGTCTTGCGTAGTATCACTATCAGCACGATGAAAAAGATTGATACGATCAGTATAAGAGAGTTGAGAGTTATCATCGTACAAATAAGACTGCTCAGACGAGTCTGACTCATCTTGTATCTCGTGTCTCGTGTCTCGCATTTCGTGTCTTGCATCTCGTGTCTCTTTTTTTATATCCTTTTTAGGATTAAAATAGATATCATCGTAATCATATCTTTGAGAAAACACACAATGTACAATGCACAATGCACAAACAAATAAAATCAATCGTTTCATAATAATATCCTCCTTCATACCTATTAGACCATATAGTGTATAAATAGTTTAAAACAATTCTATAACGTAATATATCATCATAGATACACACAAAATCAACTTAATACCAATGCTTAACATAGTGCCAACAAAAGTAGCTAAACCACTACGCAAAGCCTTATCGCCTGATGCGCCACCAACTATTTCTCCAATTATAGCACCAATAAGTGTGCCAAGTATCATGCCGATAGGGGTGAATATAATACCTGCAACCATACCTATTATGCTACCTGTTATACCTGATTTAGAACCACCTACTTTTTTTGTAGTCCATATAGGTAGGTAGTAATCAAACACTACGACCGCTATCACAACAATAGCCCACATCACTAAAAATGATGTAGAGAATTGCACTTTATCAGTGAATTGTAGCAACAATAACCCCACATAACTCAACGGAGGACCTGGTAATGCTGGCACTATCGAACCAACAATACCCAAAATCATAAATATTGCCGCTAATATGAAAAGAAATACTTCCATAGTTAATTGAGAGGTTAGAGGTTAGAGGTTAATCTATATATTCTAGAATTACTAAATATTATAGCCTATTGTTCTACTTTCTGGTATTTATATCCAAGACGATAGAGTTCGCAACTTGCACCTATGCGGAACATTACTTTTGTGGTGCGAGCATATACGTGGAATGCCATTTCGCTTTGTGGTTCAATCTCTTCGTGACGGATTTGAGCCAAAGCAGTTTGCGAAAGTGAACGCATAAGGTTTTCAAAACCTTGCGCTGTCTTACTATCGAGCAAATAACCCATCACTCCTTCAATAATATACTCATCCATCTCGTCAAAACCACGAGGGTCGCGCAATGAAGCATATACATCTTCACGACGCAATACTTCATCCCAATCTTTATCCCAAAGGTGAGCAAGTGCCATACCAATATAGCCTGCCCAGGCAATTGCAACTGTTGGATACTGAGCTATTTCGGGCACTGCATCGACCATATATTGTGGTGCAATCTTATGCCACATCTCTTCCAAATCTTCGGTATGATACAACTGCTCTGCCCCACAACGTAAATCATGTGCTTGACGAAGAAGTTTTTGTGTTAGTTCTTCTTCGTATTTTTGTAAATATTCTTTATCTAATTCACAATTCATAATTCACAATTCATAATTAGCCATTCGGTATTAACACTTAAAAATAAATAAAATCTATTCATAATTATGCATTATGAATTATGCATTAATTCTGGCAATGTATTTACCAATAATGTCGAATTCGAGGTTTACGATTGTACCTACTTTGATTTGACAGAAGTTTGTGTGCTCCAATGTATAAGGGATAATTGCCACTTCGAAACTATTGTCAGTTGGAGTACAAACAGTCAAAGATACCCCATTCACTGTAACTGAACCTTTATCGACAGTAAGATAACCACGACGACGCATCTCTTCAGTAGTTTCATATTCAAAATGGAAATAATGACTACCTTCTGCCTCACGCACTTCAGTGCAACGTGCTGTTTGGTCAACATGACCTTGCACGATGTGTCCATCAAGACGACCATTCATCAACATCGAACGCTCAACATTAACCATAGAACCAACTTCGAGAAGTCCAAGATTTGAACGCTCAAGAGTTTCTTTGATTGCTGTAACGGTATATTCGTCGCCTTTGATATCTACCACAGTGAGACACACACCATTATGTGCTACTGATTGGTCTATTTTGAGTTCGTTAGTGAACGAACAACGCATTGTAATATGAAGATTTTCTTCTTCTTTACGAAGACCTGTCACAACAGCAGGTTCTTCTACTATACCTGAAAACATAATTTTAAGTTGAAAGTTGAAAGTTGAAAGTTGAAATTTGAATGTTAATACCGAACGGCAAACTTTCAAATTTCAACTTTCAAATATCAAATTAATAAATTATTTCAAAAAAGAATAGTCGCGAGAATAACGAAGGTGTTGTTCTGCGTAACCTTCTGTATAATCGATTGAAAGACCTGTGAATTTGCCATTTTCATCGAATGAAGCAGTATAAACAGGGTTTACGAAACCATTATATGGATAAAGGTTAAGAGCTTCGTAACGAGCAAGAACTTGAGCGTGAAGTTCAGGATCGATAGTGATAGCATATGTTTCAACCATAGCCTTAGCAGCTTCGAAGTCGCCAGTAGATTTGATGCGTTGGATTTCGCGCAACAAGTCGCCGAACAAGCCACGGAGAGCTTCGTAATCGTTAACTACTACGAAATATTTGCCATCGCGTTCTTTTACTTCTACTACACCATTGCCTTTTTCAATCACCCATTTAGAGATCAATTGACGGTTACGCATGTGAGTTTGCTCGATGTTGTCGCCAAGTTTGATACGAGTAGTTTGAGTCATCAAACCATTTTGGATGTAAGCATAATATTGAGCTTTGTAAGCTTCCATATCAGGAAGGATGCCAAGGTCAACCATTTTT
>JAZRJN010000096.1:0-1644 GCA_045645785.1 Candidatus Aphodosoma sp. | reverse complement strand
CCATTATACGATTCCCCTATAAACAAGGCACTCAATTTAACTGCAATCGGGAATCGAACCCGAACTTTCACCGTAGAAGGGTAATGTCTTAACCTTTTGACTATCGCAAAAATTATAGAGTTTGCTGTAAGTGCCTTTCTTTATCTTACATATATATTATATCATATTTTTTTATAAAAATCAAAGAAGATTTTTTGAGGAAAGTAATGTATATGAAAAATAGGGACATCAAATTGAGCGTGTTTGCCCAACCGATCATAAGCCCAGCTTTTTAATCAAATCATTAACTCTTTCACGCTCTTCTGAAGTAATATCAGCAGGTTGATATGTACCAGCAGCAACAACAACGTTAGGAGCATCATCCTCAAAGTTAAAATCACCAGTTACAGGAGTATCTGCAACAGAAACTTGAGTCTTAGGACAAGTTAAAGACATAGCAATCTGAATGCGTTCACCATTCTCTGTTGTCCATACATAAATTTTCTTATCATACTCACCAATAAAATCTGCCCCAAAAGCCTGCTTGATTTTATTGATTACATTTTGCTTACCAATTGCACCTTTAGCCATTTTTAATTCTCCTTACTGTCTTCATAACATTGTTTACAGAACCATGCTCCATCATCTTCATATTTACCTGGAACAAAAACTCTATCACTATTATAATATACATTGCCGCAGCAATCACAAATGAAACAATGCGCATCATAACAATGGTCACAAATTAAATCACCATCATCACCGACACTAATTGCATCATCTATATAAATTCTTGCACCACAACAGTCACAAGAACTATAAACATCGTTTTCTTCCGTACCGTGTTCAAGTTCGCAATCATCACATCGCATTGTTTCAGCATTACTAATTAACTCACTGCCGCAATGTAAACAAGGAACTTCAGCTCCTACTACTACTGGATGTTGCAGCAAATGGTCAACACTATGACGATAGTACGGATTTAATACAGCATAATATGGATATGTATAACAAGAAGACTTCAATACATCATTATAATTTAATGCATTATACCCCTCTTTTACAACCCAATTAAGTTCAACTAGCTGATTTGCATATACAAGATACTTACCACTTAATTCAGTAGGAGGAGTATTCGGTTCTGCATCATATGGAACATAACCATCCACATAATCAGCTCGCCAACCACCGTATTTATTAATAATGCCATATGGATGATTAACATTACTGGATTCCATTGCCATCAAGTTATTATAAATATTCAAAACTGTATCAATACCACTTTTTGAACTGAATGGATATTGTCTTCCCGCAAACAAAATATCATCTTGTTCATTAGTATGAATCAACATTCTCCATTTTTTAGAATTCCAGCCGATTGCTCCAAAACCATAAAGATGCTGATTATCAGCGCCCTTCAGGTATACCATAAAAGTTGAACTATCAACCATATAACTTAGGTTTCCCGCACGATATTCCCCATCTAGGGCATGACAGCTACGCCAGTTATATGTATTTTCACTGCTGCTCAAGAAATCCAAAGGATGAACTGAAAAACAAAGAGTTCCCTTAATCTTATTCTCTTGGATTAATTGACTTGCATAATCCTGAATACTTCTCAGGGTTGCTTTGTTACTTTCAAAAAACTTAAAAGCCTTAATTAAC
>JAZRJN010000095.1:0-18298 GCA_045645785.1 Candidatus Aphodosoma sp. | reverse complement strand
TGTTTATTTTTTTTAATACAAAACAACACCATTTTAGACTAGTCTAAAATGGTGTTGTTTTGTATTAAAAAAAATAAACAAATCCCCCAAAAAACGTATTGCCACCTTTAACATCAATGTATATTATGAATAATCCATCTACCAGAACGAGTTGTGCCGATACGACTAATTTTACCATCTTTCTTTAATTGCGCAATCAAACGCTCACAATGACGCAAAGTAACACCTAACATCTCTGCCATCTCTTTATAAGAAATACTTTCGTTCTGTCGCATAATAGAAATTATCTTTTCTATCATTCCCTCATTACCGACATTATTACCGACATTATTACCGACATTACCGACATTATATTTCTTATTAACAAACTAAATTTAGGAAATATATATAATTTAACAGCGGACTAACGCTATTGCATTTATAACTTGAATTTAGGATTAAATGAATGGTCAAAAAATAATTTACCTCAAAATCTAGTTTGCAAACGAATTAAAACACTATCAACAGAGTCTCTTTTTTGACCCAAATTTTGAGCACCCTACCCTTTGGGGGTCAAGAAGAGGAAAAGGTAAGGTCATTCACCTTTTCTTACCGGATACTAGTAAAAAAAAAATCAAACATGATAAAGTTTTAATCGAAGAAAATTAGAACTTTTGAATAAAAAAACATCATTCTACTGCAGACATATTATCAATCAACAATTCGCCTTTATAATAATAGTAACCTTCAGTACCATCTTCAAATACTGCATAAATAATAAACTCCAATTCATTAGGTTTATCAGTCTTCTTGATTTCCACACCACCAGCAGCAATATAGTCAGTACCAACAAATTCATCATCAACCATATGACGCAAATATGTGCCTAAAGGAATTTCAGAAAACTCAAATCCGGCAACAATTGCACCATCCTTAATTTCATCACCTATTTTATAGATACCCTCTGCAGGCAAAATATTTTCAGCTGTTGCAGAACACAATTCTAATACTAAAACATCACCTGAGCCAAAAGGCGAACCTTGAACAACTTCACACTCTTCTGTAGCAAACAACAACAAGAAACTATGTGTCACAGCTTCAGAATACCCCATATCAACACCTGTAGCATACTGAGAATTCAACGCCTGCAAATAAATAGTACCCTCTGGGAGAACAATAGAATCATCTTGAACTACAGACACCTGATTTGCATTATAAACCATACGTTCTGCATCTTTTGAAATATCACCATGAACAAATGCTACAATTTCCATATCCTCAAGGACACAATCAAATTCACCAACTTTTTCAGAAATTGTGTATGTATATGTTTTTGTATAGTTACCATTATCAAGAGTTAACACATCACCCTTAGAAGCTGACAAAAATGCACGTGGAGCATTATTATGTTCGTAAGTACCAGCTACTCCTGATTGACGAGCCTTCATACCACTTTGTTTTACGATAACTGTAAGATAAGCAACATCCATAAGCGAATTACCTTTCACCTCAACTGTCAATTCACGAGTTTCTGCATTATATGTACGATTAAGTTCTACTGTTGCAAGACCTGGAGTCTTAATCAACTCTTCAAGTAAATCTGTAGTTGCATAACCTGGATGCCAAATCAATTCCGCTGTACCTGGCGCATATTCAACCGGCATACGGTCGATATTACAAGCTGGGGCAAAATTAGCACCCAAAGCTCCCACTATATCCGCACTTTCATCTAATGAGAATTGATCAACATAATAAGTATGATGAGCTACCCAAACCACTTTACTTGGGTCTTCCAAACCTGCAATGGCAGCAGTCATTACTTTTGCTCCACCAGGACAGTTAGGACAATTTTGACCTGTAAATTGTTCAACCAAAATAGCATTACGCTCTACTGATTCTGATGTATAAACACACAATGTTGCCTTTGATCTATTATTAGTGCTAAGTACATCATTTGAATAATCTGCTTCAAATTCAACAGTAACAGACTCTAATGCTTTTTCCACTGAAGGTGCTTTAAATCCTTCAAAATTAACTACAATAGACTGACCATTCATCAATTTTTCTGAAACATTCACTGTTTTTGTTTCTCCACCTAATGTACATTTCACTGTCACATTTTCAGTTGGCACAATACCTGCACAACGCAATTCACAAGTAAGAACTACATCATCTCCTTCTTTAAGATGTCTTGAAGCTTTTGCTCTTTCAAGCACTACATCATGCTGAGTTTCTGAAGAATAATCACCACCAGCAATAATAGCTTGAATAGCAAAAACATAATTACCCAATTGATTTGAAACAAGATCCCAAATTCCATCAATATTAATCATCTCTGTTTTTGACGATTTATTTGAACCTTCACAAGCCAAGAAATCTGTTGTACCCGCTGCAGTAAATCCAATGTATGTATCGTCTTGGAAATCGTATGGCTCATCAAACAATACATATTGCCAACCGCCTTTTTTGTAAGTAAACATTTTTTCCATTTCAGGATTTTTATAATCTTTACCAACAAAAACTTTACCCGATTCTACTTCATTACCAATATAAACACGTACACCAACTATATAGTAGCCGGCTTCAAGCAACTTATCAACTGGCAACAACGACGCTCCTCCAAATGTGTGCAATTCTCCATCACCATAACCAAATACAGAAGCACTCATGTCTGATTTTTTGCAATTTCCCAACAAATAAACTTGATCTGTTTCTACGTATGCTGGTTTATTTTTATCATTTTCATTAACATAAACAAAATTCAAAGTAAATGTAATAGATTCTTCACCATTAGAAATTGTAAAAACACCTGGACAAGTTGCAGTTTCTTGGAAAATTTGTTCACCATCAACCCATGATGCTACCATAAGGTGCATAGCTAACTCTTGTTCTGCACCAGGAGCAAGTTCTCCAATGCTCCACAATTGTTCCTTTTCACCATTTCCAACCAAACAAGCAAAAACACAAAAAGCAGAAAGATATTTTGTGTAATCATAATTACGAACTTCTTTAGCAGTAAAAGTTTTCTCAGAATCTGCATTATTTGTCAAAAATAGATGAGCAACTAATTCACCCCATGCATAATTATCCATTGTTACGTCAATAACATCACCATCTTGAATTTCTTTGTCTCCATATTTTAAAGAAAAAGAAGGTTCAGAATCTGGTTCTTCTGGGGTATCAGGGAGATTGTATTCATAAAGCGTAATACTATCTACTTCGTTTATTTCGGATTGGTAAACTATTTGACCGTTGCGCCAAACAATAAATTGAGCTGTTAATAATGAGCAAAGACTCAAGACTATAAGTGTAAATAATGATTTTTTCATAACTTATTATTTTTTAATGAATTTAACTACGTTAGTGTTTGATTGAAGAAGATATGAGCCTACGGCTATATCGTCAACATTGATTTGCAAGAGGTCGCCTTCAACTATTTGAGTTTTAACGAGTGTACCATCTAAAGTATAGATACGCACTACGTCTCCTATGTTTAATCCCTGAACAAATAGAGCATCCATTGTTGGATTAGGATAGACAACCATTAAAATATCTAAATCATTTTCTACTGCAGTCGTCGTAATATCTTTTTTAGCAAAAAGCATCTTACGTACATTTACGATTTTCTTACTTGCAATAACTTCCCTTGAATAGTCAAGAAAATTAATATACTTCTCTGTAAATTCAATTGTAGCAATTTGTTGCAACTCCAACTCTTGTTGCTCAGCAGAAAAATATTCAATTATAATATTTTCTTTTGCGTACAAAATTATTGAAGAGAAACAAATGATAACTAATAATGTAAGTAATTTTTTCATATTATTTGATTTTTAAATTGTTATATAAGCACCTTAAGAGAAACGATACGCACATAAAAAAACGCAGTACTTTCGGTATATTCCCATTCAGAGGTGTTTGGCGTAACCCGATCAATAGAATAACCAAAAGCCCACGCTATAAAAAATGAGCATTTTGCGATATTCACATCGATCAATTTTAAGTCGCCAAACTTTCTGAATGATAGAATAAAGTTAAAACGCTTTTTCAAATATGTTTAAAATGTGCGTATCAAAATACGCTGAATTATACCATAGGCAAATACTACTTATGCTTGATGTGCAAAGATAGTGAAAATTTAATAATTCAAACATATAATTTTGGAATAAATTTTGCTTTTATTTTTTCACATTTTTTATAAAGTAAACTCTTTAATATACAAATATTTTTTTGTAAATTTGCAGTTTAATAGCAATAAACAAAATATAATAATAAAATCAGCGAAACCGAGTACATCTCGCTACTCGCAAAGGACGTAGCACGCTACGTCCCTACTAAATTTATAAATTATGAATAAAGCACTTTTAATGATTCTCGATGGATGGGGAATCGGTAATGGAACAAAATCTGATGTAATTGCACAAATGCCAACTCCTTATTGGGACTCTTTGTTGGCTAAATATCCTCATTCTCAATTACAAGCATCGGGCGAATATGTGGGATTGCCTGATGGACAAATGGGTAACTCGGAAGTTGGTCACTTGAATATTGGCGCTGGTCGCATTGTGTATCAAGACTTAGTGAAAATCAATCGCGCTTGTGCCGATAATTCTATACTTGAAAATAAAGCTATTAAAAAAGCTTTTGAATTTGCAAAAGCAAATGGTGGCGATGTACACTTTATGGGATTGACTTCAGACGGTGGTGTACACTCTTCGTTGGAACATTTGTTTAAATTGTGTGATATTGCTAAACATTATGGTTTGGCTAATCACTATGTGCACTGCTTTATGGATGGTCGTGACACCGACCCTCGTTCGGGTAAAGGTTTTATTGCTCAATTGGAAGAACATTTGGCTACTACGGGCGGTAAGATTGCTTCGATTATTGGTCGCTACTATGCTATGGACCGTGATAAACGTTGGGAGCGCGTGAAGATTGCTTACGATTTGTTGGTGAATGGCGTAGGTGAAGCTACGACAGATACTGTGACTGCTGTACAAAAATCGTACGACAATGAGGTTACTGATGAATTTATCAAACCTATCGTACATGTGAATGAAGAAGGTCGTCCTGTCGCTACAATCAAAGATGGTGATGTAGTAATTTTCTTCAACTATCGTAACGACCGCGCAAAAGAGTTGACTCAAGTATTGACTCAAAAAGATATGCCTGAGAAGGGAATGAAGACATTGAAGTTGGACTACTACTGTATGACTCCATACGATGCTTCATTCACTGGCGTGAATATTATTTTCGACAAAGAGAATGTGGAAAATACATTGGGCGAAGTGGTGTCGAAAGCAGGTGCTCGTCAATTGCATATTGCTGAGACTGAAAAATATGCTCACGTGACATTCTTCTTGAATGGTGGCCGTGAGACTCCATACGAAAATGAAGATCGTATTTTGATTAACTCGCCAAAAGTGGCTACATACGACTTGCAACCAGAGATGTCGGCATTTGAAGTAGCAGATGCTTTGTCGGCAGAATTGGCAAAAGAGACATACGATTTAGCGATTGTGAACTTTGCAAATGGTGACATGGTTGGTCATACAGGTGTGTATGAAGCAATTGAAAAAGCCGTAGTTACAATTGACAAATGCGTTGAACAAGTAGTGGAAACTGCTCGCACTCATGGATATCAAACTATCATTATTGCTGACCACGGTAATGCTGACAATGCGATGAATGCAGACGGTTCAGCTAATACAGCTCACTCGTTGAACCCTGTACCATTCGTATTTGTGTCAGATACGTACAAAGGCGAAGTGA
Source organism: Candidatus Aphodosoma sp. (assembly GCA_045645785.1). Classification (GTDB taxonomy): domain Bacteria; phylum Bacteroidota; class Bacteroidia; order Bacteroidales; family Paludibacteraceae; genus Aphodosoma. Next base: position 12,547 of record JAZRJN010000095.1, on the reverse strand, counting down.
AAGACGGTATTTTGGCAGACGTAGCTCCTTCGGTATTGAAAGTAATGGGTATTGAATTGCCTGCTGATATGACAGGAAAAGCTTTAATTTAATGAGGAATGAGGAATGAGGAATTATTTAAAATAACAAAAATATGAAAAAAGTCTTATTATTGGCATTGTGCATTGTGAATTGTGCATTGTGCATTAACTTAAAAGCTCAAGATGAGGTGTTGATGACTATCAACGGAGAACCTATAACTAAAGCTGAATTTGAATATATCTATAACAAAAATAATAGCGACAATGCTATTGACAAAAAAACATTAGATGAATATGTTGACTTGTTTGTGAACTTCAAGCTCAAAGTGGCTGAAGCTAAAGCACAAGGATTTGACACATTGAAAACATTCAAACGTGAATTGAATGGTTATCGCAAACAATTGGCTAAACCATATTTGACTGACGCAGAATTGGAAGAAGCTCTATTCCAAGAAGCATATAGCCACTTCAGTCAAGACTGCGAAGTAAGTCACATACTTATTAAAACAGAAGGTGAAGATACACTCGAAGCATACAACAAAGCTATTGAGGCTATCAAACGTTTGAATGCAAGAGAAAAATTTGGAAAAGTGGCTGATGAATTATCAGCTGACCAATCAGTAACTCGCAATCATGGTTATCTTGGTTGGTTTACTGCCCTACAATTAGTATGGCCATTCGAAAAAGCTATGTACGACCTACCACTAAATCAAATTTCTACACCTATCAAATCGGATTATGGCTACCATATCATCAAAGTGCACAATCGTCGTCCTGCTTGGGGACAAGTGAATGCACGCCACATAATGAAAATGTGTAATGAACGTATGCCACAAGAGATGCAAAACAAAAAATATCAAGAGATAATAGAAATCAAAAAACGTCTTGATGCTGGAGAAGATTTTGCTACTTTGGCAATTGAACTCAGCGATGATAAAGCTTCAGCTCAAAAAGGTGGCGATCTTGGTTGGTTCGGTATTGGTCGTATGGTGCGCGACTTCGAAAAAGCTACTTTTGAATTGGAAGTAGGTGAAACATCTGAAATTATCAAAACTCAATTTGGTTACCACATTATTAATCTAAAAGAAAAACGTGGTGTTGAACCATTTGAAAAAAAGAAAAGCGAAATCCAACGTATGATGCAATACGATAGCCGCTCTACTGCTGCAAAAACATCATTTGTAAATAAATTGAAAAAAGAATATAATTTCCAAATTAACGAAAATGAAGTTACTGCAGCTAAGGCACTTATCGCACAATATGCAGAAAATGACTCTTTGTTAAAAATAAAAGGAGCAGAAATGGATGGTGTGTGCATGACTTTTGCAGATCAACAAATACCAACAAGCGAATTGGTAATCTACCATGCGACTACAAAAATGATGGGCACTGACATAGATGCTAAAATTGCTCAAATAGCAGAAATGAAACTCATCCAATACGAAGATTCACAACTCGAAAATAAATATGTTAATTTTGCAAACCTTATGAAAGAATATCATGATGGTATCCTTTTGTTTGAAGTTTCAAATAAAGAAGTTTGGGAAAAAGCTATTAAAGATACTGATGGTTTGACTAAATTTTTCAAACAAAACAAAAAGAACTATACATGGAACGAACCTCGCTATAAAGGTTTTGTTGTGAAATGTAAAGATGAAGCAACTGCTAAATCATTGAAAAAGGCAATCAAAAAAATGAATCCAGACTCAGTATCAAACTATATTCGCACACAAGTAAACAATGATTCAGTGACATTTGCATTAGTTGAACGTGGATTGTGGAAACAAAGCGAAAACAGTTATGTAGATTTAACTGAATTCAAAGTAGAAAACGCACAAATAGAGACAAATGAAGAATTGCCTATAGTAATCATTGTAGGCAAAATGCTCAAAAAACCAGAAACATATACAGACGTGCGTGGAACAATTACAGCAGATTATCAAAATCACCTTGAAAAATTATGGATTGAAAATCTTCGTAATAAATACGCAGTAGAAATCAATCAAGAAGTCTTAAATTCTTTGAGATAATAATATGAAACACTCATCGCTACTCGCCACTAAAAATTGTCCCCTTATCTTAAAGAAACGAGCAAAGCGGAGAGGGTTAAATCTCACTACTCGCTACTCGCTACTTACTATATTATGCATTACTTTCACCTCATGCTCTTATATAGAACAATATATAAAAGAGCGTGAGAGTGAAGGTATTATTGCTACTGTTGGAGACAATCGTCTCTACATAGAAGATGTAAAAAATATTGTACCAGAGGGGACTAATAAAGAAGATAGTATAGCTATAGTCAATGCCTATATTCGTCGTTGGGCAACCAATATATTGATATACGACAATGCTATACGCAACGTGTCAAATCAATCAGAAATAAACAAAATGGTTGAGGATTATCGTCGCACACTTACAATACACTATTATAAACAAGAAATGGTAAATGAAAAAGTGAAAATACCAACAGACCAAGAGGTTACACTTTTTTATGAAACTAATAAAAATCTGTTTACATTGAAAAATCCGATAGTAAAAGGAGCTTTAATAAAAATACCAAATAACGTAAAAATAGATAAGATACAACGCAAATTTAAAGATTTAGATAATATTGAAGAAATTGAAAAATATGCTCTACAATATGCTAAAGATTATCAACTATTTACCGAACATTGGCATCCAATTACTGAAATAATTAATCTAAAAACATCTAATTTAAAAATAAACAAAACTGGATATTACGAAGAACGAGATAGCTTGAATATTACACTAATAAATATAACTGAATATATACCACAAGGTGAAATTGCGCCTATAGAAATGGTAAAAGAAGAAGCTCGTACAACACTTTATAATCAACAAAAGATAGATTATTTAAATAATTTTGGTAATGATATATATGACTATGCACTAAAGCATAATCAAATAAATTTGAATTGAAAATGAAAAAAGTCTTAATATTGACATTGTGCATTGTGCATTGTGCATTGTGCATTAAATCAAATGCACAAGAAAAGAATATGATTGATGGCGTTGTATGGGTTGTGGGAGATGAAGCTATATTACGCTCAGATGTAGAACAAGAACGTATTCGTGCACAATATGAAGGTCAACGCGTTCAAGGCGATCCTTATTGCATTATACCCGAACAAATAGCAATACAAAAACTATTCATACATCAAGCAAAAATTGATAGTATTACAGTAAACGATGGACAAGTAGAAAGTCAAGTAAATTCTCAAATGAATTTTTTCATTCGTCAAATTGGTTCACGCGAAAAATTAGAAGAATATTACCGCAAACCATATTCTGAAATAAAAGAAGAAATGCGTCAAGCGATTGCAGACCAATCACTTGTGCAACAAGTACAACAATCATTAGTACAAAACATAAAAGTAACACCTTCTGACGTACGTAAATACTACTCTGCTCTATCAGAAGACTCTATACCAACAATACCAGCACAGGTAGAGGTACAAATCATAACTATTGAACCTCCAATACCAGAAGAAGTTATAGAAGCTACAAAAAATCGTCTGCGCGAATATGCCGACCGTGTAAAAAGTGGCAATGCAGACTTCTCAATGTTAGCGCGTCTCTACTCTGACGATACTGAAAGTGCAAAACAAGGAGGAGAGTTGGGATTTGCAGGACGAGGTACATTCGTACCTGAATTTGCTAATGCAGCATTTGCACTCACAGAACCTGGTAGCATCAGCCGTGTAATCGAAACAGAATTCGGATTTCACCTTATACAATTAATAGAACGCCGCGATGATAGAGTAAATTGTCGCCATATATTATTGCGCCCAAAAATCACAAGTGACATTAAAATAGAAACACTCAATACATTAGATAGTATTGCAAAAGATATTCGTACAGAAAAAATATCATTCGAAGCCGCTGCATCATTAATATCGTCAGACAAAGATACTCGCATGAACAATGGTATAATGACAAACCAAAATAACGGCTCATCTAAATTTGAATATCAAGATTTACCACCTGAAATTGCCAAATTGGTATATAACATGAAACCTGGAGAAATTTCAGAACCATTTTCTATGTTCTCACAAAAACTTGGTCGCGATGTATATGCAATTGTAAAACTTAAAAATCAAATACCAAGCCACAAAGCGAATATAACTGATGATTTCCAAACACTAAAAACAATGTGTGAAAATCAAATGAGAGAAAAAACAATCAAAGAATGGTTAATCAAAAAAATTGCAGATACATACATTTATATATCACCAGAATGGAGAGAATGTGATTTTGAATTTCAATGGATAAAATAATAAACTACACACATATAAATTCGTTTATAAGACTACTGCCAGTAATAATACTATTACTGTGCAGTTGTGTTGTTTATGCTCAAATGCCAACAGAACTAATTACAAATCCTATCAAGCCTCAAATTGAAGTCCCTAAAATAAAAAAAGAAAAGAAAACATCTGTCTCTAAACCTAAAAAAGAGGAGAAAGAAGAGACAATAAATTCAACAAAACGCACAGGTAAACAAACACTTATCTATCTTGAACGAAGTGACTTGGTGCGTTTTGACAATGAAAATCTACCTGATATACAAGTACTCATAGGTAATGTAATATTACGTCATGATGACGTGTATCTGTATTGCGATTCTGCCTACCTCAATCAACAAACCAACTCGTTCAAAGCATTCGGTCATATAAAAATAGAACAAGGAGATTCACTCGAGATATATTCAAAAAAACTCAACTACAATGGAAATACTCGCATCGGTCATTTATACCATGATGTAAAAATGATTAATGGAGAAGTAACACTTTACACTGATACATTAATTTATGAACGTGATAAAAGTTTAGGTTATTATACATGTGGAGGTAAATTAGTAGATTCCTTAAATATACTTGTATCAAAACATGGGTATTATTATTCAAATACAAAATTAGCTGAATTCAAATATAATGTAATAGGAAAAAATAATAGTTCAACCATCAGTGGCGACACACTAACTTACAATACAAATACAAAAATAGCAACAATATTAGGTCCGACAAATATTTTACATTCAGATAGTACAACAATATACTCTGAATTAGGTTGGTACAATAGTGAAACAGATCAATCAAAACTACTCAAAAATTCATTAATTAATCATGGGAATGGTAAATCACTTGCAGGTGATACAATTTTTTATGACAAAAAAATAGGCATTGGCGAAGCATTTCAAAATGTAATATTAAAAGATTCACTAAACAAAATTCGCTTACATGGTCATTATGGTTATTACAAAGAAGAAGGTGAAATTGGCATCATTACTGACTCTGCCATGATGGTGGAATATTCACAAAAAGATACCACCTACATCCACGGAGATACAATTTATTCGTATGCCTATAACGAAAAATATAAAATGACATTGGCATACAATAATGTTAGATTATTTAATAATGAATTTCAAGGTGTTTGCGACTCACTTACTTTCTGCTCTGCCGATTCTATTATTCATCTAATGCAAATGCCTATAGTTTGGAATGAAAACCAACAAATAACAGGCGATACAATACTTATTTATCCAAAAGATGAAACTATAGATCGTATGCAGGTTGTAAATAACGCAATGATGATACAAGAAGAAGATACTATACACTACAACCAAATTTCAGGAAAAGAAATTGTCGCACATATAGTAAATGAAAAATTAGAACACGTAGATATTTCAGGTAACGTTGAATCAATATTTTTTCCTAACGACCAAGGCGATTTGATTGGTATGAATACAATCAAAAGCAGCTATATGACTGTATATTTCAACGAAGGAGAATTAGAAAGATTTGTTGTATTTCCTTCACCAACTGCAATAATGTATCCGATGTCACAAATTACAGAAAATATGCTTTATCTTACGAATTATACATGGCAAATTGATGTACGACCAACATCAAAAGAAGATATTTTCCGTACTATAAAACGATTGACACAAGCCGATATTGATGCTCAAAAAGAATTAATAAAACAACAAGAACAAGAAGAACGCAAAAATAAACGTAAAAAACGTAATCAAGAAGATGCGACCGATATTACAAATACCGAACAACAATAACACAAGCAAAAATATTGCAAATCTAATAGCTGAACGTATGGATTTTATTGTTCAAGAAATACAAATTTCTGATTTAAATAATATCAATACTATTGTAGAAGAGAAAGATGCTGCATTGCTTATTATTGGTCTCAATTCAAATAATGAGATACAAAATTACTTAAATAAATGCCGTGAATTGCGTATTCCATACATATTTGTAAAAAATACACTTTCACCTAATTTTTATATCAATAATATAATTTTACCTATAACAAATCTTGAGGAAGAAAGAGAAAAAGGACCATTTGCTTCATCATTCGCACGACATTTTCACTGTCCAATTTCAATATATCAACCAAATGATTATGGATCAAAAGCAATAACCAACATTGAAGCAATGAAAATACTTTTCGATTCATTTTCATTAAAATATACCTCAACAAAAGGGAAAAAAGATAGTAGTGGCATTGAATTTGAGGCAGGATTATTAAATGAAAATACACCTAATAACCTACTAATAATTTCAGCATCTCGCGACTATGGCTTAGATGACTTAATATTCGGACCAAAAGAGCGTAAAATATTAAAAAACATCAATATACCAACAATGCTAATCAACCCACGTGGCGACTTATATGCGCTATGTGATTAAATATAATTCATAATGAAAAAGATAATAATAACACTATTATGCATCGTGTATTGCGCATTAAGCATTAACTTAAAAGCACAAAACGAATACCCTATCATCGAAAAAAATGGGGGAAAATATTACGAATACACCGTAAATCCTGGAGAAGGACTATTTGCCATTGCTCGTAAATTTGGAATAAAACAAAACGATTTGCACGAGGCAAACGAAAATCTATCAACCAACATCAAAGTTGGCGACAAGATACTCATACCTATCAAAAACGACAATCTCCAACAAGCCACAGAAGTAGCAACAACACATATAGTTGAAGCAAAGCAGACATTATATAGCATTTCTAGAATGTATAATGTCAATATTGATACACTTATTGCTCTTAACCCTTCAGCAAAAGCAGGTATCAAAATAGGTGAAACTTTAATTATATCAAAAGACAAAAAAATTAAACCAGAAAACGTTGTACAACAACAAACTAAAGTTATATCAACAACAAACAATATAACACACATAGTACAACGAAAAGAAACTCTCTACTCTATCTCTAAGAAATACAACGTAGCAATACACGATCTTATTACACTTAATCCAGAACTAAAAGATGGACTAAAAGCTGGCTATGAAATACTTATAAAAGGAGAAAAAAAACTACCAGAAACCATCTCACCATCTATCGACTCTATAGAATCTATAAAGGCTATAGATTCTATAAAGGCTATAGATTCTATAAACACCTCAATCATCAATTCTCAATTCTCAACTCTCAACTCTCAACTCAATATAGCCTATCTATTACCATTAATTGCTGAAAATTCTAATGAAGAAAAAAATATACAACGATTCATCGAATTTTATCGTGGTTCAATATTAGCTCTAAATGATGCAAAAACAGAAGGTTTATCCGCAAATATATATACTTATAATTTACCAAAATCACCTGAAAAAATTGACTCAGTTCTATCATTGTTAAACAACAAACAAATAAACATAATAATAGGACCTGCCTATTCAGAACAACTTGACAAAGTCTTATCATACTCAAAAAAACACAACATAACTACTATTGTTCCTTTTTCTAGCAAAATAGACTCAACATACTATTTTCCTAAATTAATACAATTTAATCCTCCTCAAGACTCTCTATTCAATACAGTCTTAATAAATACATTTGCCCATCGTAACTTACAATATGTGTTAACCCACTTCGAAAACTGCAACAATAAAGGTGAAATATTTACAAACGAACTCTCAAAATTATTAACAAAAAACAATAAACAATTTATAGAAACTACCATTAGACCAGAATTTGTTGATTCTGTTATATCAAAAATAACATCAGATACAACTATTCTTGTGCTTGGTTCTTCCCGAATCAATGACGTTGCACCAATATTAGATAGCCTTAACCGCTATCAGTTGCCTAATTTGCAAGTATGGGGTTTTGAAGAATGGGGAACAAATATCTTAAAAAAATATCCACAAACCATCTACTATTCACTATTCTACCCTAACGAAACCGAAGAATATAAAAATACTTATAAAAATTGGTTTGGTACACGAAAACAAACGGTAGGTGTTAAATACGATCTTCTCGGCTACGACCTCACCATGCTTGCCATAAAAGGTATAAATACAACAGATACAACAACTATAGTTTTTAATTCTCAAATATCAAACATCAACTTTCTACAATCAAAACCAAAATTAGAATTTATTAATAACCGCTGGCTTAATACAAAATACTATCTCCTCTTTTGGAATAACATAAAAATATCAGAGTACCAATAAAAGATTAAAGATGACAAAGATAAAATCTATCATTTCAAGTCACATATCTCGTGTCTTATGTCTAATATTTTTATTTACATTAAGCATTATTCATTGTGCTGCCCAATATCCCGAATACGCTGTTGGTGTAAAAGGAGGTACAACATGGTCTTTTGCATGGTTCAATCCACAAATTGCCCAACCAACATTACCACTCACATATCACGCAGGCGCACAATTTAGAATGGTTTCCGAAAAATATTTTGGCATAAAACTTGAACTAAACTACACACAACGAGGATTCAAAGACAAAGAAGGCCATCGCCAATTAGACTATATAGAACTCCCATTCATGACTCATATAACATTCGGACAAAAGTTATTCCGTTTTTTTATTGATTTAGGTCCCGAAATTTCATATCTAATCAAAGACAATCCTATATCATCCAATAATTTACAACACTCTACTCCTATAAAAAATAAATTTGACTACGGATTAGTCGGCGGATTAGGATTTGAATTCAATACAAAATATGGAATTTATACCATCGATGCTCGCTACAATTTCGGATTAAATAACATATTTGGTAATTCAGCCTCCGAATATTTCAAAGCATCAACAAACCAAAATATAACTTTATCTTTAGCATACTTATTCCCTATAAGAAACTAAAAATTAATATATTATATACAAACAAAAATCTATAAACTCTAAATCACTATGACAGACTTAGAAATTGCTCAAGCAGCACAACCTGAAAAAATAAAAAACATAGCCGCAAAAATAGGCTTAACTCCAGAAGACATAGAATATTATGGTCCATACAAATGCAAAGTACGCTTAGATGCTATGGACGATAGATTCCAAAAACAAGGTAAAGTTGTATTAGTTACAGCCATCAACCCAACTCCTGCAGGAGAAGGCAAATCTACCGTAACAATTGGTCTAACCGATGCAATGAACCGCCTTGGACATAAAACACTTGTAGCTCTACGCGAACCTTCATTAGGTCCAGTAATGGGCGTAAAAGGAGGTGCTGCAGGAGGTGGTTATGCACAAGTAGTCCCAATGGAAGACATCAACCTCCACTTTACAGGCGACTTACATGCCATCACAACAGCCAACAACCTCGTAGCTGCCCTCATTGATAATCATATCTATCAAGGCAATCAACTAAATATCAACCCTACACGCATTGTTTGGCATCGTTGCATGGATATGAACGACCGCTCTTTGCGTAATATCACAATTGGGTTGGGTGGTCCACTACAAGGTATTCCTCGCGAAGACCACTTCGACATCACAGTAGCATCAGAAATCATGGCAATCATGTGTCTTGCTACAGACATGGAAGACTTCAAAGAGCGCCTTGGTAAATGCGTAATTGCTTATCGTTACGATAAAACTCCAGTAACAATGGCTGACCTCAACTGCGTAGGTGCAGTAGCCATGATTATGCGCGATGCTATAAAACCTAATATGGTGCAAACACTTGAGGGCAATCCTGCATTCATTCACGGAGGTCCATTTGCAAATATTGCACATGGTTGTAATTCAATTATAGCAACACAAATGGCACGCCAATTAGCTGACTACGTTATCACTGAAGCTGGTTTTGGAGCTGACCTTGGAGCAGAAAAATTCATGGATATCAAAGCTCGCTATGGTGGATTTGCACCAAGTTGCATCGTTATAGTTGCCACAATTCGTGCGCTAAAAATGCACGGTGGCGTAGCAAAAGCTGACTTAGGAAAAGAAAATATTGATGCATTATTGCAAGGTATTGAAAACCTAAATAAACACATCGAAAATGTGAAAAAATTCTGTGTACCATACGTTATTGCAATCAATCGTTTCGTAAATGACACTGATGAAGAAATCAATACCCTACTAGATTGGGCAAAAGCCAATTGCCATGAAATAAGCCTCACCGAAGTATGGGCAAAAGGTGGTGAAGGTGGCGAAGATTTGGCACACAAAGTTATTCGCAAAATAGAGCAAAACGATGGCATTTGTCACTTCCACCATCTCTACGATGTCAATCTACCAATTAAAGAGAAAATGAATATCATCGCTCATGAAATATATGGAGCCGATGCAGTAGAATACTCGCCAACAGCTAATAAACAAATCAAAACATTCGAAGAAAATGGTTGGGATAAACTACCAATCTGCGTGGCAAAAACTCAATATTCTCTTAGCGACAATGCTAAATTACTCGGTCGTCCTCACGGATTTGTAGTAACAGTTCGCGAATTCAAACCTTCAATTGGAGCTGGATTTATCGTAGCCCTTATGGGCGACATCATGACTATGCCAGGATTACCTAAAGTACCTGCATCAAACGCGATGGATGTAATTGACAATAAAATTATTGGATTATTTTAAAGAATCATTTAAAAATATCACAAAAAAATTGTAATTTTGCAATTTAAAATAGTAATAACATAGAGCAAACGAGTTAACTTCTAACTCCTAACTCCTAACTCCTAACTAAAAATATGCTTGACAATTTAGACGAACTCATCAAACTTTGGTTTGCCGAAGATATAGGTGATGGCGACCACACTACCCTTTCATCAATACCTGCTGATGCAATGGGTAAACAACAATTAATAATCAAAGAAGAAGGTATCGTGGCAGGTATCGAAGTGGCAAAGCGTGTATTTGCTGCATTCGACCCAGACCTCAAAATGACTCAATATCTACACGATGGCGATAGAGTGAAACCTGGTGACATTGCTTTTGTCGTAGAAGGTCGTACACAATCATTGTTGCAAACCGAACGTCTCATGCTCAACATCATGCAACGCATGAGTGGTGTGGCTACTCGTACTGCCGAATATGTGAAATTGGTAGAAGGTACTAAATGTCGTGTGCTTGATACTCGCAAAACTACTCCGGGCTTGCGCATGTTAGAAAAAGAGGCTGTTCGCATCGGTGGTGGCTGTAACCACCGCATCGGTCTTTTCGACATGATTCTCCTCAAAGACAACCACGTTGACTTTGCAGGTGGCATCTCTAACGCCATCCGCCGCGCTCAAGAGTATCTCAAAGAGAAAGGTAAAAACCTCAAGATAGAAATCGAAGTACGCTCATTCGACGAGTTGAACGAAGCACTCGCTACTGGTGGCATCGACCGCATCATGCTCGACAACTTCTCGCCTACTGACACTCGCCGTGCTGTAGAAATAATCGGTGGTCGCGTCGAGGTTGAATCTTCGGGTGGTATTACATACGACACTCTCCGCGAGTATGCTGAATGTGGTGTAGATGTAATCTCGGTTGGTGCATTAACCCACTCAGTAAAAAGCCTCGACATGAGTTTCAAAGCTGTGAAGTAATATATAATACATAAACAAAAAAGTCTCGATATTCTCGAGACTTTTTTTTGTTCTATAATAAATATTTACGATACCTATACTCTGGTGTCAACTCCCCTCCAAATTCCAACTTAAACTGTCGCACGCCATACTCTTTACCTCGCCTGCCTGCACCCATAAAGTCGAACCTACCGCCACCCATATCTGCCACCAACTGCATGGCTTGCCAAGTGGCTACCACCGACGGATAAACTCCCTCTATTCGCTCATCAATCGAAGCCCGATACCACTCATAAAACAATGAGGAATTAGGTGTGAAGAGTGAGGAATGAAACAACATCGCACTTCCCGAAATCACTCTACCTCTGTGCGTTACCACAAACACTCGTCCTATCTCCGACTCATTCAATCTCAAAAAGACATCCAGCGATGGCAATGGACGATGTATGCGCCTATACAAATGCTTCAACAACCCATACCACTCCACAATCTGCTCACGCGTAGGTGCTAACACCACCTCAACCCCTGCCTCAAACGACTGCTTCAACTGCCGTCTTTTGTCTCGTTTCATCTTTGCCACAACATCTTCTCCTGCCTCAATACCACGATATATATTATACCAAGGAAGGTTGAAGGTTAAGAGTTGTGAGTTAAAATTTAAACTATATATATTATTGTCAGAAAAATGACGATATTCCACATACAAAG
>JAZRJN010000094.1:0-5443 GCA_045645785.1 Candidatus Aphodosoma sp. | reverse complement strand
AACCGAGATATATGGAGGCTCCATCTCTGGAAATTGGTCGATAGGCAATCTCATATACGAGAATACACCTAATATCATCACAGCCACAAAAACCAACGCTGTGGTAATAGGACTGTTAATCGCCGATTTATATATACTCATAATATTTAATTTGAAAATTGAAAGTTGAAAGTTGAAATTCAAAAGTATCATTAATCAATACTTTCACATTTCAAATTTCACATTTCAAATTGTTTTTATTTTACAATTTCCAATTTCACGCCATCAACCAAACGAGCTTGACCAATAACTACAAGCTCATCGCCTGCTTGAATTTCGTCAGAGATAATCTCTACTTGGTCGTCAAAACGTTGTCCAAGTTCTACTGGCACGTATTTAGCATTACCACCACGGTTGATATAAACATAACGATTATCAGCACCTTGAAGTTTCAATACTGCTTGATAAGGTACTACGATTACATTTTCTTCGCCAAGGAATAATTTTGCATTAACATACATACCTGGGCGAAGCATATCTTTGCCATTAGCAATTTTTACTTTAATAGTGAATGTGTGAGATGCTGGGTCGATAGTAGGGAACACACGCTCAACTGTAGCTTCGAACACTTGTTCAGCACCATAGATTTCAGAGCGGATATCGAGTTTCATACCAGCTTTCACTTGTGGGAAATAACGTTCTGGTACTGCAATTTCGGCTTTCAAAGTAGAGATTTGAGTAAGCACCAAGATTGGTTGCCCCCCATAAAGCTCACCATCTTCATAATTCTTAGCAGCAATAACACCATCAAATGGAGCTTTTACGTATGTATTTTTCTCCAAAAAGTCAATATTTTCAGCTGTTTGGTCATACGAAAGTTTCAATTGGTCGTATGCTTGTTGTGTTGCGCTACCTGTTTTCAACAACGCCTCAACACGTGCCAATTCTACTCCAAGATTTGCGTATGTAAGTTTAGCTGTTTTATATTGCAATTCATCCATGCGTACAAGATTGTCTCCTGTAGCAACTTTAGAGCCCTCTTCAACATAGATATGCTCAATTTTACCAGTAACCGAAGGAGCTACATTTTGAGTTTCATAACCTTGCAAAATAGCACTAAGCACTACTTCACGTGTAATAGTTGTAGTAGTCATAGCTTGCGTTTTCACTTTCTCAATACGCTCGCTTACTGCTTTTTCATCTGCCGATTCTTTTTTTGAACCGCATGATGCAAATGTTGTCAATACTGCCAAAGCAATAGCAGCAATAGAATAGAACTTTTTCATTGTATTTATATTTTTACTTATTATTTTCTATGAATTAATACATTATTTATTGAGCAATTTTTTGAGTTCGATTTGTGCATTTACGAGATTAAGAATTGCTTGTACATAATCGCTTTGGGCAGTAAGAAGTGTCATACTTGCATTTGTAAGTTCGAGTGATGAAGCATGGCCATACTCAAATTTGTTAGATGTACTTTCATACACACGTTGCGATACGTCGATGTTAAGTTTTTGAGTGTCGAAATCTTCGTATGCAGTAGAAAGATTATAACGTAATTGTTTGTGTTGTACCATCAAACCATCGCGAGCATCAGCCAATGAATTTTCAGCAGCTTGACGAGCTAATTTTTTCTCTGTGATAGCAGCTGCACGTTTGCCACTTGACCACAATGGAATAGAGAGTTGTAAACCAACAACACCCATAGATTGCTCCATAGCTGCTTCACCCGAGAAGTATTTGTTAGGTGCGGTATATTGATAAAAAGCACTGAGAGTTGGTACGTATGCCATACCAGCCATAATGACATTTTGCTTTGCCATTTTAACGTTTTGCTCAGCCAATTGGTAACCATAATTGTTTGACAAATTGAAGTCTGATGACAAAAGATTCAACGCCTCTTCTACATTCAATACATTATCGAGTTCGTCAGTCAACACCAATTTTACATCAGCACCAGCAGCCAATTGCAATGCCAAAGCATTGTAAATCATCTCCAACGAACGGTTAGTTGAATTGATTGCACTACGCATACTAGCCACTTGTACTTTGATTTGGTCGGCTGTAGTTTGTTCTGCTACACCTGCTTTAACTGAGTTTTCAGTAATTTCGTAGAGTTTCTCTAAGTCAACCATTGTTTTATCTAATAGTCCAACTGTTTTCTCCATTGCGAGAGCAGTAATATAGTATGTTTCAACGTTAGCAACAACGTCAAGTTTGCTATTACGTTTATTGATGTCTTGCATTTCGATGGCAGTATTGTTGATGAGTGCACCCATAATCAACTGACCATTCACTGCAATAGAAGCACTTACATTCAAAGAACCTGCCAAGTTTTCAATATTTTTCTCCATTGGAGGCATGCCTTCTTGCAAAGCAAACTTCATTTTACCATCAGTATAATTCAAACCAAGCGACATATCTGCTTGTGGTAGCATCGAAGCAATAGTTTGCCAACGCGAAGCATACGCTTGACGCACCGAAAGGTCAGCATTCTGCAAAGTACGATTGTTCTCAATAGCATAATCGCGAGCCTCAGCCAACGACAAACGCAACTCTTTACCAGAGTTCTCTTGAGCCATTAAATTAATGCATAATGCACAATGCATAATGCATAATAAAATCAACGATAATTTCTTCATAATTTTTTATTATATTTTTTATTTTATTTTTCCAAAATTGTACATTGATAATAATTCAGTCCCTCTTTATTACATAGTATATGCACCAAAACATCAAGTATATAATCAACTCTTTGAGCTGTATTCATCGACAATTTCATCAACTCTTTTAGTGTATCAGGTACCATATTTGAAATCAAAATCGCAGTAGCCTCTACATTCAAATCCTTTCGATACATACCTTGTAAAATTCCTTTATGCAACATTTGTGCCGTATATGTTTGGTCAACCTCTTTCATCTTTATTAAATGAGTATGCCATAATTCAGGATAAAATTTCTCTAAATCGTAGCCAAAAGCAAGATGTTTTTCAATTGAACGTCCACGCAATTTTTTGAAATTCTGCACCAACATATCAAGCACATTACACTCTTGTTCCATCACAACACGATAATCTTTCTCCTTTTTCTGCAAAATAGCATCAAGCAATTCGACTACCAATTCATCTTTTTGTTTAAATACTGTATAAAAAGTCTTTTTCGAGATATGCAAATCATTGCAAATATCATCGATACTCACACTCCGTATGCCGAATTTAAAAAACAATTCGCCAGCAGTTTTTAATATTTTTGCTCTTAAATCAGTACACATATTTTTTTTAGCGTGCAAATTTACAACTTATTTTTCAACTGACATTAAAAAATATGTTATTTTATCTTAAAAAAGACGTTAAAAATTATAAATATTTGAATGATAGGATATTGTAGAAAACTCAAATGAATACAATAGTTTCCAAGTGCATCCTTTTTAGAGATAAAATATCGATTTTTACCCTTAAAAAACCTTAAATTTGCGAATTTATAAAAACATGTTGTACAACATAAAATCATAAAATTCTATTTTTTTACATTTTTTTATAAAAAAACTTGCATAACCCACAAGAAAAATGTAACTTTGCATGTCGGACATTGTACAACATACAATTAGCCGTAATAATTCGAGATATTTAATTTTAATCACTAATCTCAATATGAATCCGCTACCATTTCAAGTATTTTCTTGCTCTGCCAGTCGCTATTTTGCGGAAAAAATTTGCGCTTCTCTTGGCTGTGAATTAGGCAAAAGCACTTACACTCGCTTTTCTGATGGCGAGTTTGGTATTTCTTACGACGAAACTATTCGTGGTCGTTATGTATTTATCGTACAATCTACTTTTCCATCTGCCGACAATTTGATGGAACTCCTTCTTATGATTGATGCAGCAAAACGTGCTTCTGCTGGTAAAATTATTGCTGTAATGCCTTATTTTGGTTGGGCTCGTCAAGACCGTAAAGATAAACCACGTGTTGCTATCGGTGCAAAACTTGTTGCTGATATGCTCCACGTTGCAGGTGTTGACCGTATCGTAACAATGGACCTTCATGCAGACCAAATCCAAGGTTTCTTTGATATTCCTGTTGACCACCTTTACGCTTCTACAGTGTATGTTCCATTCATTAAGAGCCTAAATATCGACAATCTCGTAATTGCTTCTCCTGATATAGGTGGTTCTAAACGTGCTCATACTTATGCTAAACACCTCGATGTGCCACTCGTACTTTGTCACAAAACACGTGAAAAAGCTAACGTAGTAAGCAATATGAGTATCATCGGTGATGTAAAAGACAAAAATATCCTTATCGTTGACGACATGGCGGATACAGCAGGTACTCTCTGTAAAGCTGCCGACCTCATGATGGACAACGGAGCACGCTCAGTTCGCGCTATGGTTACTCACCCTGTTATGTCAGGCAAAGCAATCGAAAACGTAATGAACTCTAAAATGTCTGAACTCATTTTCACTGATTCAATTCCTTTTGATCAAACTAAATGTCCTAAAGTACGCGTGATTTCTGTTGCTGATATGTTTGCTGAAACTATCATGCAAGTTTACAATCACGAGTCAATCTCTGCTAAATATCTTTTATAATAAATAAGTGGGCTGTGTTATGTCAACACAGCCCTTATTTTAATTTCACCTTATATATAATATATGGATTTAAAAACATTAGGTCGCAATATTCGTCTCACACGTCAATCTCAAGGTTTAACTCAAGAAGTAGTAGCTATGGATCTTGGTTGCTCTCTTAATACTTATACCAAATTTGAGCGTGGTGAGACTAATATACCTTTTACGCGCTTAGTTCAAATAGCAAAGTATTTTAATGTTAATGTAGCAGAACTTGTGCGTGAAGCAGGTGAACCTGATATTCGTAATATTGCTGCTGAAATTCTCGATATTAAACGAGATATTCAAGCAATAAAAAATTTATTAGAGCGTTAATTTAATTTTAAACGAGCATAGCGAGTTGATTTCTCTTATATCTCATATCTCGTGTTTTTTGTTTCGTGTCTTTTGTCTCAATTATGAAAAAATACGGTTTCCCTCTTTATGCTATAGGTTATATTGTTATTATTATTGCTGTAATTGGGTTTGTTTTCAATCCAATTGCTTCTTTGTCGGTGTATGTACCATATATATTTTCTGTAGGAGCCGTTTTTTCTATTATAGGTCGTTTGCTAACTCTTCCTCAATCCGATGATTTTAGAGTTCGTCGTCTTAATAATATGCTTGCTGTAAGTGCAATTCTTGTTCTAATTTCTGCATATCTTATGTTTAAAGGTGAAAATTTGAGTATTCTGACATTGTTTATATCGGCTTTTCTTGATATTTATACATCATTCAGATATCCCAAAGAAAAATAATAAGTGATAGAGTAGAGACGCAAAATTTTGCGTCTCTATTTTTTTTATTGGACAATGAAGATGAAGGATTATTGTTTGGTGATATGAAAGAACCTC
>JAZRJN010000093.1:0-7033 GCA_045645785.1 Candidatus Aphodosoma sp. | reverse complement strand
ATTGAGGCCAACGACATCGAAGGCGCAGAGGTCGTGCTTGGCGACGCATCGCAACTTGCCGACTTCCCTAACTGCTTCGACATCGTGCTTGCCAACATCAACCGCAATATCTTGCTCAACGATATGGAGGCATATGTAGCCACAATGACCGACAAAGCTCAACTCATCATGAGTGGCTTCTATCTCGACGACCTAGAGATGATACGCCAAAAAGCCGAATCGCTCGGACTCCACTACCTCGACCACAAAACCGACAACGATTGGACTGCGGTGAGATTTATAAAATAATCATAAATTACCAATCTCTATGCGACGCAAAATCAATCCAATATTACAACTTTTAGCAATAATATACCACATTGCTATATTCATTCCTTTGGGAATAATCATTACAATCATATGTTGTGGTTTAATCGTCATAATCCTCCCATTCTCAAGCAATTCGCATTGGAGTAATTTACCTGCAATAATTTGGGCTCGAATACTTTGTAACCTTTCTTTAATACGCGTAAAAGTACAAGGTCAAGAAAATATCAATTCCAAAACATCTTACATATTCGTAGCCAATCATCAAAGTCTCTACGACATGCCCTTAGTCTATGGTTGGCTAAAAAACAATTTTAAATGGATAATAAAAAAAGAGTTCCGAAAAATGCCTATAATGGGCAAAACATGCGAACTTATGGGGCACATATTCATTGATCGCACTAATCCTATGCGAGCTAAACAAAGCCTCGATATAGCCAAACAAAAACTCAAACAAGGTAATAGCTCTATATTCCTATTTCCAGAAGGCACTCGTACTCGCACTGGACAAATAGGTAAATTCAAGCGCGGAGCTTTCACAATAGCTAGCGATCTACATCTTCCGATTGTACCCATAACCATCAACGGAGCATTCAATGCCCTACCTAAAGGCCTCAACTACATCATACCTGGCACAATAAAGATGATTATTCATTCTCCAATCGATACTACAAATCTAAACAACGAAAACCTCAACGAAATGATCAATCATGTAAAAACCATTATACAAACCGATTTAAAACCATAAATTATGAAACGAAAAATCAACCCTCTTGCTATTATTTATTCAACATTCATTTTTGTTCCTTTGGCAATCATTGTCAGTACGATTATTTTCATTCTAATAATCATCATGACTCCTATTGCTGGCGAAAAGAAATGGGGCTATTACCCTGGTCGCGTGTTAGGACGTATCATGTGCTTTTTGGCTCTCACTCGCATAAAAGTTGTAGGTAACGAAAACATCAACCCCGAAAAATCCTATATCTTCGTTGCTAACCACCAAAGTATGTTCGACATATTCTTGATATACGGCTACCTAAACGCCAAATTCAAATGGATTATGAAACAAGAGATACGAAAAACTCCTCTTCTTGGTAAAGCTTGCGAATCAATGGGTCACATTTTCATAGACCGCTCAAGCCCTATGCGAGCTCAAAAAAGCCTTGAAGCAGCCAAAGAGCGCCTACTTCAAGGCAATAACTCTATATTCCTATTCCCAGAAGGTACTCGCTCTGCAAATGGCAAAATAGGTCGCTTCAAACGTGGAGCATTTACTATCGCACGCGACCTACATTTCCAAATCATCCCAGTCTCAATATCAGGCGCGTACAACGTCCTTCCTAAAAAAGGTTGGTTTATCACTCCTGGCAAAATCACAATGACCATCCACCAACCTATCGATACTTCCAATCTTAATGAAGATAACCTTAACGAAACAATCGACCAAGTCAAAAACATCGTGGAATCTGCACTAAAAAAATAAAACAATGAAAAGAATAATAATTCTATTAATTGTGCATTGTGCATTATGCATTGTGAATTACACACATTCTCAAGAATACACAATCAAATCAAAAAAAGCAATCAAACTCTATCAAGAGGCTAAGGGAACTCAATATCCATCTAACAAAATATCACTTCTAAATCAAGCCCTTGATAAAGAACCAAAATTCGTTGAAGCTTATTGGGAACTCTGCAAAATCTACACTCTACTTGACAGTACTAATGCTGCCATTGCAACACTCAAAATCGCAGATAAATTACAACTCGCAATGCCAGAAGAGACCAAAATACGCTTATCTAAACTCTACTACAAAATAGGTGAATATCAACTTGCTCTCGAAAAAATCAACGAAATAAACAATCCATACTATTTTAATCAAACAAACCTTTTAAAAGAAGATTACACCTACGCTGCATCCCTCAAAGCTAACCCTATCGACTTCAAACCGCGCAATCTTACCTATGTAAATACCATTCATGACGACTATTTCCCTAGCATCACCGCCGATGGTCTCATGATTTCAACTACCGTACTCGCTCCTAAATGGATGGGCGATGCTGCTCCTATGCAACATCAAGAGGACATGTACGTAAGTCATTGGAATGGCAATCGTTGGTCCTATAGCGAACCTCTTCCTGCCCCTATGAATGGTTATGGCAACGAAGGCTCTCAATCTTTCTCTGCCGATGGTCGCTATATGTTCTTCGTGCAATGTAGCAACAAAGAGAATATTGGTTCTTGTGATATATGGTACTCTATTCGCAAGGGCAACAAGTGGTCTAACCCTATCAATCTCGGCGAACCGGGCAACTCTCGCTATTGGGAAAGCAATCCCGTAATGTCCCCTACAGGCGATATGATTTATTTCACATCCAACCGTCCGGGCGGTCTTGGGAAAAAAGACATCTGGTGCGTACAGGTCTATATCGACGACTATGGCTACCTCAAGACCTACAATCCTCAACCTCTCGGCAAACCAATCAACACAGATAAAGACGAGTTCGCTCCATTCATGCACGCCGACAACCACACACTCTATTTCTCATCTGACGGACACAAAGGACTTGGCGGACAAGACATTTTCCGCTCTATACACAACGACGATGGCACTTGGTCGCAACCCGAAAATCTCGGCTATCCAATCAATACCAATGGCGATGAATCTGGTTTCGTAATCAATGGTCTTGGCAACAAAGCCTATTTTTCTTCCGACCAATTAGAAAATAAAGGCATGAAACTCGACATCTACGAAATAGACCTTCCTATCACAATCCAACCTCGTACACGAATGGTCTATTCTCCAGGTCGAGTTTACGATATCCAAACAGGCAAACCGCTTCAAGCCCGCGTCGAAATATTCGAAGGCACAACCAATAACAAACATTTCGAATCTATCACCGATGCAACCAATGGCTCTTTCGTTGCCTTTCTCCCTGAACAACAAAACAACTCCTCACTCCTAACTCCTAACTCCTCATTAATATATGCTCTCAGTGCACAACGCGAGGGCTACATACCTTATACCATGTCTGTTACCACTCCAGGCGACAGCATCCTCGTAGGTCTTACTCGCATAGCCAAAGGCAATTCTATCACACTCAATAACCTCTATTTCGACTACGACTCCGACGAAATCTTACAAACCTCTAATGCCGAAATCGAACGTCTTGCGCTATTCCTAAAACGCAACAAGCAAGTACACATCGAAATCGTTGGTCACACTGACAATCAAGGCTCTGATTCATACAACCTCGACCTCTCTCGTCGTCGTGCCACTGCCCTCTTGAACGCTCTTATCAAAAAAGGCATCGCAGCAGACCGCCTCACCTCTCGTGGCATGGGTAGTCAATCTCCTGTCACAACCAACGACACCGAAGAAGGCCGCGCCAAAAACCGTCGCGTAGAAATCTTAATCACAGAATCAAAATAACAATTCCTCATTCCTAACTCCTCATTCCTCATTTAATTATGAATCCATTCATAGTTATTGGCATCATTGCAATCTATTTCGCCGTAATCTTTGCTGTTAGTTTCATATCATCACACAAAGGCTCGTCGTCCGATTTCTTCCAAGGTGGCAAGTCATCTCCATGGTGGGTTGTAGCCTTCGGCATGATTGGCACTACCCTCTCTGGCGTTACATTCATCTCCGTACCGGGCATGGTAGCAGGTGCAGCCAAAATGACCTATTTCGAGGTCATTCTCGGCAATTTTTTGGGCTATATCCTCATAATGCACTTCCTTCTCCCTCTCTACTATCGCCTAAACCTCACCTCTATATATGGCTACATCCAACAACGCATCGGACATACGTCCTACAAAACAAGTGCCATTCTCTTCCTCATTTCCAAACTCATAGGTGCTGGTTTCCGACTTTTCATCGTGGCTCTCGTGCTACAAATCACCGTCTTCGAGCCTCTCGATCTTCCTTTCGCGCTCAATGCCATCATCTCCGTATTTCTCATCTGGGCTTACACCGTCAAAGGTGGCATCAAATCTATCGTATGGACCGATATGATTCAAACTTTCTTCCTCATCTTTGCCGTGGTATTCACCATATTTGCTATTAAAAACGAACTCGGTATGTCGTTCCTCGAAATGACCTCTGCCATCGGTTCTAACTCTCAATTCCAACTATTCGACTTCTCTAACTTCTGGGGTAACAACAACCATTTCTTCAAACAATTCATCTCTGGCGCATTCATCACTATCGTCATGAGTGGTCTCGACCAAGACATGATGCAAAAAAACCTCAGTCTCAAGAACGTACACGAGGCTAAAAAGAACTTTATGTCTTTCAGCATTGCCTTCGTACCTGTCAATTTCATCTTCCTCTCTCTCGGTGTCCTATTCGTTATCTATATGAACGCCAAAGGCATCGCAATGCCTGCCAAAACCGACGAAATCTATCCTCTTTTGGCTACCAACTATCTCTCTTATTCCGTAGCCATCTGCTTCATACTCGGCATCATAGCTTCGGCATTCTCATCAGCCAACTCTGCCATCATTGCCATGACCACATCGTTCATGGTCGACATCTATGGCACTAATGGCAAAGACGAACGCACGCTCAATCGCACACGCGTACTTGTCCACACCGCTATGGCTGCCCTACTTGCAGGCATCGTCATCCTTTTCAACCTTTTCAACGACGACAGCGTAGTCAATGCCATATTCAAATTCGCAGGCTACACCTATGGTCCATTGCTCGGACTCTTCGTCGTTGGTATGTTCACTAAATGGAACATCCGCGACCGCCTCGTGCCCCTCGTAGCCACACTCTCAATCATCGCCACCATACTCATCGACCGCTACTCAGTCGAACTCCTCTGTGGGTACAAATTCGGCTTCGAAATCCTCCTCCTCAACGGTGCCCTCACCATACTTGGACTCCTTATCTGCCGAATAAAAAAGTAGAATTTTTACGTTAACAAACATAATTATTTAAAGTTTTTTTTGTAACTTTGCATCTAATTTGTAAAAATAGCAAGTCTTAAAATTATATATGAAAAAAATCAGAAACTTTTGCATTATAGCCCATATCGACCATGGTAAAAGTACCTTGGCCGACAGACTATTGGAGTACACTCAAACTGTTGAAGCTCGAGACCTCCAAGCACAAGTATTAGACGATATGGATTTGGAACGCGAACGCGGTATCACCATCAAATCGCACGCTATCCAAATGAAATACAAATACAACAACGAAGAATATACTCTCAACTTAATTGATACTCCTGGACACGTCGACTTCTCTTACGAAGTTTCTCGTTCTATCGCAGCATGCGAAGGTGCTCTTTTGATTGTCGATGCCACTCAAGGTATTCAAGCTCAAACAATCTCTAACCTCTACATGGCAATCGAGAACGACCTCAAAATCATTCCTGTAATGAACAAAATGGACATGCACAATGCTATGCCCGAAGAGGTGGAAGACCAAATCGTAGAGCTCCTTGGTTGCAAACGCGAAGAAATTATACGTGCCTCAGGCAAAACAGGCATGGGTATCGAAGAAATTCTACAAGCTATCGTAGAACGCATCCCAGCCCCTGAAGGCGACCCTAACGCGCCTCTTCAATGCCTTATTTTCGACTCTGTATTCAACTCTTTCCGTGGTATTATTGCTTATTTCAAAATCATTAACGGAACTATCAAACCTAACGATTTAGTTAAATTTGTAAATACAGGAAAAGAATACGAAGCCAACGAAATCGGTATCCTCAAACTCGACATGGTTCCTCAAAAAGAGCTCTCTGCTGGTAACGTAGGCTACATCATTTCGGGTATCAAAACATCTAAAGAGGTAAAAGTTGGTGATACTATCACTCACGTAAAACGCCCTTGCGATGATGCTATTGATGGATTCGAAGAGGTTAAACCTATGGTCTTTGCTGGTGTTTATCCTATCGAAACTGAAGATTTCGAAGACCTTCGTGCTTCTCTCGAGAAACTTCAACTCAACGACGCTTCTCTTACTTTCGAACCTGAATCATCTGCCGCTCTCGGTTTCGGTTTCCGTTGTGGCTTCCTCGGTATGCTTCACATGGAAATCGTGCAAGAACGCCTTGACCGCGAATTCGATATGAACGTTATCACCACTGTGCCTAACGTTTCATATAAAGTATTCACCAACAAAGGTGCTTGCCTTGAAGTTCACAACCCTTCTGGCTTACCTGAAATTACCGAAATCGACCATATCGAAGAACCATATATCCGCGCCTCTGTAATCACTAAAACTGATTATATTGGTCAAATCATGACCCTTTGCCTTGGCAAACGTGGCGAATTAGTCAAACAAGAATATGTATCAGGCAACCGCGTAGAACTCATCTACGATATGCCCCTCGGCGAAATCGTCTTCGACTTCTATGACAAACTCAAATCTATTTCAAAAGGTTATGCCTCTTTCGACTACCACATGAATGGCTTCCGTCCATCTAAATTGGTAAAACTCGATATTCTTCTCAATGGCGAATCTGTCGATGCTCTCTCTTCTCTAATCCACTTCGACAATGCCTACACTCTCGGTCGTCGTATGTGTGAGAAACTTCAAGAGCTCATCCCTCGCCAACAATTCGATATTGCAATTCAGGCTGCAATCGGCGCGAAGATTATTGCTCGCGAAACAGTAAAGGCGGTTCGTAAAGATGTTACTGCAAAATGTTATGGTGGTGACATCTCTCGTAAACGCAAATTGCTCGAAAAACAAAAGAAAGGTAA
>JAZRJN010000092.1:0-5685 GCA_045645785.1 Candidatus Aphodosoma sp. | reverse complement strand
AATTTGGCAAAGCAATGCATCGTCCTCACCCATATCGGTGCTCATCATTGCCTTACGGATTGCAGCTTTAATTTTTTCCTCGTTGAAACCAACGATACGACCATCTCTTTTGACTACTGTTTGAATCATGACGTTATTTTTTTTTTGTAAACGTAAATTACCGTAAATTATCCGTTAATGAAGAGTCGTAATTTATGGCTAATTTATGGTAATTTATGTTTTTTACGTAAATTATCATTTTATCCGTTAATAGAGAGTAACAATTTATGGTTAATTTGTGGTAATTTGCGTTTGACTATATAATTTGTATTTCTGAATTTTTCGGGTTTTATGTGCTTTTTGATGTTCGATATCGCATTAAGTATTTGAAAATGTGTGCCACTATCGAAAATCGCAAGCGACAACAAAGTTATAAAAATTCTCCGAAACAGACAATATTAAAAATAATAAAAAATAAAAAGTTTTCTAAAATATTTTTTATATTATTGATTTTTAGTGGTTTGATTTTTATGTAGATTAAAAAAGTTTTCTAAAAGTGAAAATGCGATGCTATTTTTTGATTTGGTGAAAAAATATTTGTTTGTTTGAATAAATTTATTTATCTTTGTTGAAAAATTTTAAGATTATGAAACTTGCAATTATTTGGGTTGGAAAGACTTCAACCGATTATATTGGTAAAGCAATTGATACGTATGTTCAGCGAATTGCGCATTATATGCCTATAGAGGTGATTGAAGTTGCGGATGTTAAGAATGCAAAAAATATGGATATTACGCAACTTAGACAGAAGGAAGGAGAGTTGATTATTAAGCAGTTGAGAGCGGATGATTATGTTGTTTTTCTTGATGATAAGGGAAAACAGATGAGTAGCACGGAATTTGCATACTGGATAGATAAGCAGAACATGAATTCGGGAATAAAGCGATTGGTGTTTGTGATAGGAGGAGCGTATGGTTTTTCGGTTGAGGCATATAAACAGGCTAAATCGTTTTTGTCAATATCGAAGATGACTTTCTCGCATCAGATTATTCGTCCTATTTTGGTTGAGCAGATATATAGAGCTATGACTATTTTGAGGGGCGAACCATATCATCATGAGGAAAGTTTATTTTTTAAATAGTGTATATGTTTAACTAACAGATTATGATAAAATTTATTTCAATGTTGTTTAATCAGGTGCAAACATTATTTTTGTTTGTGCTTTTTATTGCGTTTATTTATTTTCCAAATTTGAATGACGAAATAAATTTGTTGCCGTTTCAGCTTGATCATATTTCGTGGCGTGAGGCGTGGTATTATATTATTATTTTTGTTTTGGTTTGGTTTTTTATATATTTTCGTGTGTCTGTATCTAAGAAGATGTATGATAGGATTACATTAAAAGAACTTGTGGTTTGTGATTTTGGGTTTATGGCCTTGGGAATACCATTCTTTTTTGTTCCTTTTTTTGATGAATTTGGTTTGTTGATGATATTTTTTTCTTTATTGCTTGTCTCAATAGATATTTTAGCTTTTAAATTGAGAAGTGGGTATATTCATTTTATTTATATAGTTTTTATATTGTTTTTGTTTTCGAATAATATACTTTTGTTTGTTTATTGGCAGAATGATTATAAGATGGTGGGTTATAGTAATACGTTGGTAAATGATTATAGAGTCGATGGTAATTGGCAGGATTTTATAGATAATGGTTGGAGTGTTGCGAGATATTCGGGAACTACACTTATAGAAAAAGAGGGTGATTTTAATTATCCGTTGTATAATCATTTTAAAATAGATAGGGAGGGGTTGAATAATATTCGCATAAGGGAGCGGATTGAGCATTTTGTTTATAGTTATGAGGGGGATGTTTATTTAGCAAGTTTGCCGACATGGAGTCCATTTTATCTTTATGTGGTAAATTTAACGTATTTGTTTGCACTGTATCTTGCTATATCGTTTTTGTGTTATTATGTTTTTTATTTGAGAAATATTTATAATGTTTCGTCGTTTTTCTCTCGTTTTCAACGGACTTTGACCACGTTTTTAGTTTCCTCTATGCTTGTTGTATTTGTGGTTGCTGCGTTTTTGATAAAGACGAGGTATGAGCGTACGGCATGTTATAATCAGCAATATAGGATGCAGTTTTTGGTTGAATATTTGATGTCGGATATTTCTTTGTGTTCAGATTGTGAGTCTGTTTTAGAAGAAGACGTGCCTCGATTGGCAAGTATGATGGAAGCAAATATTGCGTTGTATGATAGGTATGGTGATTTGTTGATTTCGTCAGGTGATAAGATTGATGTTCCAAATAATATTAAGGATTTAAAAGGAAATCCATTTTTTGATATGCCATCAGCATTTTATGCGAGAATTGTAGATGTTAATGATGTTCCAATTGTTAGGTCATACGCCATCTTAAAGGATGTAAATGATAGTCAAGTCTATGTTATGATGTCGTCTAAGACAGAAATAGTTAAATTGAAACGTAATTTAACGTTGTTTTTTGTGTTGGTATTTAACTTATTTTTTCTGACAATGATTGTTACATCATTTATTAGTTATATTATTTCGCGTAGATTGTCGGCACCATTATCGTTATTAGAGAAGAAAATGAGTGCTTTAGAATTGGGTGGAGATAATGATAAGATTGATTTTCCTATGGTAGAGGGTGATGTGTTGTCGAAATTAGTTGCGCAGTATAATTTGATGATTGATAAATTGGCAGTGTCGGTAGAGGAATTAGCGCAGTCGGAACGTGAGGCATCATGGCGTCAGATGGCACGTCAGATGGCACATGAAATAAAAAATCCGTTGACTCCAATGCAGTTACTCACTCAACGATTATTGATGCAAAGTGGTGATAATATTCAAGAATATAAAGAAGTAGTACATACGTCGGCTAAAGCATTATTGCAAGGTATAGAGAGTATTACTACAACAACTGATGCTTTGTCTAACTTTGCAAAAACACCAATATCGCCATTAACGCCGATAAATATTGTAGAGAGTGTGCGTTATACCGTAAATTTATTTCGCAATAATGAATCTGATGTGAATATTGATTTTTCTTCGACATTAGATTCTGCTATGGTATTGGTCGATAAAGAAATGATAGGTCATGTGTTCAATAATCTATTGAAGAATGCTATACAAGCAATTCCTGATGATAGAAAAGGTGAGATTTCTGTTAAAATTTATCATAACGTAATGAACGTATTAATTAGTGTAACTGATAATGGTATAGGTATCATAGAGGAGAATAAAGACAAAATATTTACTGTCAACTTCACAACTAAAACAAAAGGTATGGGACTTGGTTTGATGGTTGTGAAAAATGTGGTTGATCAAGCGAAAGGTAGCATTGAATATACTTCTGAATATGGAGTAGGAACGACGTTTATTGTTTCTTTTCCAATGCTTAATAAATAGTATTTTTTATTTACATCAAAAAGTTTGTAGGTATCAGAAAAATGTTGTACCTTTGCAGATGAATACGGAGAGCATACTCTTAATTCTAATTATTAATAACCAATCACTAATCATTAATAAATAATCATTACTATGAAAGTTCTTGTTGCAACAGAAAAACCATTTGCTAAAGCAGCTGTAGATGGTATTAAATCAATCGTAGAAGCTGCAGGTGGAGAAGTAGTTCTTCTCGAAAAATACACAGAAGTAGAACAATTCTATGCAGCAGTTGCTGATGTAGATGCTCTTATTGTTCGTTCTGACAAAGTTACTAAAGAAGTTCTTGACCACGCTAAAAACCTCAAAATCGTAGTTCGCGCAGGTGCTGGTTTTGATAACCTCGACCTCGAAGCTTGTACAGCTCATAACGTAGTAGCTATGAACACTCCAGGTCAAAACTCTGATGCTGTAGCTGAATTGGCTCTCGGTATGATGGTTTACGCTGCTCGCGTTCAATTCTCAGGTGCTACTGGTACTGAATTGAAAGGCAAAACTCTCGGTATCCACGCTTATGGTAACGTAGGTCTTCGTGTTGCTAAAATTGCTCAAGGTTTCGGTATGAAAGTTCAAGCATTTGACCCATTTGTTCCTGCTGAAAGAATCGAGGCTGATGGTGTTAAAGCAGTTGCTTCTATCGACGAACTCTATTCAACTTCTGACTATGTTTCATTGCACATCCCTGCAACTGAACAAACTAAAAAATCTATCAACTACGAACTCCTTAACAAAATGCCTAAAGGCGCAACTCTTGTTAACACAGCTCGTAAAGAAGTTATTGACGAAGAAGGTATCGCTAAATTAATGGAAGACCGCGCTGACTTCAAATATGTTACTGACGTAGCTCCTGCTAATGCTGCTGAATTGGCTGAAAAATTCGGCGCTCGCTATTTCGGTACTCCTAAGAAAATGGGTGCTCAAACAGCTGAAGCTAACATCAACGCTGGTCTTGCTGCTGCTAACCAAATCGTTGGCTACATCAAAGAAGGTAACGAACGTTTCCGTTTGAACAAATAATTATTGATGTATAAATATGGAAGGTGGCGGACTATTGTTTAGTTCGCCACTTTTTACTTTGTATCTAATTATGCAATTTGATAAAACTGATTTAATACGTAAATATACCAATTGGCTTAAGTTAGAGAAGGGTTTGTCGGAGAATTCAAAGGAGGCATATCTTCACGATCTTGCTCTGTTGACTGATTATCTCGACTCTAAAGGTATAAACCTATTGGATGTGAAGCTCGAAAATTTGATAGACTTTGTCATCGAATTGGGCGAGTTGGGTCTTTCTGCCACATCGCAAGGCAGGGTGATTTCGGGTGTTAAATCGTTTTATAAATTTCTTATTTACAACGATATTCTCGATACCGACCCAACTCTCATGCTCGAAACCCCAAAGGCAGCTCGTAAATTGCCCGAAGTGCTTACGTTGGACGAGATTGAACGCCTTGAAGATGCGATAGATCTATCAAAAGACGAAGGACAGCGCAATCTTGCTATAATTGAGGTGCTTTATGGTTCAGGTTTGCGTGTGAGTGAGCTTATAAACCTCAAACTCAGCAATGTGCACATTGATGAAAAATACATGTTGGTAGAGGGAAAGGGTAGTAAACAACGCCTTGTGCCACTGAGTGATGAGGCTATCAAGCAGATCGAGTTTTGGATGCAGGATCGTTGTCATCTGCCGATTAAGCCAGGTAATGAGGATTATCTCTTCCTCAATCGTCGTGGGGCGAAACTCACTCGTGTGATGATACTCATCATCGTGAAAGACCTAGCCGAGCGCGCAGGCATTAAGAAGAATATCAGTCCGCATACATTCCGCCATTCTTTCGCAACACATCTGCTCGAAGGCGGAGCCAATCTACGTTTGATACAAATGATGTTGGGCCACGAAAATCTCGTAACCACTGAGATATACACCCATCTCGATTTGAACTATCTTCGCGAAGAGGTCATAGCCCACCATCCACGAAATAATAAAAAAGGTTGATTCTCAAAATGAGTAATCAACCTTTTATTTTGTGTAGTTTTTCTTTTATCATATTGACGATGTCGTCCATTATTTGAAGGTGACACCCCCAAGCGAGGGCAATGTAGGTTAGACCTCCGATTCCAAGTTGTAGTAGCAGTTGCATTGCATCACTCATAGAGAGTTTGGTTTCTATAGTTGTTACTGTTGTGCCCATTACGATGGCTAATATAAGTGATGGTAATATATGGCTTATTTGTTCG
>JAZRJN010000091.1:0-31001 GCA_045645785.1 Candidatus Aphodosoma sp. | reverse complement strand
GATAATGCTTTGTTGATTTTACCCAACGCACCCACTTGGTTGAGTGGCAAACGCACAATACGCGATTGCTCCGCTAAAGCTTGGAGAATGGATTGACGTATCCACCATACGGCGTAAGAGATGAATTTGAAACCACGAGTTTCGTCGAATTTCTCGGCTGCCTTAATCAGGCCTAAATTACCTTCGTTAATCAAATCGGGTAGTGATAACCCTTGATTTTGGTACTGTTTTGCTACGGAAACTACGAAACGGAGCTTAGAGCGTGTCAATTTTTCCAATGCTACACGGTCGCCTTTACGGATTCGTTGAGCCAACTTTACTTCTTCATCTACTGAGATAAGTTCTTCACGACCAATCTCTTGCAAATACTTGTCGAGCGATGCACTTTCGCGATTGGTAATAGATTTAGTAATTTTTAGCTGTCTCATTATTACATATATAATTTAAGCGCGCAAAATTACAAAATATTTTTGATATATACAATAGTTTTTTTCTTTTTTTTGTTTATTCTAAATTTACTGCAAAATGGGCAATTTGTCCGTTGGTGTAGGCTCCTGTGATGAAGAGGGCACGGTCGTGGTCGGCGGCATTGATGGTTTGGTTGACTATGGTGGTAAGGTCTTTTTCGGAACGGATTGGTTGTCCGTTGATTTTGAGGATGATAAAATCTTTTTTCAAGCCAGCTTTGGCTAATGCGCCATTGCGGTCGATGGTAGCGATTTGGATGCCTGAATTGAGACGGAATTTTTCGGCTACTTGAGGGTCAACTTCTTTGAATGTGGCACCGAGTATGCTGTTATCGGCGATTTTCACTACGTTGGTGTTGCCTGAACGATTTTTGAGTTTTACGATGACAGATTGGGTTTTGTTGTCGCGAATGTAGTTGATTTTGATATCGTTGCCAGGACGATAGCGGCTAACTTGTTCTTGTAGTTCGGCAACCGAATTGATAGTTTGATTGTTGATTGCCGTGATTATGTCGCCCTCTTTGAGACCAGCATCGGCGGCAGAGCTATTGTCTTGTACGGCAGCGATATAGGCACCTTTGAGAGTTGAAAGATTTTTTTCTTTTGCGAGTTCGTTGGTTATATCGGCAATTTGTACGCCTAATACTGCGCGTTGAACGATAGAATACTCTTTGAGGTCGGCAACCACCTTGCTAACTATAGAGGTAGGAACAGCGAATGAATAGCCAGTGTAAGAGCCTGTTTGAGAGGCAATAGCGGTGTTAATGCCGACTAATTCACCACGAGTATTGACTAATGCGCCACCAGAGTTGCCTGGATTGACTGCTGCATCGGTTTGGATGAAAGATTCAATTTTCATTTCGGCATTCAAGATATTGATATTGCGGGCTTTGGCACTGACGATACCAGCAGTGACGGTAGAAGTGAGGTTGAAAGGGTTGCCTACAGCCAATACCCATTCGCCGATGTGGAGACTATCGGAGTCGCCAAACGAGATTATAGGGAGATTATCGGCTTCGATCTTGAGTAGAGCAATGTCGGTAGAAGGGTCGGTGCCTATGACTTTCGCATCGAACTTACGCTTATCGTTGAGGGTGACTTCGACTGTAGATGCATTATCGATAACGTGGTTATTGGTAACGATATAGCCATCGGTGGAGATGATAACACCAGAACCAGAGCCCTCTCTGTATTGAGGTTCGCGAGGTTGATTAGGACGACCAAAGAAGAAGTCGAAAAACGGGTCGATATTCATAGAATAGCGACTGCTGACGTCAATTTTAGTTTTCACGTGTACGACAGCCTCTACCGATTTTTCGGCAGCATATGTGAAATCGGCAGGACGAGCAGTGTTGTCGTTACTCAATTTAGTAAATAATACAGGAGATGAAATTTTCACATCTGTAGAATCATTTTGGGAAGTCAAAATGTCGATGTTTTTTGTTACAATGAGGCTTGTGAGTGCACTTGTCGCTACTATCGTAAGGGCAAATGCTGTGATTGACATGAATTTTCTCATAATTTTATTGTTTTAACATTATATTTTGTTTGTTTTGATGTGCAAAGATAACGAAATGTTTAATGAGATGTTGTAAATTTTAACTAAAAATAACCATTTTAATATTTATTAGTTGTTGGTAAGTGTTAAATTTTATAATTTTAACTATACTTATAATTTCTTTATATGGTCCCATAGAAATATTATCAAATTCTGTACCGTAAATATTTGTTTTTATGAATTAAAATGTATAACTTTGCTCTTTGAAAAACTATATATAATTGATAGATTGTGATAAAAAGTAATACCTTAAAACATAATACGATGGAAAAACGATTTTTAGAATTGCTTGGTAAGTCATTTCCGACTATTGAAGCAGCGGCTACAGAGATTATAAATCTTGAAGCTATTTTGAGTTTGCCAAAAGGTACAGAACACTTTCTTTCGGATATTCATGGTGAGCATGAGGCATTTGACCATGTGATTCGTAATGCAAGTGGAGCAGTAGTGCGCAAAGTGAATGAAGAGTTTGGTAGAGAACTTCGTGAAAAGGAAAAACATGACCTTTGTACTCTTATTTATTACCCAAAAGAGAGACTTGAAATAGTTAAAGCTGAGGAAGATAACCTTGATGAATGGTATAATATTACGTTGATACGATTGGTGCGTGTTTGTCGTGCAGTGTCATCGAAATATACACGTTCGAAAGTGCGTAAAACACTTCCTGATACTTTCTCGTATATCATCCAAGAATTGATGCACGAGAGTGAGGATGATGAAAATAAAACAGCATACGTTCATGCAATTTTACGTAGTATTATAGATAATGGTCGTTCGGATGCGTTTATTATTGCGATGTGTACGTTGATTCAACGTCTTGTGATAGACCGTCTTCACCTTGTGGGTGATGTGTATGACCGTGGACCAGGTGCGCACTTGATTCTTGATCAAATTGCTCAGTATCATGATGTTGACATTCAATGGGGTAACCATGATTTAGTGTGGATGGGAGCTGCAGCAGGTAATGAGGCTTGTATTGCATCGGTAATACGTCTTTCGCTCCGTTATGCCAATTTGAATACATTGGAAGATGGTTATGGTATCAATATGTTGCCACTTGCAACATTTGCAATGGAGACATACGAAAATGACCCATGTACGCCATATATTCCTAAATTGAAATTTGCAGATGTGAATTATGATGAACGCAATGTACGTTTGCTTTCACAAATGCATAAAGCAATTTCAGTGATTCAATGGAAATTGGAACATGCTATTACACAACGTAATCCAGAATGGAATATGGAGTTCCGTGATCGTTTGCATCTTGTTGACCAAGAACGAGGTGTGGTTACGATTGATGGAGTAGAATATCAGATGAAAGACCCTATTTTCCCTACCGTAACAAAAGAAAATCCATACGAACTTACACCTGGTGAGCGTGATGTGATGGATAAACTTTGCCGTTCGTTTGCAGATAGTCATAAATTGGCAAGTCACCTTCGTTTGTTGCTTGATAAGGGTAGTATGTATTTAGTGTGCAATGGTAATCTTTTGTTCCATGCGTCAGTGCCAATGAATGAGGATGGTACGTTCCGTGAAGTGAATTTGTTGGGTAAGAAAGTTGCAGGTAAGGCTTATCTTGATGAGGTAGATAAATTGATTCGTATTGCATGTTTGCCTTGTCGCGATAGAGAGGAGTATGCTGCTGCGCTTGACTATATGTGGTATTGGTGGTGTGGACCAGATTCGCCTTCGTTTGACAAACATCAAATGGCTAATTTTGAGCGTTATTTATTGTCAGACAAGACACCTCAGAAAGAAAATCAAGGTCCATATTATAAACTTCGTAATGATTCGACTGTTTGTGATTATATTCTTGATGAATTTGGTGTGATTGGAGAGCATCGTCATATTATCAATGGCCACGTGCCAGTGAAGACAATTAAAGGTGAGAGTCCTGTGCGTGCCGATGGTAAAGTGCTTGTGATTGATGGTGGTTTTTCACGTCCTTATCACGACGAAACAGGTATTGCAGGTTATACACTAGTATTTAATTCTCATGGTATGCAACTTGTTCAACATGAACCGTTTGAATCGCGTCAAAAAGCAATAGAATTGGGTGTTGATATTAAAGGTACTCGTTTCTTAGTTGAATTTGATACTAAGCGTATGATGGTGCGTGATACAGATCGTGGTCGTCAAATACAACAACAGGTTGATGATTTGAAACGTTTGTTAGAAGTTTATAAACTTAGAATAAAATAGTCTTGATAGATATAATACATTTAGATACGAGATATAAGATTTTTTTTGAGTTTTATATCTCGTATTTATTTTTTGTATTTGCGTGTTTGAATATTTTTTTTTATCTTTGTATGTTTGAAATATTGTGTTTGAAAGATTATTTTAATTGATTATGAAACAAGAGATTGAACGCTTGCGCGAGGAGATTCGCATACATGAATATCGCTATTATGTGGAGAATGCACCAACTATTAGCGACCAAGAATTTGATGCGTTGATGCACCAATTGATAAAATTGGAGGCGGAAAATCCTGATTGTTTCGACCCAAATAGTCCGACACAAAGAGTGGGTAGCGATTTGGCTAATGGCGGTTTTGAACAAGTGGAGCATAGATACCCCATGTTGTCGTTAGGTAATACATACTCGGAAGGTGAGGTGAGGGAGTGGTATAATAGAGCGTTGAAAGAATTAGGAATGAGGAATGAGGAATTAGAAGTGGAAGTTGTGTGTGAATTGAAATTTGATGGTACAAGTATTTCGCTTTGGTATGAGAATGGAGAATTGGTGAGAGCCGTGACTCGTGGTGATGGAGTGAGAGGAGATAATGTTACGCGTAATGTGCGCACAATCAAGAATATACCATTGAAGTTAGGAGTTAGAAGTGAGGAGTTAGGAGTGGATAGTGTGGAGTTTCGTGGGGAGATTTTGTTGCCTTGGAAGGAGTTTGAGCGTTTGAATGCTGAACGAGAAAGAGATGGCGAGGCATTGTTTGCTAATCCACGTAATGCAGCGTCAGGTACGTTGAAATTGCAAAATTCGCGCACAGTGGCAAAGCGAAATTTGATTGCGCAGATTTATAATGTACAGATTACAGATGATAGATTACAGAGTACAGATGATAGAGCAGAAGATGCTGATTCTCAACTTTCAACTCATTATGGGGCATTGCAGTGGGCTAAAGCGTTGGGTATGCCTGTGAGTGATACTACGAGGGTGTGTAAATCTATTGATGAGGTGATGGAGTTTATTGCTTATTGGGATGTGGAGCGAAAGAATTTGCCTGTGGCTACGGATGGTATTGTGTTGAAGATAAACAGTTTGAACTTACAAAAGAATCTTGGTTTTACGGCAAAATCGCCTCGTTGGGCTATAGCATATAAATTTCAGGCAGAAAGAGCATTGACTCGTTTGAATTCGGTGTCGTATCAGGTTGGTCGCACGGGAGCAATTACGCCTGTGGCAAACCTTGAGCCAGTGCAGTTGTCGGGTACGGTTGTAAGACGAGCTTCGTTGCATAATGCCGATATTATTGAGGCACTCGATTTGCATATTGGAGATATGGTGTATGTGGAAAAAGGTGGCGAAATAATACCAAAAATTACAGAAGTAGATAATTCGCAACGCCAAGAAGGCGCAGAACGTGTAGTGTTTATAGATAAATGTCCTGAGTGTGGCACTGAATTGGTGCGTGTAGAGGGAGAAGCAGCGCATTATTGTCCGAACGAGACAGATTGTCCGCCTCAACAAAAAGGTAAGCTTGAGCACTTCGTTTCGCGTAAGGCAATGAATATAGATGGGTTGGGAAGTGAGACTATTGCGATGTTGTATGACCGTGGTTTGATACATGATGTGGCAGATTTATATACTTTGACCATTGGTAAATTGGCGCGTATGGACCGTTTAGGCGAGAAGTCGGCTCAAAATATAGTTGATGCAGTAGAAAAATCAAAAGAAGTGCCATTTGAGCGTGTACTATTTGCGCTTGGAATACGTTATGTAGGTGAGACAGTGGCTAAGAAATTGGCTACTGCGTTTGGGTCGATGCAAGCGTTGTCGATAGCTAAGCGTGAGGAACTTATGGCAGTAGATGAGATAGGCGAAAGGATAGCAGATAGTATTATCAGCTATTTTGATGATATGCGAAATATACAGCTCGTTGAACGTTTGGCTTCTTTTGGAGTCAAAATGGAAGGAAAGGTTGCTCGAGCAGAGTTGTCAAATAAATTAGAAGGGTTGACTGTGGTGATAAGTGGTACGTTTGAGCATCATTCACGCGATGAGTATAAGGCTATGATTGAGGCGCATGGCGGAAAGAATGGTAGTGGTGTTACGTCGAAAACCTCGTTGCTATTGGCAGGAGCAAATATGGGACCTGCGAAATTGGAAAAAGCAGAAAAACTTGGCGTGAAGATTATATCAGAAACCGAGTTTCTTCAGCTAATTAATAATTAAGAATTAACAATTAATGTAACATATCCATGTTAAAGAGAATAAGACAATATTTTTTTAATAGAGCGATGAAGAAGGCGGCAAGGATGTCGTGTTATCGTTCGTGGGATAGTATTCACACGATATTGGTATTATTCGAAAGTGATTTTCAAGAAAAGAATGCTGAGGCTCGTGCATTTGTGAAAACATTGCAAGCGGAGGGAAAGAAAGTGGTGGCATGTTGTTATGTTGATAAAAAGAAAGCCGATACTGCAACACTTGAGCATTGGGTAGTATTTGACCGCAGTCAAGTGAATTGGTTGAAATGTCCTAAAGAGGAATTTATGCAACCTGTGAAAGCTCAGTTTGACGTGGTGATAGATTTAACAGAAACGGATTGTTTGCCATTGAAATATGTGTTGTTGCAGGCTAAAAGCGATTTTCGTTGTGGTAAAAGTTGTGGTGATAATAGCTTGTATGACTTTGTGATAGAGATGCCTCCGCATCCTGTTGATGCAAAAACAGGTATGCCTCGCACCGATTACAATTTTATCGGTAAATTGGGAGAACAAATTGTGCGTTATTTGAAAATGATAAAATAAATATTAGTAATAAGTAGAAAGTAGTAAGTCGTAAGACTTTAGTTTTCACGATTGGTTTAGTGCCGAATGGCTCTTTCTACTTACGACTTATTACTTACTACGAATAAAAATATGAAACGAATAATATTATTGTGGGTGTTGAGTTGTGCATTGTGCATTAGCATAAATGCGCAGTTGTTGTATGAGATTTCGGGAGGAGGATTAGAGAAGTCGAGTTATTTGTTTGGAACGCACCACATGGTGCCAGTTGAGACAGCAACAAAGATAGAGGGTGTTTTTCGTGCTTTTAATGATTGTAATGCCGTGATAGGTGAATTTGTCGATGATAATCCAGAGGAGATGCAACGTCAGATACTTGCGGCATCGAAGATGGAAGAGAGTATATTCAAATTGTTGACACCAGAAGAGGAGACTTTAATTGATTCGGCATTGCAAGCAGAGTTGGGTTTGACATTGGCAAATGTGCAATATATGCGTCCGAATGTAACTGCATTGATATATGAAATGACTGTGCGTGAGCGAATCTTGAAATCGCAAGCGGGAGATATGGCGATGGATTCTTACTTTCAAGTGGTAGGTTCGGAATTGGGTAAGGCAGTGTATGGATTAGAGACTGTAGATGACCAATTGAAGATGTTGTTACGTTCAATACCTATCGAACGGCAGGCAGAAATACTTGTAGAGACTATTCGCAATACGAATAACATAATTATAGAAAGCGCAAAATTGGATTCGTTGTATGTGAAAGGCGATTTAGATGGGTTGTATGATATGTTGATTGAGGCGGAAGATATGACAGAGGCAGAGAAGTTTTTGCTTGTAGATGAGCGCAATCGTGATTGGTTGCCTAAGATAGAAGAAAAGATAAAACAAGAGGCTTGCTTTATTGCAGTAGGCGCATTGCATTTGCCAGGTAATGACGGATTGATTAACCTACTACGTAAAGCAGGGTATAAAGTGAAAGCAGTTAAATCAATTCACAATTCATAATTCACAATTCATAATTATGGTTACTTTTTTTATTGTTAATTTAGTAGTAGCCGAAAGGTTAATTATGAATTATGCATTATGAATTATGCATTAAATGAAATATGAA
Source organism: Candidatus Aphodosoma sp. (assembly GCA_045645785.1). Lineage (GTDB taxonomy): Bacteria > Bacteroidota > Bacteroidia > Bacteroidales > Paludibacteraceae > Aphodosoma. Next base: position 22,882 of record JAZRJN010000091.1, on the reverse strand, counting down.
TTTTTCAAATAAATTGGTAGGAATGGGTGTGGCGTTGGTCACGCCGTTCAAAGAGGATATGAGTGTGGATTATGAAGCACTCGAAAGATTGGTAGAATTTCAGTTGCGTAATGGTACTGACTATTTAGTGGTGCTTGGTACGACAGGTGAAACTCCTACGCTAAATGATGACGAAAAGCGTCAGATAATTGATACCGTAGTGCGTGTGAATGCAGGTCGCGTGCCTATCGTGTTGGGTATTGGCGGTAATAATACAATGGGCGTAGTAGAGCAGATACGTAAAACAGATTTCACTAATATTGATGCTATACTTAGTGTGTCGCCTTACTACAATAAACCATCGCAAGAGGGTTTGTATCAGCACTATAAAACTATAGCCGAAAGTACTTATATGCCTATCATTATTTATAATGTGCCAGGGCGAACAGGTGCAAATATTTCGGCAGAGACTACGCTACGTTTGGCTCACGATTTCCAAAATATAGTGGCTATTAAAGAGGCATCGGGTAATTTCAAACAAATTGACGATATTATCAAGAATAAGCCTGCTAACTTTATGGTGATTTCGGGCGATGATGGTATTACATTCCCATTGATAACACTTGGTGCTGTGGGAGTTATCTCGGTGGTAGGTAATGCGTTTCCGAAAGAGTTTTCGCGCATGGTGCGTTTGGCATTGAGAGGTGATTTAGAGGGAGCGCGTAGAATACATTATAGTTTTGTGGAGATGATAGAGTTGTTGTTTGTGGATGGTAATCCAGCAGGTGTTAAGAGTGTATTGTCGTGTATGGGATTGATAAATAACGTGTTGCGTTTGCCACTTGTGCCAACTAAGACTACAACACGCGAGAAAATACAAAGTGTGTTAAAAACACTTAGTTAAAGTACAGATTACAGATAACAGAGTGCAGATTATAGATGCGTAAAATCCTAATCATAATATTATGCATGTTGAGTCTAATATCAAATGCTCAACTCAATACCGATCGATTGACTTCGATTGGGCGTAATGCGTTGTATTTTGAGGATTATGTATTGTCGATTCAGTATTTTAATCAGGTGATTAAGGCAAAACCTTATTTAATAGACCCTTATTATTTTCGTGCGATAGCAAAGATTCAGTTGGAAGATTATGTGGGTGCTGAGGCTGATTTGGATATTGTAATAGAGCGTAATCCCTTCATACACATGGCATATTATGCTCGTGGATTTTCTAAAAAGCGTTTAGGTAAGTGGGATGAGGCTATTGCTGATTTCAATAATGCGCTTGTGCATGCTCCAGATAATGCGATTTATATTATTAATAGGATTGAGGCGTATGATGAACAAGAACGCTACGAAGAGGCTCTTTTAGATATAGAATTTCTTATTCGTCGTTCGCCTAAAGCGACTGAATTGCAATTCGAAAAGGGTAGATTGCAACTGATGAATAAAGATACAGTAGGGGCGTTTGGTACGTTTGACCATTTGGTTGAGATAGACAAACATAATCCAGAGGCATGGGGTGCGCGTGCGTTGTTGAATATAATAATGGAGAAGCGAGATGAGGCGTTAGAGGATTATAATCAGTCAATTATATTGAAAACTCGTAATCCGAATGTTTATATCAATCGTGGTATCTTGAATTACGAAAAGCATAAATATCGTCAAGCATTGGCAGATTATGATAAGGCAATTGAGTTGGATTCGGCGAATGTTGGAGCATTGTTTAATAGAGCATTGTTGCGCAATGAGGTAGGGGATTATCATAGTGCGGTTGATGATTTGGACAAAATACTTGAGCTTGACCCAAAGATGTCGGAGGCATTGTATCAGCGTGCGATAATCAATGCGCATCTTGGCAATAATCGTGAGGCAATAGATGATTTTACGAAAATAATTGAACGACATCCTAATTTTATAACTGCGCTATATGCTCGTGCAGAGATGTATGATAGATTGGGTAACGCAAAAAAGGCGTTTATTGATAGAGATAATGCTTATAAGATAAAAGAGAATCACAAAAATTCACAAGATGAGAATAATGAGGATGATATAGATACATCAGCAAAAATGGCTGTAGATGTGGATGATGAGTCGGTGATTAAGGGTATAGCACAGTTATTTGCTTCGAATGCCGACTCGGATGGTAGCAAAGAGGGAATACGTGGATATGTGCAAAATCAGGCAGTAGCACTTAATAATCAGCCAAATATAGTGCTTACTTATTATCAGAAACCAAATAACGATTTACCAATAGAGCGTTATAATCCTGAGTTGTTGCAGCGATTGAATGAAGCGAGGGTGTTGCGTGCACCTGCTTATTTGGTTAGCGACGAAATTAAATTGTCAGAAGGTATGATTGCATACCATTTTGCATCGATAGATGAATTGTCGTCGATTATAGCAGGAAGAATGAATGAGGCAAATCTTTATCTTGCGCGTGCGTATGATTATGCTTTGGTACAGGATTTTAGTAACGCTATTGTAGACTTTTCTAAAGCAATATATATTGATGGGCAAAATGCGTTGGCGTATTTTTCGCGTGCTAATATTCGTTATAAGAAATTGGAATTCAGTGTAAATAACGAAAATGCCGAAAACGCAAATACGCAAGATACATATCGTTACGAATACGAAATGATTATGCGTGATTATGATAAAGTGATAGAATTGGCTCCTGATTTTGCGTTTGTGTGGTATAATCGAGCTAACTTATTAGCTCATCAAAAAGATTATCAAGCAGCGGTGGTAAATTACACTAAAGCCATTGAATTAGAAGACGATTTTAGCGAAGCCTATTTCAATCGTGCGTTGACATATCTATTGCTAAATCAACGAGATAAAGCCATTTCCGACCTCTCAAAAGCAGGCGAATTGGGCATATACAAAGCATATTCAATTTTGAAGAAATTACAGAATAATTAACGAGTGAAACTAAAACTGTACAATATCCCGATATTGTCCCCCTGTTTTAGGGGGACGAGCCGTAGGCGGAGGGGGTTAACCATTAAGTATTAAAAAAATGTTACTCGTTACTAAATATTTAATATAATAATAGTAGGACGGCTTGTCGCTGCAGCCATTCGAGGCTGAAGAGGAAAGTCCGGGCAACACAGAGCACCATACTTCTTAACGGGAAGTGGGCCGTGAGGTTCAAGCTATTGTAACAGAAAATAACCGCCTCTTAACTGGTAGGTTTGTGATGAACTAATTTATCTTTCATATTTAATTATGAATTATTAATTGTGCATTATGAATTGATAAGGGGTAAGGGTGAAAAGGTAGGGTAAGAGCCTACCGCCAGTGTGGCAACACATTTGGGTCAGTACAACTTATGGGTTGAAAGTTCAAGTATACCAACGTCATGTTAGGGTTGCTCGCCCGATTATCGTTGGAGGGTAGAACGATAGAGACATCTGGTGACAGGTGTAGTAGATAAATGACAAGCACTATTCGTTCAGAATAGCACAAAACCCGGCTTATAGTCCTACTATTATTTTTTTGATTATTTATATATTAACATAAGTACAAATTATTTTTTGGGGGGATAATTAGTTTATTGATTATTATCAAGTTTATTTGGTTCTTTATTTATTTTTTAAGTGCATACTACATAAATTTAAGGCTTGTACTTAAAAAGATAGTTATCATTATAAAATTTAAAAGATTAAACATCAGATTGTAAACTTACAAAAATAGAATTTGTACTTTTGTTTAAATTCATAATACAATATGAAACAAAAAAAGACTTTTGGTGAAAGGATTTCGTGGTTGATTGATTTCCTTTTGCATGACATATTTCGTGTAACAGAAAAAGAATTGAGTAATACGATGCGATTTTTGGTGCGTTTACTCAAAAAACTCATACTTTCTGTACGAGGATTTATTGAAGATGACCTCATTATTAAGGCATCTGCATTGACTTATTACACTATGTTGGCGATTGTGCCAATATTTGCTTTGTTTCTTGCTGTAGGTAAAGGTTTTGGATTTGCAGAATCTATTGAGGAATTTGTGAATAAGTTGATTGGAGATAATCCTGAAATTACAACGATTGTAATGGGATTTGTCAATAATTATCTTGCTCAAACACAAGGAGGTTTGTTTGTGGGTTTTGGTATTGGACTTTTGTTGTGGGCAGTGTTGAATATGTTCCGTCAGATAGAGATTAATTTTAATGATATTTGGAATGTAAAGAAAAATCGCTCGATTGTGCGTCAATTTACTACTTATATTACAATGCTCATCGTTGTGCCTATACTTATTGTGGTTTCGAGTGGATTGAGCGCAAAAGTAGATGCGTATGTCGAAATTATTGCGCAGTCATCCGTTGGTTCGTTTTTGATTCCTATCTATCAATTCCTTGTGCAACTTGCGCCATTTGTTATTTATTGGGTATTGTTTACGCTTATATTCCTTATTATACCTAACACTAAAGTAAAAATTTCGGATGCAATGTTGGCTGGAGTAGTTACGGGTACAGCTTTTCTTGCACTTCAATTTCTTTATGTCAACGGACAGATTTCTCTTGCGCAATACAATGCTGTATATGGTAGTTTTGCAGCTATTCCGTTGTTGTTGTTTTGGTTACAAATATCTTGGCTTATAGTGCTTTATGGAGCAGAGTTGTGTTATGTGAGTCAGAATCTTATGAACTTTAGTTTTGAGAGCGATACTAAAAATATTTCTCGTCGATACAAAGATTATACACTTTTTGTGGTGTTGAAGATTATTATCAATCGTTTTTGTCAAGCTCAAGAACCAATATCTGCGAATCAAATAGCAGTTGATTATAATATACCTATTCGCCTTGTGCATGACCATTTGAAATTGTTGGTTGACACAAATATTATATCAGAAATATATATAGAACAAAACGCCGAGCGATTCTATCAACCAGCTTTGGATGTTAATCTTATTACTGTGCATTTAGTGTTAGACCGCATTAATCGTCTCGGTTCAGAGAACTTTAAGATAACAGATAATGGTGCATTTCAAGAAATATGGCAAAAACTTGAAATACTTCAAGAGACAATAACTGCCGAAAGTTCTAAAATACTTATTCGTGATTTGTAAATTAATTTCCCACAAATTATACAAATATTTACAAATAATGATTTGAGTAAATTTGTGAGATTTGTGGGACATATATATGATATATGAAGAAAATATTACTACTATTATTAATTGTGAATTGTGCATTGAGTATTGTGCATTGTCAAATAGTACGTTGTGGTGCAGATCGTATAGATCAATATCTTCCGTTGTTGCAAGAAAAACGTGTTGGCATAGTTGCGCATAAGGCGAGTTATATTAATACTGGTGTTTTTAAAAGAAAAGATGTACGTCGTTATAACTTAAATGGTAACACGCATCTTGTCGATTTTCTTGCAACTCAAAACATAAATATAGAGTGTGTGTTTGCGCCAGAACATGGATTTCGTGGTACTGCCGATGCCGGCGAGAAGGTGTCGAGTGGAGTAGATGAGCAAACAGGCATTATGGTGCGTTCGCTTTATGATGGCAATACTGGTCGTCCAAGTGATTCGATTATGGCGTTGTTGGATGTTGTTTTGTTTGATCTTCAAGATGTTGGCTTGCGTTATTATACTTATCTAACTACGATGGTTAAGATGATGGAGGCGTGCGCCAAACATGATGTGCAGATGATTATTCTCGACCGTCCAAATCCTAATGGACATTATGTAGATGGACCAATTCTTGATATGAAATATCGTTCGGCAGTGGGTTATTTGCCTGTGCCTGTGGTGCATGGAATGACTCTTGGCGAAATAGCTCACATGGTCAATGGTGAGGGTTGGTTGCCTGATTCGACGCAGTGTAATATTACTGTGATTACTTGTGAAAACTATACTCATCAAACTCTATATCAGTTGTCAATAGCACCATCGCCTAACCTACCAAACATGCGAAGTGTTTATTTATATCCAGCAATGTGTTACTTCGAAGCTACGCCTGTTAGTCTTGGACGTGGAACCGACTATCCATTCCAATGCTATGGACATCCAAATATGTTGGGGTATGATTATAGTTTTACGCCTACATCTCGTTTTGGAGCAAAAACTCCACCGCAACAAGATTTGAAATGTTGGGGCGTTGACCTTAGTGTAGAGCCATCTCTCGATATGATATTTAGTCGTGGTGTTGACCTTACTTATTTGATTGATGCGTATAATAATTTACATCTTGGCGACCATTTCTTCCGTCCGTTTTTTGAGAAGTTAATTGGAGTAGATTGGGTGCGTAAAATGATAAAATCAGGAAAAACAGCCGATGAAATATCAGCAATGTGGCAGGATGATGTAAAGAATTTCCGTCAAAAAAGAGCCAAATATCTTCTTTATGAAGAGTAAACACATTTGATATATAAATACTTAATCCATTGAGCAAAAATACTCCTCTAAAAACTTGCATATATCAAATAAATGTCGTACCTTTGCATCCGTTAAAATTGAGGAGTTGGATCGTTAGTAAATGCCGAATGTTTTTTCAACTTTCAACTCTCAACTTTCAACTTTATAATGGTGCCATAGCTCAGTTGGTAGAGCAAAGGACTGAAAATCCTTGTGTCCCCGGTTCGATTCCTGGTGGCACCACTAGAGAAAATTAAGCAGTTATCTAATAAAGATGACTGCTTTTTTTGTTGTTTTATAGTTAGTTTTAGTTAGTCCATGTAAACCTTTATTTTTTACAGGTGAAATAATATACATAGGTGAGTGTGTTTTGAGTTTTATAGTGTTTATCGGGGTTATTGGGGTGTTAGTAACTTTTGTGAAAAAAAGTTGTTTTTTCTTTTGTTATGTTATAAAAAAATAGTATTTTTGCAAGGTGTTTTATAATGCGAAGTGTGCGGTTTTGGAAAACTTTTTTGAAAATGATTTACAAAAAGATATCTAAAATGTGAAAGTTGAAAGTTGAGAGATTAAAGAGTAATTAGTAATTAATTTAGTAATAAAATTTCTTATTTTTTATTATTTATTCTCTACTTTTCACTCCTAACTATTAACTAACAACTAATAACTAATAACTAATAACTAAACATTAAGATATACCGTGGAACAGATAAAAATCAATGAAGAAGAGGCTCGTGTGGCTTCGAAAGAGTACTTTGGTGGCGATGAGTTGGCTGCTCAAGTATGGGTAAATAAGTATGCCTTGAAGGATTCGCAAGGCAATTTGTATGAACGTACGCCAGAGGATATGCACTGGCGTTTGGCTAATGAGATTGCGCGCATCGAGGGTAAGTATCCTAATCCGCTCAGCGCACAGGAGTTGTTTGACTTGTTCGACCACTTCCGTTATATTGTGCCACAGGGTAGTCCGATGACGGGTATTGGTAACAACTTTCAGGTATCGTCGTTGTCTAATTGCTTCGTGATTGGCGTGGATGGCTTGGCTGACTCGTATGGTGGTATCTTCAAGATAGATGAGGAGCAAGTGCAATTGATGAAACGTCCTGGTGGCGTGGGACATGATTTGTGCCATATTCGTCCTGAACGTTCGCCTGTGAAGAACTCGGCGTTAACATCAACAGGTATCGTGCCATTCATGGAACGTTATTCGAATTCGACTCGCGAGGTGGCTCAAGGTGGTCGTCGTGGTGCATTGATGTTGTCGGTGGCCATTAAACACCCTGACTCTGAGAAATTCATTGATGCTAAAATGGTGCAAGGTAAGGTTACAGGCGCGAATGTGTCGGTGAAGATTGATGATGACTTTATGCGTGCTGTTGAGAGCGAAGAGGAATATATGCAACAATACCCTGTGTATTCGAAAGAACCAATGGTGACTCAAAAGGTGAGTGCTAAGGCTTTGTGGGACAAGATTATTCACAACGCATGGAGTAGTGCTGAGCCGGGAGTATTGTTTTGGGATACTATTTTGCGTGAGTCGGTGCCTGATTGTTACGCCGACCTTGGTTATCGCACTGTTTCGACTAACCCTTGTGGCGAAATTCCTTTGTGCCCTTACGACAGTTGTCGTTTGTTGGCTATCAACTTATATTCATACGTAGAAAATCCATTTACTGCGGAGGCTCGTTTCAATTTCGACTTGTTCCGCAAACACGTAGGTTTGGCTCAACGTATCATGGACGATATTATCGACCTCGAAATTGAGAAAATTGAAAAGATACTTGAAAAGATACAATCAGATCCAGAGGACAACATCGTGAAACGCACTGAATATGAATTGTGGGAAAAGATTATGCACAAAACATTGAAAGGTCGTCGTACAGGTGTAGGTGTAACAGCCGAAGGCGATATGTTGGCTGCATTGGGATTGCGTTATGGAACTGAGGAGGCTACAGAATTTTCGGAAAAAGTGCATAGCGTGATAGCTGTTGAAGCATATCGTTCGAGTGTTCAGATGGCAAAAGAGCGTGGTGCGTTTGAAGTATATGATGCTAAACGTGAGGAAAATAATCCATTCGTAGCTCGTATTAAATCGCAAGATGCAGCGTTGTATGAAGAGATGGTTAAATATGGTCGTCGTAATATTGCATGTTTGACTATTGCGCCAACAGGTACTACAAGTATCATGACACAGACAACTTCGGGTATTGAGCCTACATTTATGCCTGTGTATAAACGTCGTCGTAAGGTAAACCCTAACGATGTGAATGTGCGTGTTGACTTTATTGACCCAGAAGGTGATGCATTCGAAGAATATATTGTGTTCCACCACAAATTCGCAGAATGGATGCGCGTGAATGGTATTGACACAGAGAAAAACTATACACAAGAGGAGTTGGATGAGATTATTGCTCGTTCACCTTATTATAAAGCAACATCTAACGATATTGACTGGTTGCAAAAAGTGAAGATGCAAGGTCGTGTACAGAAATGGGTTGACCACAGCATCAGTGTAACTATCAACTTGCCTGCTACAGCAACAGAGGAGTTGGTATCGCAATTGTATCTCGAGGCATGGAAATCTGGTTGCAAAGGATGTACTATTTATCGCGATGGTTCTCGTTCGGGTGTATTAGTGTCGGTATCGAAAAAAGATGAAGAGAAGAAAGATGAAAAACGTTGCGTATGCTTCTCTATGTCAGAGTACGAACGTCCAAAAGAGTTGAATTGTGATATTGTGCGATTCCAGAATAAAAAAGAGAAATGGATTGCATTTGTAGGTTTGAAAGATGGTCGTCCTTATGAAATCTTTACAGGTATTGCAGACGATGAAGAGGGTATTTTGTTGCCAAAATCTGTAACAGAGGGTAAGATTATCAAGACAGAAGATGAAGAGGGTAATCGTCGCTACGACTTCCAATATAAGAATACTCGTGGTTATAAGACTACAGTCGAAGGACTTTCGCACAAATTCGATAAAGAGTATTGGAACTATGCAAAATTGATTTCGGGTGTGTTGCGCTATGGTATGCCTATTGACCAAGTTGTGAAATTGGTGGGTAGTCTTCAGTTGGATAGCGAGTCAATCAACACTTGGAAAGCAGGTGTGGAACGCGCATTGAAGAAATATATCCCTGACGGTACACAAATGGCGTCGATGGAGTGTCCTGAATGTCATCAACACACAATCGTGATGAAAGAAGGTTGCCTCGTTTGTAGCAACTGCGGATACTCAAAATGCGGAGGATAGAATATGATAACATTTAGATTGTATTGTCCGACTAAATTTGGACAGAATTTATATATAAAAATAGGTAGTGAGATGCATGCCATGTCGTATTATCATAATGCGGTTTGGACTGCTGAACTTGAACTACCTAAATCAAAGGCAATATGCTATCAATATGTATTAGTGAATGTCGATGATACTCAGGTGTTAGATTCACCTAAATATCGCTATTTACCTACTCATGAAGGTGATATTGAGGTCGAAGATGAGTTTGGACATCGAGAAGTGCGCTCGATTTTTGAAACGAAAGCGTTTACCGATTGCATTATGCGTCAAAAAGATGAAAAAGCATTGCCTCGATTGAAAAAAAGTGAGGTGTTGTTGATGCTTAATGCTCCAGGTGTATTACCTGAGCAAGGGGTAGCAATGCTTGGTAATCAGGAGTTTTTAGGTAATTGGGACGAGTCGCGTAAAGTGGCATTGACACCTTCGGCAGGTGGCTGGTGGTGGATAAAATTGCCTGCCGACGCATATCTCACTCATGCCGAATACAAATTTGTGATATATGACCGTGCAACAGGTGCAGTGGTGAAATGGGAGTTGGGTGAGAATCGCCGTATGCCATTGGTCTCAGGAACGAAAGTGTTCTCTAATTCGATACGTATCGACTATAATTGGCATGGCACAGGCGTTGCAATACCAGTATTCTCGTTACGTAGCAAAAAAGGTTGGGGTGTAGGCGAATTCTTAGATTTGAAACGTATGGCTGATTGGGCTGTTGCTCGTGGTCAGAAGTTAATTCAAATACTCCCGATTAACGACACAACATCGACACATACCGATTTAGATTCGTATCCATATCGTGCAAACTCGGTGTATGCGTTGCATCCTATGTATCTCAACATGGAGGCGTTGGGCAAATTGGATAGCTCTTCGAAGATGAAAGAGTATCGCGCTAAGGCTAAAGAACTTAACGAGTTATCTGCTATCAACTATTCAGCTGTAAACGAACTCAAATGGAACTATATTCGTGATATTTTTGCTGAAAAATATGACGAAATTGTTGCTACTAAAGAGTTTAAAGTTTTTGTTAAAGATAATGCTCATTGGTTGAAAGATTATGCTGTATTCTCTTGCTTAAGAGATAAATATAATACAGATAACTATGCGGAATGGGGCGAATATGCCGAATATTCTGAAGCTAAACGTGAGGCGTTTATCAAGAAAAACAAAAAGGCTGTAGAGTTGTATTATTTCATTCAATTCTCGCTTGATGCGCAACTTTGTGAGGCTATCAAATATCTCCATTCTAAAGGGGTAGTAGTAAAAGGTGACTTGCCTATCGGCATCAGTGCTACAAGTGTCGATGCGTGGGTGAATCCTCGACTCTTCAATCTCGATAAACAAGCTGGTGCGCCACCTGACGACTTCTCGGTGACTGGTCAGAACTGGGGTTTCCCAACTTATAATTGGGCTGAGATGGCTAAAGATAAATATGCGTGGTGGATGTCGCGTTTCCAAAATATGGGTCGCTATTTTGATGCTTTCCGTATCGACCATATACTTGGTTTCTTCCGTATTTGGGAAATTCCTACCGATTGTGTATGGGGATTATTAGGCTATTTTAATCCTTCTATGCCTTTGTCTGTCTCAGAAATAGAACACTATGGTTTTTGGTTCGACCGTGACCGTTATACAATACCGTATGTAACAAAACATAATTTATATAGTCTATTCGCGGAAAACACAGAAGAGATTATAGCTGCATATTTCAATAATCGCAGTCACGATCGTTATGTGTTCAAACCTGAATACGACACACAACGCAAGTTGGAAGATAGCTTCGTGCGCAATGGTTTATTACCTAAATATCGTGATATTCTTGATAAATTGTTGTCGCTCTATTGCGAAGTGATTTTCATCGAAGACCGCGCAAATGTAGGGTATTATCATCCACGCATTAACGTGATGAAATCGCAATCGTTTGCTGAATTATCTGACCATGAAAAATGGTGTATCCAACGCATCCACGACGAATATTTCTATCATCGTCACACTAATCAATGGAGCTATGAGGCTATGCGCAAATTGCCAGCTTTGTTGAATACGACCGATATGTTAGTATGTGGTGAAGACTTGGGTATGGTGCCTGCATGTGTGCCTGATGTGATGGGACAATTGCAAATACTTTCGCTCGAAGTGCAACGTATGCCTAAAGAGACTACACAACGCTATGTGAATCTTGATGCAGTGCCTTATCTCTCGGTTTGTTGTACAGGTACGCACGACACAAGTCCTATGCGCATGTGGTGGCACGAAAATCGTGAGAATACACAATGGTTCTACAACAATATTTTGCATCAAGGTGGGGCAGCTCCAGAAGATTTATCTCCTGAACTTGCACAGCAAATTGTTAATATGCACGTTAATAGTAAAAGTATGTGGGCAATATTGCCTTGGCAAGACTATATGGCTTGCGACGGAGCAAATCGTTTCCCTAATCCTGATGCTGAACGCATTAATGACCCAAGTAATCCACGCCATATTTGGTGCTGGCGTATGCATGTTGAATTATAAATTAAATAAAATACACTATGAAAAAAATTGTTTTACTACTTGTTGCGGTAATGGCAACAACATTGGTTTTTGGTCAAGCCAAAATAGAGAGAGAAATCAAAAATTTGTTTGCTCAAATTGAGAAGACTAATGATGACGTAAAAAGAACTCAAATTGCAAACCAAATTCAACATAAAATGATTGATGCATTGTTTGAAGCTGACGATTTTTGGTATGATTTCCCAACATTGAAAAATGTAGGTAAAATTTTGTCAGAAGATAATCAAATCCACATGTACACATGGAATATCTTGTTGACAGATGGTACATCTCAATATTATGCATTATTCCAACATTATGATTATAATGCAATATACATAATGTCGCAAGGTGAAGCAGAAGTTCCTGCAACAGCAGGCTATGTGGCTGAAAAAGATTGGTATGGTGCTTTATATTACGAAATATATCCTATTAAATTTAAAGATAAAGAGGTGTATATGGTATTTGGTCTTATGACTTCAACTGATGGTGAAACTCAACATAAAGTAGTTGATGTATTGTCATTCTCTAAAAAAGCGATTAAATTGGGTGCTCCATCTTTTATAACACCTTGGACTGGTAAAAAGAAACAACATCGTGTTGTATTTGAATATGACAAAAATGCACAATTGGCATTGGAATATAACAAGAAAAAGAAAACTATCACATTTGATCATTTAGTTCCTACTCGTCAAACAGCAGATGGTAAGGATATAATGGCTCCTGATGGTTCGCATGATGCTTTGATTTACAAAAAAGATATTTGGACATACAAAGCAGATGTGAAAGTAAAGAACAAAAAAGAGAAAAAAAGTAAAAAGTAATCACTAACCTCTCAATACTATGTTTACAACACAAGATGTTCAACAATTTGAGTCTATCGGTATCACCCTCGAAAAAGCCGAAACTCAAGTAAATGACCTAAAAAATGGTTATCCATTTTTGAAAATAAAAGGTGCTGCTGCTATTGGTAATGGTATATTGTGTTTGGATGACAAGGAGCGTGAGCAACTTATCAATGATTGGCGCGAATACCTTAAAGGTGAAGGCGAAATCATCAAAATGGTGCCTGCATCTGGCGCAGCAAGTCGTATGTTCAAAGATTTGTTCGAGTTCGAAAATTCTGATGCTACTGAGCCAAATAATGCTTATATTGAAAAATTCTTTGTAGAACGTGAGAATTTTGCTTTTTATGAAGCACTTAACCGCGTTTGTATGGCTGAAGAAGGACTCTCTATTCAAGAATTGGTAGAGGCTAAACGCTATAAAGACATCGTGCGCCTATTGCTTCATGCTGAGGGTCTTAACTATGGTAATTTGCCTAAAGGTTTGTTGCAATTCCACAAATACCCTCAATATGTGCGCACTGCGTTCGTGGAACACCTCGTTGAAGGTGCTTTATATACCAACAATCGCAACAATGAGGTAAAAATTCATTTCACAGTATCGCCTGAGCATGTCGAATTCTTCAAACAACACCTTATGAGCGAACTCCCTCGTTATGAGGATTTGTTCAAAGTGCGCTATCACGTAACGTTCTCTATTCAAAAACCTTCGACTGACACACTTGCTGTTGGTCTTGATGGTATGCCTTTTCGCAACGAAGATGGCTCAATCCTATTCCGCCCAGGTGGTCACGGTGCTCTTATCGAGAATCTTAACGACCTTGATGGCGATGTTATCTTCATCAAGAATATCGACAATGTGGTGCCAGACCGCTTGAAACAAGCTACAATTGATTATAAACAAGTGATAGCAGGACTTCTCGTACGTGTGCAAAATCAAGTATTTGGTTTCTTAAATGAACTCGAAGGAGAAGTGTCAGACGAACGTCTTGCTACTATGCTTGCGTATGCCGAACAGGTATTGTGTATTGTTTCTGACGAGGCTAAGAATATGTCTGCGCTCGATTTGAAAGAGTACTTGCGTGGCAAATTCAATCGTCCTATCCGTATCTGCGGTATGGTGAAAAACGAAGGTGAGCCTGGTGGTGGTCCTTACCTTACTTATAGTAGCGATGGCACTACATCTCCTCAAATCCTTGAAAGTTCGCAAATCGACAAAAACAATCAAGAGGCTATGGATTGCATGAAAAACTCAACTCACTTCAATCCTGTTGACTTGGTTTGTGCGGTGCGTAACTACAAAGGCGAGAAATTCAACCTTCTTAACTATGTTGACCCTAAAACTGGTTTCATCTCTATGAAGTCTAAGAATGGTATCGACATCAAGGTGTTAGAGTTGCCTGGTTTGTGGAATGGTGCTATGAGCGATTGGAATACAATCTTCGTTGAAGTGCCTATCGAAACATTCAACCCTGTGAAATCAGTTAACGACCTACTTCGTGATCAACATAGATAAATCCTTTCGATGGGTGTCGAAAAACTATTTTGATACTACATTCGCACGACTATTCTTGCTTATTTCATTAGGTATTATTGTGGCTGAATACACAATTCTTACCACAAACCTATTTCTTGGATCGATAGTCGTAGGGTTATCTGTTATGATATTGTCCATTCTCCGTGTCAATCGACTCGGAGGATGGATTTTTATTTTTGCATGGTCGCTATTGTTATTTGGCTCAGGAGGTTGGCTATTGCGCCAAACTCGTATGCCCGAACTTCCTCGTGATACTCATTCTTATATAGTAGAATTGAAAACTACGCCTATTTCTAAAGGCTCATATTATCGAGCCGAAGCCGAAATAGTTTATGCAACTGATTCTGTTGCCCAGAGTTTGATAGGGTATGATGTGCTATTGAATCTCTATACCGATTCGCTGGAGCATACACCTCAATTGTGTGATAGATACTTGATTAATGGCAAGATACTTCGTCCGACCGACAATGGTTTAGAAGGTTTTGATTATGGCAAATATCTTGCTCGTAATGGGTTGTGTGGAGTTGCGTATCTTGGTAGCAATAACATAAAGTATCTCTCTACCGAACAACCTCGTGGGTTTGTTCAATGCAGTTATGTGTTGCGTGATAAGCTGATTCGCCGATTCGAATCGGTTGGATTAGAGGGTAGTAGGTTGGCTATTATTTCTGCCATAACTTTGGGCGAGAAGGGATTGTTGTCGAATGATGTGAAAGATACTTTCTCTGCCGCTGGTGTGTCGCATATATTGGTAGTGAGCGGTATGCATGTGGGTTTTATATTCTTGATTATTATGTGGTTGATGAGTATAATGCCATATCGTCGCAGGTGGATTATGGTTTGTTTGGGTTTAGTAATATTGTGGTCGTATGCTCTGCTTACGGGACTTGCACCTTCGGTTGTACGTGCTACGTTTATGTTCTCGATGATGTTGATTTTCAAAGTGATGGGGGAGAAATACCGAATAAAACATGCACTATTTTTCTCTGCTACTATATTGTTGCTCTGCAACCCGAATACGTTGTTCGACGTAGGCTTCCAACTCAGTTATTTGGCGGTCATAGGTATAGTTTATTTCTATTCGTTGGTCTATAAACGAATATTGACTTTCAAATCACGATCTCTCCGTTGGGTACTTTCGTCAGTCGCAGTTACCATATCGGCACAAATACTCACATTGCCGATTGTCATATATCAATTCAATCAACTGCCTATCTATTTCATCATCTCAAATCTATTTGTAACTGCCTTTGCTCCGTTTCTATTTCTTGGAGGAATTGCTTTATTACCACTGAGTTATATTCCATATATTAGTATTGGTGCAGGGTGGTTGATGAGTCATTTTGTTGGTATGTTTGAGTGGATTATAAACCTTATAGTTGCCATTCCTTTTTCGACTACTAAAATATATCTATCTCTCGTAGAGACATTTTTGTTATATTTAGTGATTCTTTGTGGTGTGAATTGGATTGAGATACGTCATACCTTTGCTGAACGATTCCGAGCAACTCTTTACTTTGGTTTGTCGGTTTGCATTTTCGTATTTGCGTTTTCGGCAAATAATATCTATTTATCAAACCGACAAGCACTTATTATTCCTGAAACAAATCGACTTGTTGTCAATATATTTGGTGGCGATGAGAATGTTCTATATACTAATCAACCTGATTTTGCTACAGAACGCCTTGTGCGTACTTGGCTTAAATATTCATGCGCCGAGCCTACTGTTGTAACTGATACTGCGCTCACTACCAATACTTTCGTATTCAATAATGAGTCGTATCTTATACTTCGTGATAATGTGTTCCGTTATCGTCAGAATAGTGGTTTACCGCTTGAAATCGACAATCTTATCATCGACCGTGGGGTATATCCCTCGGAGCGACTATTCACCGAATTTGTTCATCCAAAACATGTAATCCTCACCGCAGGAGTATGGTATGGCTATATTGATAAGTACAAAACTCTTATGGATGAAATAGGTATTTCGTACCATATAATTGCCGAATTTGGCGCAATTACTATAATTCAATAATTATCCTCCCACAAATCTCACAAATACCACAAATATTTTTATCACTATAGGGACGCACGGCTCGTGCGTCCGTTTTGTTTTTTTATTGGTGTACGGGTAAAAAGAACGCCGAAGGCGTGACAGAATCCAGACGGGGGGCAACCCCCGGTAGGATGTTTCATTATATAATAAACCTCGAAGTGGTGACAGAAAAAATAATATTAAATTCATGCTAATTAACGTTAGTTCTATATAAAACGCCGGAGGTAATCCGTGTAATCTGTAGAGCATATTTTTCAGCATAGCTGAAAAATAGCGAATCAAAAATAAAAAGAATATCTGATAAATCTGTGTAATCTGTGGGAAAATTACGATTAAACGAAGCAGAAAAAAGTTTACTTTTATTATGTTGAGTGATAGTAATTTCTTGAGCAAACGAAAAAATTAAATAAAAAATTCCGTGTTTTCCGTGCGTTCCGTGTGAGATAAAGTTATATCGAACTTACGTTAATTAATTTGTGTCTATTTGTAAACCATCGGTCTTTGAGGCTTTGGCGAAAAAAATTTGTGGTATAAATTCTATACGTGAAAAATATTTTTTCTGCGAATGGTTGTTTTATGAATTTATTTTTGTAATTTTGTGATATTTATATAAATAATTAAAATCATGAACGATAATACAGATAGCCAAATAATAATATATCAGAGTGAAAATGGTAAAGTTCAAATTGATGTAACATTACAAGATGAAACAATTTGGCTAACACAGCAACAGATAGCAAGTTTGTTTGGAGTTAATCAACCTGCTATATCAAAGCATTTTAAGAATATTTTTGATTCTGGTGAATTAGATAAAGATTTAGTATATTCCATTTTGGAATATACTGCCCAAGATGGTAAAACATATAAAACAGGATTTTATAATCTTGATGCTATAATTTCTGTAGGATATAGAGTTAATTCGATTCAAGCTACTCAATTTCGTCGTTGGGCAACAGAGCGATTAAAAGAATATATAAAAAAAGGATTTGTTTTAGATGATGAACGATTGAAAAATTTAGGGGGTGGAAATTATTGGAAAGAGTTATTAGACAGAATTAAAGATATTCGCTCGAGTGAAAAAGTATTATATCGTCAAGTATTAGACCTTTATGCTACTGCTGTTGATTATAATCCTAAAAGTAATGTATCTATTACTTTTTTTAAAATAGTACAAAATAAATTACATTTTGCAACACATGGTCATACTGCAGCAGAGGTGGTTTTTGAACGAGCTAATGCAGAACAACCATTTATGGGATTAAATACATTTAAGGGCGATTGGCCAACATGGCAAGATGCACAAATCGCAAAAAATTATTTGACGGTAGAAGAATTAAAAATACTAAATAATCTTGTTTCTGCATATTTTGATTTAGCTGAAATTTATGCTATGCGTCATCAACACATGACAATGAACGATCATATTGAAGAACTAAATAAAATACTTTCTACAACAGGGGAGCAAATATTACTTGATTCAGGTAAAATTAGTCACGATGAAGCAATGCAAAAAGCAAGGACAGAGTATTTGAAATGGCAACAAAATAATTTATCTCCAATAGAACAAGTATATCTTGATACAATCAAAGAACTTGGAAAACGAGGCAAAAATAAGAAATAAACAATATTTGCATAATACTTTAAGTGTTACGAATTTTTTTATAAATGCGGTAGGGACGCACGGCTCGTGCGTTCGTTTTTTATATAATGTAATATTGGTGTCCGATAAAATTAGCCTTGAAAAGGCGACATAACCCAGCCGGGGGTGTCAACCCTAGTAGTAATATTTCACCATCCCCTAAGCTCCGTAGGTGCGACAGAAAAAATAATATTAAATTCACTATGTGGAAAATATTTTTTATGCGAATAGTTGTTTTGTGAATTTATTTTTGTATCTTTGCAGTTGACATAGCAATTAGGGTGGGTCATCCTTGGTTGTAAATTATAGCATTTTTGCTCATTTCTTCTGTCTGTTAAATTTGGCGATTTTAGGAATATGAAGGAATAAGTTCAAGAGTGCCCATTGCGTATAAATGCGTGGGCTTAACTTATTCGTATATTCCAAGGTCACGCCAAATACCTACAGACAGCGAGAAAGTTAAGTTCTCGCTTTTTTTGTCGAGATAATTTAAATTGCTAATTTACTAACTATTAAATTTAAATAATTATGAAAGCAAAATTAACTTTTTTATCACTTTTGTTTAGTGTTGCGTTGTTAGCGCAAGTAACAAATTTGCCAACTATTTTTAATGTTGGCGAAGAGGGTATTTCGGCTTTTGACGTTATACCACAATCTCTATCATATGATGGAAGTAATAGGGTCTATATCCGTACTGCAGATGATGAAGTTGCTATTTATAGTAATGACTTAACACTAGTTAAATCTTTTGCAATAAATCCAACAAGAAGAGTTGATATTACAATAGACAAATCTAGAACCGTTACACGTGATGGGGTAATAAGCGAAAATGTTGTGTTTGAGAGTAGTGATTTACAAGTGCAAGAAATATACGGTTCAGAAACAGGTAAGGCACCTGATAATTGGACTAATGATGATATGAAATTATATATAGAGGGTATTTATGGTGTAACAATTGTATCTATAAAACTTCATCCAGAAGATGGTACTTGGTTTATATATGATATGGCTGATTATGTAAATGGTAGTGCTACTTGGAATTATTATAGAGTTGATATATTTGGAAAGAAATATCCAAGAAGTGCATTTCTTTGGAGAGATGGATATTTATACTCTGAAGATTATATTGATTATCGTGATGAAAGTGAATATTCTGAAACATATAGTGATTGGTCTGAAATTAACAGAGACACAATGGCTGCAGGTGATGTGCAAGGTAGTGGTCTTTTGTTTATAAATTATGACTATGACCATTTAACGACTGAAGATGGTGGTAATGGTTTTCTTTTAACTCAAACTCTTTTCAATAGTGATGAAAAATATGAGTATATAACATTTCCTTATGAGGTACTAGAATCGGAGGAGGGATGGTTTTCTCCAACTATAGATGAAGGTCGATTAACTTATATGCAGTATGCATCTTTTTGGTACGGGTCATATTATACTGGATTTGATGTAATGTCGGAGGATGGTTCAATTCTTCAATCGATTACATTTCCTCAAGGATTTGAAATGTGGGAATATGTAAATGCTCAAATTAGTAAATTATCAGACGAATATTATATTATTTGTCAGGGCGAAATGAATGGTAGTGAAACTTTACTTATTTATAAAATTAATCGTAGTGAGTTAGGTTCTTCTGTTGAACAAGTTTGTGAGCCTATTAAAATAGGAGCATATCCTAATCCCGCAAATCGCAATCAGACAATAACAATTGAGTTGAATGGGGAAAATGTAGGTAACGAGCCAACCGACTTGCAAGTGATAAATATGCAAGGACAGGTAATAAAACAACAAAGAATTCAAATAGGACAAAAACAAGTACAAATCAATACTAGAAATTTTTCTTCAGGATTACATTTGATAAAAGCCATACAAAATGGTAAAAATGTTGGAACTGAAAAGGTGATTGTTAAATAATATTTTATTTTGAAATTTAATTTATGCCATATACATTTATTATATTTGTGTATGGCATAAATTTTTTCAAGATACCTACAAGTACCCTCCAAGATACTATATTTATTGTAATCTTCAATTAATCTATGCTGATTTTATCCCCACCCACTTCATGGACTCCCCCTAAAACAGGGGGAAAATATGCGCTAATCCGAAAATTCCATTGATTTTTTGGATTATGTTCCAAAAAACACAAAAAATAGCATTTGTCTAAAATTTGCTTTTTTCAATATTTTATAGTAACTTTGTATGGTGAATAAATTTTGATTTTATGACTACAAAAATAAGTGAAGTTATTGCTTGTATTGAGCAGATGGCACCTTTGGCTTATCAGGAGTCGTGGGACAATAGTGGCGTGCAGGTGGGCGATGTTGGGCAAGAGGTGAGGGCTGTGTTGTTGTGCGTTGATATTACCGAAGCGACACTTGATGAGGCAATTGAACGTGGTGCGAATTTAATTATTTCGCATCATCCGTTGATTTTTAAGGGTATAAAGAAATTGACGGGTCGTAACTATATTGAACGAGTGATTATCAAGGCTATACAACATAATATCGTGCTATATTCGGCGCATACGAATATGGACAAATGTATGGGTGGCGTGAATTTCCGTATAGCACAGAAGTTGGGATTGAAGAATATTCGTGTGTTGGCACCAGAGGAGAATTATCTCTACAAAGTGGTAACTTACGTGCCTCAAGTATCTGCAGAGGCGGTGCGACAAGCTATGTGGATGGCAGGAGCAGGAACAATTGGAGCATACGATTGTTGCTCTTATTCATCGGAAGGGAGCGGTACGTTCAGAGCATCGGAGGGATGTAAACCTTTTGTAGGAGAGATAGATAAATTGCATACAGAGCCAGAACTTCGCATAGAGATGATTGTGCCAAAAGACAAAATAGACAGGGTAGTTGCAGCCATTCATGTGGCGCATCCATACGAAGAACCAGCGATAGACGTATTGCCTTTGGCGAATGAGTATAATCGAATGGGGTTAGGTTGTGTAGGTGACCTCGAAAATGAAATTACCGAAAACGCAATGTTGCAATACATAAGAGAAAAACTTGGAGTGCAATATATTCGTCATACCAAAACAACAGACAAAAAGGTGTCACGAGTAGCTCTTTGTGGTGGTTCGGGAGCAGAATTTATTTCGCTTGCTATGCGCGAAAAGGCAGGGATATATATTACCGCAGATGTGAAATATCACGATTTCTTTAATACTGAAAATCAGATTGTTATTGCTGATATAGGACATTTTGAATCAGAACAGTGCATAAAAGAGGTTTTTTATGAACAAATTTCAAAAAAATTTATTAACTTTGCAATCTTAATGGCAGAGTGCGATAAAAGCCCTGTTCAATATTCTTATCTTGCTGAAGATTAGGAATATAAGTAATGTATAAATATTAAAAAATTAAATAATATGTCAGAAAAAAACATTGAAACTAAAGAAATTTCTGTAGAAGAACGTCTTCGTGCGCTTTATAATCTACAAATGGTTGTTTCTGAAATTGATAAGATTCGTACTATTCGTGGTGAATTGCCATTGGAAGTTCAGGACCTTGAAGATGAAGTAGCCGGTCTTAAAACTCGTATTGAGAAATGTCAAAATGACCTTAAAACTCTCAATCAAAATATTTCTGATAGAAAAAATACTATCGAAGAGGCTCGCACCAAAATTGCTAAAAAAGAAGAAGAGAAAAACAATGTTCGCAACAATCGCGAATTTGATGCTCTTACTAAAGAAATCGAATATCAATCTCTTGAAATTGAACTTTGCGAAAAACATATCAATGATTTCAATAAAGAGATAAAAACTAAAACAGAGGAGTTGACTAACGCTGAAAATCGTCTTGAAGAGCGTAAAATCGACCTCAAACAAAAGAAAGCGGAGCTTAGTGAAATCGTAGCTGAAACAAAACAAGAGGAAGAAAACCTCATCATGAAATCAAAAGAATTGGAATCATTGATTGAAGAACGCCTTTTGACAGCATTCAAACGTATCCGCAAAAATGCACGTAATGGTCTTGCAGTAGTAACAGTAGAGCGTGATGCCTGTGGTGGTTGCTTCAACAAAATTCCACCTCAACGTCAACTTGACATTCGTATGCGTAAAAAAATCATCGTTTGTGAATATTGTGGTCGTATTTTGGTTGACACAAATATCAACGAAGAGCCAGCATTATAATAAAAGAAGAAAATTCTATTTATCATAATTAAAATAGATTATTGTTTTAAGACTATCCTTATGGGGTAGTCTTTTTTTTTGTGTTATATCAACAATTGTAAAATTTTATTATTATACAAATGTAAATGTAGTTAGCATGATTTTATTTTACAATTGTGGAGGGAATAGGTATGAATAAGAATGGTTTAGCTATTACAATACTAGCGTGTATTGCGGTTATTCTTTTAGGAGTGGTAGGAATAGGAGTTATCAGCGGTTTGAACCGAAATGGAGCAGATACAACTGTGATTGGACCTACAGAGGAGCCTAAGGAAAAGATTTTTAATGGCTTTAAGTACTCTGATGAGGGGAATAGAGTCACAATTTTAAGCTCAGAAAAAGGCGGTACTAATTTAGAGATTCCTGGTGAAATTGAAGGGATGCCAGTTGTAAAGATTGCGGCCAATGCTTTTGAAGAAAGATTGTTTAAAACGGT
>JAZRJN010000090.1:0-6698 GCA_045645785.1 Candidatus Aphodosoma sp. | reverse complement strand
ATATTGCAAACCTTTTTCCCATGTATTTTTTGCTACTGTCCATACGTTACGGCGAGCACCAAAATAACCGCGAGTAAGTTTAAGAATTCTTTTACGTTTAGCTCTAGAAGCTACGTGATTTACTGATCTTGGCATAGTTTTAAAAATTTTTGAATGACAGCGTTCCTTTTGGAAACTTCGAGCTGATGCATTCGGTTAATCACTAAATAGAAAAATTTGTAAATACGGTTAATTAAGTTTTTATCTCAAACCGAGAAGAGATTTAACGTTGTTTTGGTCAACAGTTGCAACAACACCTGTGTGAGTCAAATTACGTTTTTGTTTCAATGTCTTTTTAGTCAAGATGTGACTTTTGAACGCGTGTTTACGTTTGATTTTTCCTGTTCCGGTAAGAGCGAATCTTTTTTTGGCACCGGAATTAGTCTTAATTTTTGGCATTTGTTTATAAAATTTAATTATTAAATAAACGGGGATTTTCCCCTTGTCTTATTTCTTGTTTGATTTTGGAGAGAGCATGATGATCATTCGTTTGCCTTCGAGTGTTGGCAATGAATCGACTTTAGCAATCTCTTCCAAGTCATTTGCAAAACGGAGCAATAACACTTCACCTTGTTCTTTAAAGAGAATAGAACGACCTTTGAAGAACACGTATGCTTTTACTTTGCAACCTTCTTTTATGAAGCCTTCGGCGTGTTTGAGTTTGAAGTTGTAGTCGTGGTCGTCGGTTTGAGGACCGAAACGTATCTCTTTGACTACCATTTTCACAGCTTTTGCTTTGAGCTCTTTTTCGCGTTTCTTTTGTTGATACAAGAATTTTTGGTAATCAACAATTCGACAAACTGGTGGTTGAGCATTTGGTGAGATTTCGACCAAATCCATTTCCATTTCTTCAGCCATGCGTAATGCTTCGGCTATTGGATATACTTGCGATTCGATATTTTCGCCTACAATGCGAACTTCTTTGACACCACGTATCTCGTGATTAACACGATGTTTGTCTTCGCCCTTTTTTGTAACTTGCTTAGCTATAAGGCAGTCCTC
The DNA here is from genome assembly GCA_045645785.1 of Candidatus Aphodosoma sp. Lineage (GTDB taxonomy): Bacteria > Bacteroidota > Bacteroidia > Bacteroidales > Paludibacteraceae > Aphodosoma. Next base: position 5,657 of record JAZRJN010000090.1, on the reverse strand, counting down.
CTAAAAATTTAGTGAATAATAATAGTTTGTTTAGTCTCTGTTTTCGAGCGTGCAAAGTTACGATTTTTTTCTGACATACAAAAACTTTGCTAAGACTTTTTTTGAAAAAATGTAAAATATTGTTTTTGCAAGTAATTTTTTGTGGAAAAAGTTTGGTGGTTTCGGGAAAAAGCAGTAATTTTGCATCGTAAATGATATATGGTGCATTCGTCTAGTGGTCTAGGACGCTGGCCTCTCACGCCGGAAACTCGGGTTCGAACCCCGGACGCACTACTGATAAGTAAATCAGCGAATTACAGATGATGTGATTCGCTGATTTTTTTGTGTTATTTTGTCTTTATCCAATCCACTATATCTTTTAGCACTTCGGGAGAGATGGTTTCTTCGATTTGGTAGTATTCGTTGGGCATGCCGGTAGTGCTGTGTTGGAATAGGTGGTTGAGGGCTGGATAGGTTTTGGTGGTGAGTAGGTTAGAGGGGATGTATTGTTTTATAGCCTCTATGTTTTGTGAGGCAATGACTTGCAGGTCGTTTTCGCCATTGAGGGCTAATGTGCGACATTTGATGTTTTTCAAATCGTTGGTTGGGTCGTAGGTGATGAAGAAGTCAATCCATGGTTGTGGTTGTAAAAGGGCAGCGATGTTGTTTGTTAATTGGGCTGGTAGATGTGAATATTTGGCTTTTAATTCTGTAATTGTAGTTTCTCTGTCGAATGTTGTGGCGTTGCGTTTTATGTCGTAAATCTCTTTTAGTAAGTCGCAGTATGAGCTTATTATATCGGTAGGTACGCCTGATTTTTCGAGTAGGAGGCGGTTTTGTTCAATTAGGATTTGGTCGCCACTTACGGCTGTGCCTGCAAGGCTTATGATGAATTTGAGGTCGGTAGATTCAGCCCCGAGCATGAAAGCGATTAGTCCGCCTTCGCTATGGCCGATTACTCCGATATTTTTTAGTCCTTTGGCTTTGAGAAATTCGATGGCAGATAGTGCGTCGTCTTTGAATGTGGCGGTAGTAGCAGAGGTTAGGTTTTTGCCTTCAGAGCCACCGATGCCACGATCGTCGTAGCGGAGAGTAGCAATGCCATTGCGAGCAAGGAGGTCGGCTATAACCCAAAATGGTTTGTGTTCCATCAATTCTTCATCGCGATTTTGTTGTCTGCTGCCGCTTATGAGAATGGCAACAGGAGTGTTTTCGTTCATCAGCAGAGGTTTAACTAATGTGCCTGCGAATTTGTTGCCGTCAGCAGAGTTGTAGAAAACAACCTCTTCTTGTAGATATGGGAATGGAGGTTGTGGAGTTTGAGGGCGATTGAGTTTTACGTGCTTTTCGAGGTTGAGAGGGAAATTATAGCCGTTTTGGCTCATTGAACCTTCAATTATTGAACTACTTTCGTTGAGTGAGCCTTTGTAGTTGAAGCCTATTGAGCTGATGACTAATGAGATATTGTTGCCATTGAGCGTGATTTTGTCGATAGGCAGATTTTTTGCGCCTTGTTGAGGTACATCGAGTAGTCCTGTGATGATGGAGTCTTGTTGTGCGAATTTGAAGATAAGCGACAATTCCGATTGACCCATAACCAATTTACCCTTCCATTCGCCATTGAATTGGGCAGATACAAGAATAGAGAAAAGTAATGCTAATAAGATAGATGTAATGTGTTTCATGGTGTTTTTTATTCGAGTATTTAATAAACAGGCGCATCGTGTGTGGTGCGCCTGTTATCATTAAGGTGTAAATTATTTTTGGTAGTGACGGTAGAATTCAGTCACGGCAACGATACCATTTTTGAATACTTCGAGGTCGAAGTTTTCGTTAGGCGAGTGGATTGCGTTGCTTTCGAGACCGAAGCCCATGAGTATAGTTTTCACACCAAGCACTTGTTCGAAAGTAGAGATGATTGGAATTGAACCACCGCGACGAGCTGCAAGAGGTTTTTTGCCGAAAGCAATTTCGAAACCAGCTTCAGCAGCTTTGTATGCAGGCAAGTCGATAGGGCACACATAGCCTTGACCTCCGTGCATAGGCGTTACTTTTACTTTCACGCTCTTAGGAGCGATAGATTGGATGTAGTCAACAAAAGCTTGTGAAATTTCGTGGTGGTCTTGATTAGCCACAAGGCGGCATGATACTTTAGCGTATGCTTTCGATGGCAACACAGTTTTTGAGCCTTCGCCTGTGTATCCGCCCCAAATACCGCAGATGTCGAATGATGGGCGACAACTGTTGCGTTCGAGAGTAGAGTATCCCTCTTCGCCTTCAACTTCTTCTACATCAATAGCTTTTTTGTAGTTTTCGAGGCTGAAAGGTATGTTTTTAATCATTTCGCGTTCAGCGTCAGGCACAGGCAATACCTTGTCGTAGAATCCAGGAATAGTGATGCGACCTTTGTCGTCAACCACTTTAGCTAACATTTTGCAGAGCGTGTTGATAGGGTTAGCCACAGCACCGCCGAAGTGACCAGAGTGGAGGTCGCGGTTAGGGCCTGTAACTTCCAACTCCCAATATGCCAATCCGCGCAATCCTGTAGTGATTGATGGGGTATCTTTGCCAATCATACTTGTGTCAGACACGAGGATGATGTCGCTTTTCAATAACTCTTTATGTTCTTGGCAGAAGGATTCGAGCGATGGCGAGCCGATTTCTTCTTCGCCTTCGAAGATAAATTTCACGTTGCATTTTAATTCACCTTGGCGTACAAGATATTCAAATGCTTTGGCTTGCACCATAGCTTGACCTTTATCGTCGTCGGCACCACGAGCCCAAAGGCGACCATCGCGAATTTCGGCTTTGAATGGGTCGCTTTTCCATAAATCAAGTGGTTCGGCAGGCATCACGTCATAGTGTGAATATACCAATACGGTAGGGTATTCGTTGCCAATCAAGCGTTCGGCGTAAACGATAGGGTTACCTGCGCTTGGCATTACTTCAGCGCGTTCAGCACCAGCTGCCAATAATAATTCTTTCCAGCGTTCGGCACAACGAATCATATCTTCTTTGTGCTCAGGTTTAGCCGATATTGATGGGATTGCGATTAACGAGCCCCATTCTTCTACGAATCGGTCGAAATTTTGTTCAATGTACTCTCTGATTTCCATAATATTATTTAGATTTGAAAGTTGACAGTTGAAATTTGAAATTTTGAGTCGTATTATGATTTTCAACTTTCACATTTCAACTTTCAACTTGGGTTATCAATTCTTCATCGTAAGGCTGATGCGACGGCGGTCAAGGTCGAGTTCGAGGACGCGCACTTTGATGTGTTGGTTGATGTGCAGTACCTCTTCGATAGAGGTGATGCGACGGTCAGCGATTTGTGATATGTGTAATAGTCCGTTTTCTTTGATGCCGATGTTGACAAATGCACCGAAATTGGTGATGTTTGTTACTTCGCCATCTAACAACATACCTTCGTGTAGGTCGTTGATAGTGCGGATATTTGGGTCAAAACTCCATGCCTCGATTTGCATACGAGGGTCGCGACCAGGTTTTTCTAATTCGGACATGATGTCTTGCAATGTAGGCAAACCTACCTCTGCGCTAACATATTTGTTTACGTCGATTTGTTTGCGCAATTCGGCATTGTTGATTAAATCCTCGACTTTTACGCCTAAATCTTTAGCCATTCGTTCGACTAAAGCATATCGTTCGGGGTGCACTGCTGAGCGGTCGAGAGGATTGTCTGACGCTGCTACTCGGATAAATCCAGCACATTGCTCATAGGTTTTTGCGCCCATTTTTGCCACTTTCAATAGCTCTTTGCGCGATTTGAAACCACCATTCTCGGTGCGGTAGTCGATGATGTTTTGTGCCAATTTAGGTCCAACGCCAGCAACGTATGTGAGCAGTTGTTTCGATGCGTTGTTCACCTCTACACCTACCGAGTTTACACACGTTTCTACCGTTTGGTCAAGGGCTTGGCGTAGCATAGTTTGGTCCACATCGTGTTGATATTGTCCTACACCAATATTTTTTGCATCAATTTTTACCAATTCGGCAAGCGGGTCCATCAATCGGCGACCAATCGACACTGCGCCACGCACCGTAACATCGTAGTCGGGAAACTCCTCGCGTGCCACAGCCGATGCCGAATAGATACTTGCTCCGCTTTCGCTAACTACAAACACTTGTGGCGGATTGCGGAAAGCAACTTTTTGTATAAATTGTTCAGTTTCACGCCCTGCAGTACCATTACCTATTGCAATAGCCTCGATTTTGTATTGTTCGGCGAGGGTTGCAATTTTTTTTATCGCCATCGCAGTTTCGCTTTTCGGTGGGTGAGGGTAGATAGTTTCGTTGTAGAGCAAATTGCCTTGTGCGTCGAGACATACTACTTTGCAGCCAGTGCGGAATCCAGGGTCGATGCCCATCGTGCGTTTTTGTCCTAATGGAGCGGCTAATAGTAGTTGTTTCAGATTGTTAGCAAATATGCGTGTAGCTTCGAGGTCGGCTTTTTCTTTGCTCAAATTGGCAAATTCGGTCTCGATGCTTGGAGCCAATAATCGTTTGTAGCCATCTTTTATTGCACGGCGGATTATGTCAGCTGTATTATTTTCTGATTTAATGAATATCTTTTTCAATCTCTCGATAGCCTCGTCATCATCTATTTCGATATTCACTTTCAACAATTTTTCGCTCTCGCCACGACGCATAGCCAATAGTGCATGCGACGGACAACGTGATAGACGGTATAATTTTTCGAAATAGTCGCGATAATTTGCAGCTTCTTCCTCTTTGCCACGAATTACATGACTTGTGATTACAGCCTCGCGGTCAAACAATCGGCGCACCGTGTTGCGTGCTACTTCACTTTCGCTAACCCATTCTGCAATAATATCTTGTGCGCCACTTATAGCATCATCGGTTGTAGCAACTTTGTCGTTTATATATCGAGAGGCAGTGCTTTCTATGTCAGCGCATTTGCCAGACATAATGATTTTTGCTAAAGGCTCTAATCCTGCCTCGCGAGCGATAGTTGCACGAGTGCGTTTTTTCTGTTTGTAAGGTAGATATATGTCCTCAATTTCGTTTGGTTCCCACGAATTTTCGATTCTCGCCCTTAATTCATCGGTCAATGCTCCAGCTGCTTCAATTGCCTCAATTACAAATGCTTTGCGTTTGATGAGTTCGTCAATTTTTTCGCTCTCTGTAGCAATTGTTGCAATAGCAACTTCGTCTAATCCTCCCGTAGCCTCTTTTCTGTATCGTGCAATGAACGGAATCGTAGCTCCATCTTCCAGCAATTTCAACACTCCAGCCACACTTGTCGCACTGATATTCAATCTTTTCGAAATAAGTTCTATTTTTTGTTGCATAAAAATCATTGTTTTATAAAATTATACAAAGATACGAATAAAAATTGAGTCATGCAATATTATTGTTTATTCTTGTTTGATTTATATTTTGTTTTTAATTTGTGCTAAAATTTTATTGGTTAAAATATTTGGTAATTTCGGAAAAAAGTTGTAACTTTGCATCCGATTTTGCGGGGTGTGCTCTGTGATGGGGTATGACTCGTGTAAATAACAAATAATCAATAATTTATTAACAAAAAATTCTATCATTATGATGAATCATTATGAAACAGCTTTCATTTTGACTCCCGTTTTGTCTGATGTTCAGATGAAGGAAGCTGTAGAAAAATTCAAAGGTTTCTTGGT
>JAZRJN010000089.1:0-2427 GCA_045645785.1 Candidatus Aphodosoma sp. | reverse complement strand
AAACCTGTGAGCACGTTACCGTTAATTACGCGGATGTGTTCGTCAAGGTTGATGTTACCTTCTGTGATGTTGTTGATAACAGTACCACTGATAGTTTCAACGTATGCTGGATGTTTCACTTTAGGACCTGCAACAGCCACTTTACGAGTAAAGTCAAGTTTACCTGTGTTAGCATAGCGACCAAGCATAGCCACATCCATGATGTTCATTGTCCAAACTACCTCTTCTTTGTTCACTGGGTTGAGGTGATTGATTTGTACACCCACGTTACCTGCAGGGTGAGCACCGATGAATTCGTTGATTTCAACGCCTTTCATGTTGCGCAATTCAACAGAAGTAGCAGGAGAAACTGAGTAATAAGTTTTAGCGATAGCAGCCAAAACATTCAAACCAGCTTGTACATTAGCCTCTTCGCCTTTCAACACGAAGTTGTAGTCAGCAGCGAGTGGAGCAGAATCGAAAGCAGATACGAAGATTGCTTTAGGAGCAACTGCAGGATTAACCACTACATCATAAGGACGTTGACGTACCATAGCACCAAAACCAGCAGCCAACATTGCAGCCAAAACAGCCTCTTTACCTGCTTTGACATCCATTACAGGAAGTTCAGCTTGTTCTGTTTTTCCGTTTTGTTCAATGAGCACGTAGAGCAATTTACGGCGTTCGCCGCGAGCTACTTGCTTGATTGTACCGCACACTGGCGAAACAATCTTCACCTCAGGATGATTTTTGTCAAACAAGATAGGTGAGCCGACTTTAACCTCGTCTCCTTCTCTGACAGCCACCTTAGGTGTCATTCCTTCAAAATAATCAGGTACGATGCCTACCTCTTGCGAGATAATTTTACCCGCAACTTTAGCTTCAGCATCACCTGAAATTTTGATGTTTAAACCTTTTTTTAATTTAATTGTTGTCATATAACTAAAAGTTAATATAATAATTTGTTATATTTCAGACATATTTATAGTGAAATTGCACACAAACACCCTAACAATAACTATGTGGTTTTGTTAGGTAATTGCATGAATTTCAAAATGTTATATATAAGATAGTTGTCATTTGATACTACTGCGGTAGTATAAATTTCAATTTGGCCAATTTACAACATTATTTTCTAATAACCAACAGAATAGCAAAAAATTATAAAAAAGTATAATTTTAATACAAAATCTTATTAATATTTGAGATGAAAAAAATAGAAAACATTTTAATATTTAGATATTTTTCTGTAAATTTGCATGTTAATAAATAGGGTACTTTGTATGAAGAAAATATTATTTATACTATTGATTATCATAATAGCAGGATGTTCTTCTGACAAAAAAGATTTGTTTGAAGTGATGGCGTATGATTGTGAGAAAGTGAATGAAGATTTGAATTTGCAATTTGAATTTAAGGGAGAAGTAGAATTGCCGTTAGAGAAGATGTGCGATTCATATAAATTGTTGCAAGACAGTATTATGTTTGTTATGTTTGGTGAGGAGTTTATGGGTTATTCGACCAAAAAAGCATTAAAAGTGTATGCTGATTCATCTTTTATTGAATATGAAAAGATATATGAAGAAATTTATGAAAATAATTCTATTGAACCTATCGACACCTTTCGTTTTGAAACAAATATAAAAGGTAAGATTTTATTTTGTGATTCAAATGTATTGTCGTATCAACGAGAATTATACACATACGCCGGTGGCGCACATGGTATGACTACAAAAACTAATTATGTTTTCGACATTAAGACAGGACGAATATTAACAGAAGAAGATATTTTTGGCAAGGGATTTGAACGTAGGGTAAGTAAATTACTCACTGAGAAAGCGAATATTTTGAGAGAGGAAGATAAATTGCCTGCAGAAGATGAATTTTATAATAATTGGAATATTGTGCCTAATGGTAATTTTGCACTGACTGATAGTAGTGTAATTTATACTTTTAATCCTTATGAGATTGCGCCTTATTGTTATGGAATAATTGATATTGAAATAATGATGAGTGAGGAATGATGAGTGAGGAATGGCTTGTCTCTAACTACTTATCACAAAAATTTAGAATTAAAATATGGCAAAAGGTAATTTTACGAAAGAGGCTATAACACGTCAGGTGTTGAATTTTTTTAATGAAAATTCAACTAAACCTTTTAATTATAAGCAGGTATCAGCGGCTTTAGGATTGAAAAAATCGGTGATGAAGGAGCGTGTGGTTGATGCTATGTTTGACTTAGAGGCAGCTGGTAAGATACAACGTATTAGCGCAGGTAAATATAAGGCTAATATGCGCCGTCAGACTGTAACGGGTGTGCTTGACCGCGAGTCTGTAGCTAAGAAGACTTACCTTATACCTGATGATGGAGGCGAACGAGTGTGGATTGCTGAACGCTCAATGGGATGTGCGTTAAATGGTGATAGAGTGGAAGTTGTGTTGTTTCCT
>JAZRJN010000088.1:0-3044 GCA_045645785.1 Candidatus Aphodosoma sp. | reverse complement strand
AAACTATCAATCTAGATAACAACGAATCGAGCAAATATTTTTGGCTTGAGGATAACACTTTTTCGCCCGACAACGATGGTTATGAAGACCACCTTGTTATCCGCCATAATCTACCAGATGTGGGCTATACACTAACCATTGAGGCTTACACGCGTAGTGGTGTACACGTTTGTAATATTGCGGACAATCAACTATCTACGCCTCAAGGATATACACTTTGGGATGGCATAAACTCCGACAATCAAACAATAACTGCTGGACTATATGTGTTAGTGGTCCAAGCTGTTCACCCCAATGGTAACAAGATTGGACAAAAATTGATTTGCATTAGGATGTAAGATATTAGGGGAGAGGATTGCTACTATAAGAGACTATAAGAGACTATAAGAGACTATAACAAACTATAAGGAAGTACAAGAAAGATAAGGACTATAGAGAAAAAAATTGTGGATACTACGATTAAAATGCAAAAACTTCAATCACACATTGTTGATTGAAGTTTTTGCATTTTAATCGTAGTATCTATCATCTCATATAGAACTCTAAAATTCGAGTGCGAAGGAGATACTCGTATTTAGCTTGTGTTTCTTCAGCCTCTGCACGATAGAGACGAGTTTGTGCTTCGTTATATTCATATGTGCTAAGGCGACCTAATTCGTATTTACTTTCGGCAAATTCGAGAGCTTTTTCTCCAGCTTCACGGCTTTTTTGCGCTGCGTCATATTTGCCTTTTGCTGCAAGTGCATTATAATAAGCTGACTGAATATCCTTATAGAGACGGTCGGTCACTTCCATCTCAGACAATTTAGCCTCCTCCAAAGCTATTTGCTGACGTTTAACAGCATGGCGCACCTGCATACGATTGTAGATTGGAATATTCAACGAGAGACCTATCACTTCGCTACCATTATTAACAAACTGATTACCAAAAGCAGGATTGTTACCATTAAACATGTGGTAATAACCAGTGCCCCAAGAGGCATTAAGGTTGAGTTGTGGGTAGAATTCTGCTTTAGTCTCTTTAACAGCAAATTCGGCACTTGCTACTCTGCTGCGCTGTGCTTCGAGGGAAGGGCGATTAGCAACTGCTTGGGCAAATACTACGTCAGGGGTTGGGAGGAGAGTTGAAAGTTGAGAGTCGGACATATCGGACAAGTCGGACATCTCACTCACAAATCCTTCCACATCTTTATAATTTATCAACTGACAAAGATCGACAACTGCAAGACGATAGTTATTTTCGGCTTCGGTCAATGCTTGACGATTTTGCGCCACTTGAGCCTCAACCTCATATAGTTCGCTCTCGCTTTTACGTCCTTCAGAAACCAAAACCTGAGTGCGCTCAAGCAACTGCTCCGAGAGTGTCAACTGTTGTTTTTGCACAGATTGCATTTCACGGAAATACATTGCTTGAAGATAGTAAGTTATAACATTCAACTCGACATTCTCTTTAGCACTTTCGACTTCGGCCAAAGCCACTTGGAGTTCGGCACCAGTGCGTTTGATCTGATTTGTAATACGCAAACCCGTGAATATAGGCATCGAAACCGAAGCATTGAAACTTGTAGTAGATTGAGTACGATTTTCACGCACATTGTTCACACCCTCGACCAAACCAAACGACAAATTCTCACCAATGCCTGCATTGACCGATGGTGTCATCGCCAATCGTGCACTGCGCTCGGCAATTTCGGCATTCTTGACTGCCATATTTGCACGGATAACACTATAACTCTGTTGCTGAGCATACGAGATACAAGAGTCGAGAGTCCAACCTTGCGCAATGCACAACCAAAGGTCTTGAGCCTTGGCGAAAAATGCATAATTCACAATGCACAATAAGATTATTAATATTTTTTTCATACTAGTTTAATTTTAACATAAGTACAAATTTAACTTTCGGGATAAATAGATTATACTCTCTATTGAAAATTTATAAGGCCTTAAAATATTTTTAAGTACAAACATTGAAATTATGTACTTAAAAAAGAAATTATCCACACAAAACTATTAAATACAGAATAATAATTTGCATGCCTAGTAATATAAAATCTGTACTTCTGTTGAAATAAAGAATATTATTTTAAGTTACCTCTAAGTTGAGCATTAGGTTCTACTCCATCGACAAGTTCGATATTCAAACCATCCGACACACCCAACACTACAGGCACACGATTGAACTTTTGCTCATTAGTTACGGTGGTATCCAACTGATAAACAAATGCCGAGTCGCCTACCATCTCAACTACACCTTCGGGTATAGCAAGCACATTGTTGCGCTGCATCAAGATAATTTCGGCATTGGCACTATAGCCTGCACGCACCATAACGCTATCTGGAATTTTGGCTGCTGCCTTAATCTCGAACATCACAGCACCGCTCTCTTCTACGCCTTTAGGCGAAACGTACTCGAGCACGGCATCGAACTTCATATCTTGCAACGCTCCGATAGTAAGCACAATAGGCAACCCTTCGCGGATGCGACCAACCTCGCTCTCGTCGATGCTACCTTTAAATATCATATCGCCCATATCGGCAATAGTGCAGATAGTTGTGCCATCGTTGAAGTTGTTGCTCTGTATTACCGAATTACCAATCTTCACTGGCACATCGAGGATTAAGCCCGAAATAGTAGCACGAATTTGAGTATTGCTATATCCGCCTGAACTCTTAGCAATACCATCACGAATGATTTCGAGGTTGTCTACTGCATTTTGATACTCTTCTTTTGCTTTATTGTATGCAACACGCTCTTTTTCAAACTCTTCAGCCGAGAGTACTTTTTTCTCAAACAATTTATCAGCACGGTCGTAGTCAATTTTGGCTTGTTCGAAATCGATTTTAGCAATATTCACACGGCTTTCGGCTGAATTAAGAGTTCCCATTTCAGGAATAACCTTGATGAGAGCAATCACATCACCCTCGCGCACTACCTCGCCAGCCTCTTTGTAGATTTCGCTAATGATACCCGATATTTGTGGCTTGATTTCCACCTCATTGCGTGGTTCGATTTTACCCGTAGCAATAGTTTTCTTCGACAAAGT
>JAZRJN010000087.1:0-2717 GCA_045645785.1 Candidatus Aphodosoma sp. | reverse complement strand
TCGCGAGCACCTACTGCAGTAGCACCAGTGCGAGCTGTGTTTTCGTCCCATACTGTTGGACCGAAATCAGGGTTTTCTTCAGCTACACCAAAGCGTTGGCTAAGAGCTTCGTATTCACCTTTACGACAAACAGCGAGGTTACGACGTGCAGGAGTGAAAGCAGCCGCTTCGTAAGCATATACAGGTACGCCAAGTTCGTCACCGATACGTTTACCAAGTTGGCGAGCATATTCAGCACATTCTTCGAGAGTTACGCCAGCAACTGGAACAAGTGGACATACGTCAGTTGCACCCATACGTGGGTGAGCACCGTGGTGATTGCGCATGTCAATGAGTTCAGCAGCTTTGCGAACTGCTTGGAAAGCAGCTTCCATTACTTGTTCTGGTTCGCCTACGAAAGTAACAACTGTACGGTTAGTTGCTTCACCTGGATCAACATCAAGAAGTTTGATACCTTCTACTTTTTCAATAACATCAGTAATTTGTTTGATTACTGTCAAATCGCGACCTTCAGAAAAATTAGGTACGCATTCAATTAATTTCTTTTGCATGATTTATTAAAGGTTAAAGGTCTACAGTCAACGGTCTACAGTCAACGGTCGCCATCCGGCATCAAAGTCTGTTGTCTGTTGTCTGTTGACACGACCATAGGGAGTTTATTGACTGTTGACAAATTATTTATTTTTTATTCATTGCTATACGAGCGAGGAGCTCCATTGTACGAATTTTGTCTTTATAAAGGTTGTTGGCATTGATTTTTTCGATGCTGAGTGCAGCATCAGAGTTGCCATCCCAACGACGACAGAGATACAATGAAGTGTAAATTCTACCAATTTGATATTGACGACTAAAACGAAGACCCAATGCATAATCCTCACCATAGCTTGTATTAGGCACTTTCACGCGACGAAGCATAGGAGTGTAGAATGCACGAGGAGCACCAAGACCATTAATGCGGAGAGCGTTATTTCGGCCATTGTCTGGTGTCCACTCTTTGTGGTCAATCAATCCTGGTGGAATTGGTTGCATATCGCCATTGGTCATTGTATATGAACCAACTACCATTGCACAGTTTTGTTCGTAGAATGCGTTTACGATAGTTTGCAATGTATTTTCATCTTGATAAACGTCATCAGAGTCAAGCTGAACAGCAAATTTACCGCAAGTCTCATGGTCAACACCAGCATTCCAACAACCACCGATACCGAGGTCGGTGCGCTCAGGTACAAGGTGCACTACGCGATTATCTTGTTCGGCATACTTGCGAATAATATCCGAAGTACCATCAGTTGAATAATTATCAATGATGATAAGGTTGAATGGAAATGTTGTTTTTTGTGCTAATACCGAGCGAATTGCATCTTCGATAGTGCGAGCACGATTGCGCACAGGGATTATGACAGAAGCCTCATTAACAAATTCACCTTCGTCAAAATTAACCGACTCGAATTTAGGCACAAGATAACCACCAATAGCTTTCAAGTGGTCGGTACAAGCAAGTTCCATTTCGATTTGCACTTGACGGTTTTTAGGGTCAACATAATCAAATTGTTTTTCACCGCTCTTGCGTGTGTCGAGTTCGATTTCTGAATAGAGATATTCGTTGATACGAACGATAGTAGCATGTTGGCTCACTTTGAGGCGAAGGTTGTAGATACCTGCAAATTGATATTCAGCAGTAGTTTCTTTCACAGCACGTTTCAATGCCTCTGCATTATAAAACAACACCGAGCCAAAATTGAAATCATCACGAAGACTACCTACTTGATAATCGATAGTAGGAGCATTTTTGCGCTCACCATCTACGATTTGATAGTAGTCGCTATAAATCATACCCACGCCCGAACCAGCAGCAAGATTATAGAAACGCTCAATGCCATATTGACCAAATTCCAAAGTAGTATATTTGGTATAAATCAATGAGAATTCCGCATCGCTATTTTCAGCAATTTTAGCCACAGTTGCAGAGCTATTCAACGAGTCAACCACCAAACATTTGCAGCCTTCATATTCCATTGGCTCATTTGCCAAAAGATAGATGTCAGCCACTAACTCCGAAGACTTAAGACCTTCGACTGTAGATTTGAATTGCTCTACAGATTGAGCTGGAATAAAACAATTAATTTTTTTCATATATTAAATATTTTAGATATAAGACACGAGATATGAGATGCGAGACTTACTCGCTTCGCTCGTTAGGACGTAGCACGCTACGTCCCTACTTTAAGAAATCAAGTATTTGTTGCATAAAGCGGATTTGCATCTCTTCTGTCGCCAGGGTTTCGAATGGAAAACCACATACAACTACACGATAATCATCTCCCGAATATGCCACTGCGGCACTATTATTATTTTGCGAATAACGCACTACTGTATAAGCATTTTTGCCCACAGGCACTATCGCATCCGGACTCTCTACGGCATAAATTTCTTCATTCAAATGCTGAACGAACTCATATTCGCCCTCAAACGATGTATTATTCGGAGCATAAACCGCCTTCAATTCACCATTTTGGGTAGCACGGTCGGCACGCCATTCTATCTTAAGAATATCCTTAACAAACTGTCTATCAGCCTTAGTAGCATTCACCGACAACCAATTGTCCGACGCAACGTATGCTCCCGACACGAACAACGCCCCACCTGCCGAAACATAACGACGTAGTTCTCGTTGCAAATTTACTGAAAAAGTTCTGTATTTGCAAATTTTTAAATCA
>JAZRJN010000086.1:0-1512 GCA_045645785.1 Candidatus Aphodosoma sp. | reverse complement strand
AGCAATTAAGGAATGAGGTTAGTGACAGATTGTAAATTTCAAATTTCAAATTAAAAGCATTCAACTTTAATAGATGATTTACAAAGATATCATACAAATACTTGCTGGACATCCATTAATAAAAGATATTACTAAATGGATAAAATCCGATTCAAAAGGTTTGCAACTTAATGGATTGCAAGCCTCTGGTAAAGGTATGATGCTTAGTGCTATACAACAAACATCTGAAGCAAAAATGCTTGTCGTAATGGAAGATGCCGAAACAGCGGCATATCTCTATAACGACATCAATCGTGCAATGCCTACAGGAAGATGCGGACTACTTCCCTCTTCATATAAAAAATCACCTAAACATAGTGGTTTGGACTTAGCTTCAGAGATTATGCGCACCGACGCACTAAACATAATTCATAATTATAAAAACAACTATTCAACTCCTCACTCCTCACTCCTCACTCCTCATTCAAATGGTTGGTTAATAGTTACCTCTCCCGAAGGACTAATCGAACGCGTAACGCCTCAACAAACATTTGAAACCAAGAGATTAACTATACACAAAGGAGAAGAAATTGACTCTGAAAAGATAATTCATTCGCTTGCCGAATGGGGTTTTGAATTGGTAGAATTTGTATATGAACCAGGTCAATATGCCCAACGTGGAAGTATTCTTGACATATTCTCTTTCTCTAACGAACGCCCTTATCGTATCGATTTTTGGGACAACGAAATAGAATCTATACGTGTATTCGACATCGAAAAACAACTATCTATCAACGAAGTAGAAGAAATAAGCATACTACCTAACGTAACAGCTAAAAGCGATAAAGAGACTGTTTCGATATTCAATTTTCTACCCTCTGACACTATCATCTGTTGGGCAAATATGACGTTTGCTATCGAACGCATCAACGATATATACGACGACACTCTCATCAAACAACACTCAGAGAAAAACATAGCAGATGTTCTTAACCTACTCATCAACGGCAATATAGCCAAAGAACAAATTGCTAATTTCCGACATATTTATTTAGACAAAAGACGACGAACAACTGAATCCTCCCCTAAGTTAGGGGAGGTCCACGAAGTGGGGAGGGGTATGCTAACTCTCAACTTCAACCAATCCGCCCAACCCCCATATCACAAAAATTTTGATATCGTAGCCGAGTCACTACGCTCATTTATCAACGATGGATATGCTATACACATCTGCTCTGATTCTAAAAAGCAGACCGACCGCATTGCTTCTATATTCGACGAACGTGGCGATAATATACACTTCACTCCTATCGAAGGCACTATACATGAGGGTTTTATAGACCATGACTTATCGGTTTGTTTCTTCACCGACCACCAAATATTTGACCGTTACCACAAATTCTCTCTCAAATCCGACATTGCCAAAGCTGGCAAGGTGTCGATGACTCTAAAAGAGATAAACCAATTACAAATAGGCGACTATGTGGTACATATCGACCATGGTATTGGCAAATTTGCTGGTCTTATGGTGGC
>JAZRJN010000085.1:0-23290 GCA_045645785.1 Candidatus Aphodosoma sp. | reverse complement strand
GCTGGGGTTGTGAAGAAGGCTGAGAATCCGTTTTCTGATGATGGTGTTGAGATGTGAAAAGTTGCAGAAATTTTAATTGTTAATTTTTAATTCTTAATTAAATATATGGATATTTCGGTAATTGTGCCTTTGTTTAATGAGGCAGAGTGGTTGCCTGAGCTTTATGCTTGGATTCAGCGAGTGATGAATGAAAATAAGTTTTCGTACGAGGTTATATTTATAAATGATGGTAGTACGGATAATTCTTGGAAGGTGATTCAGGATTTAAATGCTAAGTCGGAGAATGTGCGTGCTATTCGTTTCCGCAGAAATTATGGTAAATCACCTGCGTTGTTCTGTGGTTTTGAACGTGCAGAGGGTGAGGTGGTTATCACGATGGATGCCGATTTGCAAGATTCGCCAGATGAGATTCCTGAATTGTATCGTATGGTGATGGAAGATGGTTATGACCTTGTGTCTGGTTGGAAACAAAAGCGTTATGATAATACGTTTACAAAGAATATTCCTTCGAAAATATATAATGCTACAGCTCGTAAGGTTACGGGGTTGAAGTTGCATGATATGAACTGTGGGTTGAAGGCGTATCGTAAAGAGGTGATTAAGAATATTGAGGTGTATGGCGAAATGCACCGTTATATTCCTTATTTGGCTAAAAATGCGGGTTACACTAATATTGGTGAAAAGGTGGTGATTCACCGTAAGCGTCAGTATGGTGTTTCTAAATTTGGATTGGAGCGTTTCGTGAATGGTTATCTTGACCTGTTTTCGCTCTATTTCCTTGATAAATTTGGTAAACAGCCAATGCACTTCTTTGGCTTGTGGGGTAGTGTGATGTTTTTGATTGGTTTTGTGGCTGTTGTAGCTGTGGGGGCATTGAAGTTGATTTCGCTTTCGAAAGGTATGCCAGCTCCGTTGGTTACAGATACTCCTTATTTTTATATTGCATTGACAATGATGTTGTTAGGAACACAGATGTTTTTGTCGGGCTTTGTGGGTGAATTGGTTAGTCGTTCGAATGCAGAGCGTAATAAATATCATATTGCGGAGGAATTATGATTTTTGAAGTTTTAATAGCGTTTTTATTGGCTGGAATTATTGTTTTTGGTGGTGTTTATATGCTTATGAACAGATTTTTTAAGCAAGAGTCTGAGCGTAGAGTGTGGGAGTGGCGTAAACAAAATAATGATATAGTGTTGCCAATTCGTTTGAGTGCATACGAGCGTATTGTGTTGTTTTTGTCGCGTATAGACCCAAAATCATTGTTGTTGCGTTTTGATTTTGCAGGTATGACGGTTTTGCAATTGCAACAAATGTTGTTGCAGGCAGTGCGTGATGAATACGACCATAATGTTTCGCAACAGATATATATAAGTAAAGAGGCTTGGGCATTGGTAGTTAATGCTCGTGAGGGGCTTACTCAAATGGTAAATACTTGTGCGTCACAATTGAATGCACAGGCAGATGCTATGGAGTTGGCAAATCTTGTTTTGGCTGCATATGCTTCTAATACGCAGTCGCCAATAGACTTGGCTATTAATTATATTAAAAATGAAATGAAGCAATATTGATTTAGACACGAGACAAAAGACAAAAGACACGAGATACAAGACACAAGACACGAGATATGAGATTTGGGTGGATACTATATATTAAGAAGTTATTCTTGTCAATATTTATATTGATAGGTTTGATTTCGTGTAGTTCGGATGAGAGTTGCATGCAAGAGTTGAATTTTTCGATGAAAGCAGAGATATATCGTATGGTGTTTGATGCATCAATCGAACAATTTGTGCCTGAGAAATATTCAGTGCCAGTTTCGTTGAATGGACTTGGACGCGATTCGTTGTTGTATGATTCTACATATACTTCGACATTGAATATTCCACTTCAAAAGCTCGATACTATATCCTCTTTTGTGTTGATAACTACCATTCAGGTAGATACTAATTATGTAACAACGGCTGATACTATTGACTTTTATCATACTAATGCAGAGGAGTTTGTGTCGCTTGAGTGTGGATGTGTTGTTACTAATAATATTGTAGGAGTGGCTCAAACCACACATCATATAGATTCGATTGTGGTGGTTTCGCCAGAGGTGAATTTGCAGTCAAAGGGCAATATTAAAATATATTTGAGTCAAAGATAGGATTTGAAAATTGAAAATTGAGAATTGAAGAAAATATTATTCATATTGATTTTGCATTGTGCATTTAGCATTGTGAATTGCTTAAATGCTCAATTTTCTGGTATGGGTGGGATGAATAACTCTTCGTCCCATAATAATGAGGAAGAGCAACTTCAACGACCAAAGGTAAAGCAGTTTCAAGGGGATGTATTTCGTGGGTTATCAGTTCATGCCGATATTGGTTCGCCAATCATTTCACTTTTTGGTGGTTATGCTCGTAGTTATGAAGTTCAATTAGATGTAAATCTATATCGACGTTTGTATCCAATATTTGAAATTGGTTATGCTACAGCCAAGAAAGAGGCGATGTCTGGGATTGTGTATGACGCAAAAGCTCCATTTTTTCGTGTTGGTTTGAATTATGGGTTATTGAAACCTTTTAAAGATAATGGTAAAGAACGTTCTGTAAGATCTTATCCATTTGTAGGATTGAGATATGCCTTTGCTCCAATCACTTATAATCTTTCTAATGTTGAGATAAAGGATGACTATTGGGGAACAACGATTGTTGAGAATTTTAGGCATAATGTGAAATATGCTGGTTGGATGGAAATTGTAGGTGGAGTGAGAGTAGATTTATTTAGAGGACTTACGATGGGATGGTCGGTGCGTTTGAAAACATTATTACATACTACTGCTCCTGATAAATCATACGTTTGGTATGTGCCAGGATATGGCAAATCATCGGGTATGGGTGTAATGTTCAATTATACAATAGGTTATACTTTTTATACAGGAGAAAATACAAAGACTAAAGAATAGGTTTTGTATATATTTATATTATGAAAAGAATTATATTATTCTTATTGTGCATTGTGTATTGCGTATTGTGCTTTGAAATAAATGCTCAGCACAAGCATGAGATGCGTGCGGCATGGGTGGCGACTGTGGCTAATATTGATTGGCCTCGTAGGGGTTGTTTTGATACAGATTCTCAGAAAATGCAGATGATTGAGATTCTTGATAGTCTTGAGTCATTGAAATTTAATGCTATTGTATTTCAGATACGTCCAACGGCTGATGCTCTTTATCAATCTGATTTAGAGCCTTGGTCTCTTTTTTTAACAGGCAAACAAGGTGTTGCTCCTGAACCATATTATGACCCATTAGAGTTTACTATTGTCGAAGCCCACCGTCGTCAAATAGAGGTGCATGTATGGCTTAATCCTTATCGTGTATTGAATGTTAATGACTTAAAACTATTGTCATATAATCATTTATATTATCGTAAGCCTGAATTGTTTGTGAAGTATGGCAAACAATATTATTTTAATCCAGGTCTTGACGAAACACGTCAGTTCTTGAATAGAGTAGTTGCAGATATAGTTACTCGTTATGATATTGATGCAGTGCATTTTGATGATTATTTTTATCCATATCGTGTGCCAAACGAGGAGTTTCCAGATGAAAATACATTCAAATGTTTCCCTCGAGGATTTAAGAATAAAGATGATTGGCGTAGAAATAATGTAAATCTTATTATTCAAGAACTTAATGCAACAATAAAGGGTATAAAACCATGGGTTGAGTTTGGTATAAGCCCATTTGGAGTTTGGCGTAATGCAGAACAAGATATAAATGGTAGTGCCACTCAGGCTGGATGTACTAATTATGATGACCTTTATGCTGATGTTCGTCTTTGGTTACGTGAGGGTTGGATTGACTATGTAGTGCCACAACTTTATTGGGAAATTGGTAAGAAAGTGGCTGATTATGAGGTGTTAGTTGACTGGTGGAGTAAGAATAGTTTTGGACGTAACCTTTATATAGGCTTATCGGCATCTAATTTAGGACATGGAAAAATAGAGGCTTGGCATCGACCTAATGAGTTGTGTCGTCAATTAGCAATGAATAAAGATTATCCTGCAACAAGCGGAGCAGTCTTTTTCTCTTGTAAAGGATTGTTGCGTAATAAACAAGGACTCTGTGATAGTCTCCAACAAACATATTATAAATATCCAGCTCTTAATCCTGAAAATAACAATCTTAAGGGTTTTGCTTCTGCGGCACCACGTAATGTTCGTATAGAAAATGGTAAACTTTGTTGGGATGCAGTAATTGATGAAGGAGGTTATCAAGTAGCATATTATGTAGTTTATATGTTTGATGCTTCTTTGGATGAAATAGATATAGATGAGCCTTCAAATATTTTGATGAAAACTACTGATACAGAGATTGATTTATCTATAATTGATAATGATGGATTAAAACGAGTTACTTTTGTAGTAACTACAGTCAATCGTTTCCGTCAAGAGAGTGCAGTAGTTGATAAAGTTACGTATATGTATTAAAATATGAAATTTCTTGCAATTATACCAGCGCGTTATGCTTCAACGCGTTTTCCTGCAAAACCATTGGCTATATTGGGCGGAAAACCTGTGATTCAGCATGTTTATGAACGAATCTCAAAAGTGTTGGATGCTGTTGTAGCTACTGATGATGAACGTATTTGTGATGCAGTTAAAGCATTTGGAGGTAGAGTTGTGATGACATCTACTGAACATCGTACAGGTACAGATCGTTGTCTCGAAGCATATCACAATTTTGGTGTAGAGGCTGATGTCGTAATTAATGTGCAAGGCGATGAACCTTTTATAGCGGAAGAGCAGATACGTGTTTTGATGCAATGTTTTGATAATACACAAACCGACATAGCAACACTAATAAAACCATTTCCTGCGGATACAAAATTTGATGTGTTATCTAATCCCAATACACCAAAAGTAATCACTAATCCACAAGGTCAAGCTGTATATTTTTCACGTAGTGTTATACCTTATTTGCGTGGACAAAATGAAAACGAGTGGGCTTCGTTGCGTACATATTATAAGCATATAGGTATTTATGCATATCGAATAGAAGTGTTAAAACAGATAACACAAATGTCACAAACTCCACTTGAACTTGCCGAATCGCTTGAACAACTTCGATGGCTTGAAAACGGACTTACAATTCAAACTGCTATAACAAATATAGAGACAATCGGTATTGATACCCCTGAAGATTTAGTCAAAGCAGAGCAATATTATAGATTACAGATAGCAGATTACAAATGATAGATTATCAATGTATGATTTATCTAATTAGTTGTATGCTTAAAAAATATCTTAAAAAATAATATATATATTATGAAATTCAAACGCATTCTTCTCAAACTTAGCGGCGAATCGCTAATGGGAAATAAACAACATGGTATTGACGATCAACGTTTATCAGAGTATGCTGAGCAAATAGCAGAAATTACTCGTATGGGAATTCAAGTAGGTATAGTGATAGGTGGAGGTAATATCTTCCGCGGTCTTAGTGGTGCAGGTCGTGGTTTCGATCGTATCAAAGGAGATCAAATGGGTATGCTTGCCACAGTTATTAACTCTCTTGCACTTAGTTCTGCTCTTGAAACAAAAGGTGTTAAAGCACGTGTTCTTACAGCTGTTCGTATGGAACCAATAGGTGAATTTTATACTCGTGATAAGGCTGTTGAAGCTTTAGAACGTGGTGAAGTTGCAATCTTCTCTGCTGGTACAGGTAATCCATATTTTACAACAGACACAGGTTCATCACTTCGTGGTATTGAGATTAAAGCAGACGTAATGCTCAAAGGTACACGTGTTGATGGTATCTACACTGCCGACCCAGAAAAAGATCCAACTGCAACTAAGTTTGACGAAATTACATACGACGAAATCTATAATCGTGGTCTTAAAGTTATGGATCTCACAGCCACTACAATGTGTAAAGAAAATAATCTTCCAATCATTGTTTTCGATATGGATACAGTAGGTAACCTTGTAAAAGTAGTTTCAGGCGAAAAAATAGGTACATACGTACATAATTAAATAAAAAAGATGCTCAATTGAGCATCTTTTTTTATATCGGATCTACATCTAATTGATATTGAACGGTGTTGTATGGGCGTTGTGATATGACGCCTTGTATTTCATCGTGTATTATTTGTTTGGCTTGTTGTATGGGGGCGGTTGTTTCTATTTTAACTAATATTTGTTTGATGTGTTTGTTTTGTATTCTTCCGATTGATGGTATGTCAGGACCGAGTATGCGGTTTTTTAGTCTTAATTTTAGTTTGTTTGCTAATATGTCAGCGGCACGGTTGCATGTGTCGAAATCGGTGTGTTTGATGATTATGCGTATCAATCGTACGTATGGTGGGTAATGGAAGGCGTGACGTTCGGTCATGTCTTGGTTGAAGAATGAGCGATAATCGTTTGTTTTTATTTGATTGAATATTGGGTTTTCGGGTTGGTAGGTTTGGATGAGTACTTTGCCTTGTTGGGCGCGACGTCCTGTGCGTCCTGATACTTGTGTGAGTAGTTGGTATGCTCGTTCGTATGCCCTGAAGTCGGGGTGGTAGAGCAGATTGTCGGCATTGAGGATACCTACTAATCCTACGTTGTTGAAGTCTAATCCTTTGGCGACCATTTGTGTGCCTATCAGGATGTTGATTTCTCCTCGTTGGAATGCTTCGATTATTGAGTCGAATGTTTTTGCCGAGCGTGAGGTGTCTAAATCTAATCGCGCTATTTGGTAGTCGGGGAATAGTATTTTTACTTCTTCTTCGACTTGCTCGGTGCCAAATCCATGTGTAGATAATATTCCTTCATTACAATTTGGACAAGAGAATTGAGAGTTGAGAGTTGAGAGTTGAGAGTTGAAAGTTGGTTGTGAGTGATGTATTGATATGGTGTGTCCGCAATAGTGGCAGGTGAGGGTATTGTTATGGCGGTGGTATGTGAGACTGACATCGCAGTTTGGGCATTTTGGCACATATCCGCATTGTGTGCATTTCATATATGGTGCGAATCCTCGACGATTTTGAAATAAAATCACCTGTTCTCCTCTTTCTATGCAATGTTTTATCTCTTCAATCATTTCGAGCGAGAAGTGCCATTTCATCTGTTTTTTGCGGTAGCATTCTTTCAGGTCGATTAGTTGGATTTGTGGTAGTGCTACACCTCCGTATCGTTCGGTGAGTTCGACCAATTTGTATTTGCCGTTGTAGCAGTTGGCGTATGTTTCGATGGATGGTGTGGCGGTGCCGAGTAGTGTTTTTGCTCCGTGTATTCGTGCTAATAGTGTTGCTACATCGCGTGCATGATAGCGTGGTGCGGGTTCTATCTGCTTGTAACCCATGTCGTGCTCTTCGTCGATGATGATGAGTCCTAAATTATGGAATGGGAGGAATACGGATGAGCGCACTCCAAGTATTAGTTTGTAGGGGTTGTCGGATAGTTGGTGTTGGTATGTTTCTATGCGCTCGTAACTGCTACAAAATGAGTGAAAAATGCCCATTTCACCGCCAAAAAACTGCTTCATGCGGTTGGCGAGTTGCCTCGTCAGTCCTGCTTCGGGCACGAGCATTAGCACTTGTTTGCCTTGTGCGATGTAGTCTTTTATTAGTTGGATGTATATTTCAGTTTTGCCGCTTGATGTGATGCCATGTAGGAGTACGCTTTGATGTGTAGAAAATCCCGATTTAATCGCTTCGTAGGCGGTTTGTTGTGCTGTGGTTAGTTGGTGCGTTTCTGTCGATATTGTCGATGTGATGTCGATGCGGTAGCATCTGCGTTTTTCGATGCGTAGTATCTCTTTGTCGGTGAGTTGTTTGAGCACTGCAGGTGATATGCCTGTTGTGTCTAACAATTCTTTTTTCGAGATTGCGTTGTCTCCTCCCGATAGTTCGATATATTTTTCTAATAAATCTTTCTGTTTTTTTGCTTTCCCAATTAAGAGTAATGCCTCGTTTATGTTGTTGATGTATGTTGGGTTTATTGCGATGAAATCGGTGAATTTTGGTTTGTAGTTGTCGGTCGATTTCTCGGTTTTTGCTATTACTCCGATGTCTATCAGGTGTTTGATGTGTTTTAGTTGTGAGGTGGTGAATTCGGTTATTGGATGTGATTTATTATCGCTGAGTATGTCTATGATTTTTTCTTCGCCTTTTGATAGGTTGGTGTTTAACATCTCGGGAATGAGTTCGATAATCGATTCATTCTCAATTTTTAGTCCTGAAGGTAGTGCTGTTTTGTATATATCGCCTAATGCCGATTGGTAGTATTGATTGACGAAACTCCATAATTGTAGTTGCGATGGTAGTAAGATTGGTTTGTCGTCAATTAATGCCGAAATAGGTTTGATTTTGTCGTAATCGGGGTGGTTAGAGTGGATACTCGCCACGATGCCTGTGTAGAATTTGCTTGCTCCAAAATGTACAATAACCCTCATACCTACAGCGATTTGATTTTCCATTTCTGTGGGGATGCTATAGGTATAAGTTTGCGCTAATGGCAAGGGTACGATTATATCAGCAAATTTGGTTGTCATATAGATGCAAAGATAGTAAAAAAAATTGAGAGTTGAGAGTTGAGAGTTGAAAGTTTTTTACTTATGCTTAATATTTTTGTTTTTTCTCGGTAGGAAAGTATATTTTTTTATTGTTGTTTATTGTAATAATTCATAATTATTTTGTATCTTTGTAAATTAATAAAAGAGACAGTATTTTATCTAATATCTAATTCAAAAGAAATATGAAAAACAACTATTGTATTATTATGGCAGGTGGCGTAGGAAGTCGCTTTTGGCCTGTCAGCACTAACGAAAAACCAAAACAATTTATTGATTTTTTTGGCACAGGGCGTTCGCTTTTGCGCATGACGTATGAGCGTTTGGATGGTATAGTCCCTGCATCGAATGTTTTTGTTGTAACTAATAAAATTTATAAAGAGACAATTTTGGAACAATTGCCTGAGTTGGAAGAAAATCAGGTGTTGCTCGAACCTATGCGTCGCAATACTGCCCCTTGTATAGCGTATGCAGTATATCGTATTCGTAAGCAAAATCCGAAAGCGAATATTGTGGTATTGCCGTCAGACCATTTGATTACAAACGAGAAAGAGTTCCAAAGCGTGATAACCGAAGGATTGCGCTTTGTAGCAAATAATGATGCACTTCTTACTCTTGGTATGAAACCAACACGTCCCGAAACAGGATATGGTTATATTCAATTAGGTAAAGGAGGTGATGATTTGCGTAAAGTGAAGACCTTCACTGAGAAACCTAATCTCGAAATGGCAAAAGTATTTCTTGCATCAGGCGAATTTGCTTGGAATTCAGGTATGTTCCTTTGGCGTGCCGATGTGATTATTGAAGAGTTTAATAAGCATCTGTCGGAAGTAGCGGACAAATTTGCAGAGTGTGAAGATGCGTATGCCACTGACCGTGAGCAAGACTTCATCAATCGTATATATCCTCAATGCCCAAATATCTCTATTGACTATGGCATCATGGAAAAAGCAACTAACGTGTATGTAATGT
Organism: Candidatus Aphodosoma sp.; assembly: GCA_045645785.1. GTDB lineage: Bacteria > Bacteroidota > Bacteroidia > Bacteroidales > Paludibacteraceae > Aphodosoma. The sequence continues at coordinate 13,773 of JAZRJN010000085.1, read as the reverse complement.
TAGCTGATTTCGGTTGGAGCGATTTAGGTACATGGTCTTCATTGCACGAACTTACATCAAAAGATGCAGATGGTAATGCAGTGGCAAAATGTCAAGCGATGCTCTATAATGCAAAGAACAATATGATAGCATTGCCTGACGGTGAATTGGCAGTCATTGAAGGACTTGATGGTTATCTCGTCGCTCGCGACAATGGCGTATTGCTCATTTGCAAAAAAGATGAAGAAGCAAAAATCCGTCAGTACGTGAAAGATGCTGAAGAGAAATATGGCAAAAAATACGTGTGATAGACACAAGACAAAAGACACGAGATATTAGACGTCTTGTATCTCGTGTTAATATCTAAAATCTAATAAAAATAAACGAGCGGAGCGAGTAACTTTAAAATCTCGCATCTCGTGTCTAATATCTATAAGTCTATAAATATGAAAATAGTATTTTTTCGTACACCCAAACCACGTCGATTTAACCACAAAAATATCTATTACGATCCTGAAAAAGAGGAGCGTGAAGAGCGTGAAAACCGTATAAACAAAGAGTTAGGATTGAATAGCGAAGACAAACCATTCGTAACATCCATTCGTCGAGGATCGTTTCGTCGAGGCATGTTTGATGCTGACGATATGCCTACACGCGATGAATTAGCGCGCGACCGTCGCATGCGTACCGCACGTAGTATAATCATCATCGTAGCATCACTACTATTTGCCGCTTACATCATAGCTACATCAGGCGACTTCCTCGCCCTATTCCAATGAATAGAATTGTATAGTGATTAGTGTATAGAGATTATAGATTAGAGTTAATGCCGAACCAATGGTCACGCCCAAAGGGAAGTAAAAATGGTTCTCTAAACTCTAAATATTAAACTTTCAATTTTCAATTCTCAATTATAAATAATGGACATAATTCATCTTTTACCTGATTCTGTTGCCAATCAAATCGCAGCAGGTGAAGTCATTCAGCGTCCTGCTTCGGTGGTTAAAGAGTTGGTCGAGAACTCGATTGACGCAGGTGCCTCGTTGATAAAAGTTATTATCAAGGGGGCAGGGCGTACGTCAATACTCGTTATTGATGATGGTAAAGGAATGAGTGTCACCGACGCACGCTTAGCATTTGAGCGTCATGCAACCTCCAAAATTCAACAATCTTCCGATCTCTTTGCTCTTACCACAATGGGATTTCGTGGAGAAGCTTTGGCATCCATAGCAGCAGTAGCGCAAGTTGAGTTGCGTACACGTCGTTCTACCGATGAATTGGGCACTTTTATCGAAATCGAAGGTTCACAAATCTTACGTCAAGAGGTCGAACAATGCGCCATAGGTACGCAGTTCTTAATCAAAAACCTCTTCTTCAATGTGCCTGCCCGACGCAAGTTCCTCAAAAGCGATGAAACCGAGATGCGCAACATATTGCAAGAGATGTCGCGTATCGTATTAGCGCATCCTGACATAGCATTCCAATTCTACAACGGCGATGATTTAGTTTATGACTTGCCTGCTGCATCATTTAAACAACGCATCGTAGCACTATGTGGTCGCAAGGTGCGCAACATATCGCAACAACTTGTAGATGTGGAAGTAAACACCACGCTTGTTAAACTTTGTGGTTACGTAGGTACGCCACAATCCGCAGGGCGCAATCCGCATCAATTCTTCTTTGTCAATGGTCGATATATGAATCATCCATACTTTCGTCGTGCCGTCATGCAGGCATACGAGCGGATGATTGCCTCTGATGATGCACCACAATTTTTTCTTCGTCTCGAAGTAGATCCATCAACAATCGACGTAAACATCCATCCCACAAAGACCGAAATCAAGTTCGAAAATGAGCGTGAAATATGGAGCATTATTACCATTGCCGTCAAAGAAGCATTAGGCAAATTTCATGTAGCACCTTCGATTGATTTTGACACAACCGACTCTATCGACATACCCGTAGCAAGTGGGAGCGACACACATCCCGACATGCCTAAAGTAGCATTCAATCCCAACTATAATCCATTCCAAAATACACCAAATCACACCATTCCATCGCAATCCGCACCACGCAATTGGCAAAAACTCTTCGAAGCGAAAGGTGATAGTAGAGATGGTGAGTACACCATTTCCACAGGGAGCATGGAGCAAAGAATAGGGAACATGGAGCAGGAAACAATTCCTCAATCCTCACTTCTCATTCCTAATTCTTCATTTGATTCCATTCTCTACAAAAATCGTTACCTCTGTATGCCGATGAAATCAGGCTTAATGATTGTAGATGTGCAACGTGCAATTACTCGTATCTGCTACGACAATCTCCTTGCGCAAGTTGCTAAAAACAGTGGTGTAAGTCAAAAACTCCTCTTCCCCGAAGTATTAGAACTTACCATCGACGACAAATGCCTCTTTACCGAGATAGAGCAAGACCTTCTTAGCATAGGATTCGAATTTGCCGAATTTGGTAAGTCGATGTATCGCATCGAAGCAGTGCCTGCAATGCTCACTGAAGGAGCAGACGTACTGAAAATACTCGAAAACATACTCTCTGAAGTCAAAATAAGTGGGTGTAACGTCAGTAGTCAATTACATCAAATCATAGCAAATATCATATCCGACACCGAAGCAAGCATGCGCATCAAGCGCAATATGACTTTCGAAGAGCGTAATGCTTTGATAGGACAGTTATTTGCATCGTCAAATCCTAATAATGCACCTAATGGGTGTAAAATTATTCATTTATTGTCAGATGAAGAGATAAATTCTATGTTTTGATTTTCTTAAATTATAAAAAAAAGACTGAACTAAAATGAAATTGTAGTTCAGTCTTTTTTTTATAATTTAAGTATGACTTAGTCTGGTAGAATAAGAAGTGCATCTCCATAGAAACCGAAACGGTATCCTTCTTTGAGGGCAATATCGTATGCATTCATTACTTCTTCGTAACCACCAAAAGATGCTTGATTCATTAACATCATGCTGTATGGTAATTGAAAATTAGATACTAAACAATTAGCAGTGGTGAATTGATAAGGTGGAAAAATGAAACGATTGGTCCATCCTTCGTAAGGTTTGATTTCGCCATTAGCAGTTGAAGCTGTTTCAAGAGCTCGTAGAGTAGTTGTTCCTACTGCACAAATTTTGCTTTCGCGAGCTGAAGCTGCATTAAATATCTTACTAGCTTCTTCTGTTACTTCCATTTGTTCGGAATCAGCTTTGTGTTTTGTAAGATCCTCAACATCAATTTCACGGAACATGCCGAGTGATGCATGAAGTGTTACGTATGCAAATTCAGCGCCACGTATTTCGAGACGTTTCATGAGTTCGCGAGAGAAGTTGGCTCCAGCTGCAGGTGCAACTACTGCACCCTCATTCTTGGCAAATATACATTGATAGCGTTCTTTATCGTCTGGTTCGGGTTTACGTTTGATATGAGCAGGTAGTGGGGTGTCGCCAAGTGCAAAGAGGTCACGTTTGAATTCATCGTGAGTACCATCATAGAGGAAACGCACTGTACGTCCACGTGAAGTGGTATTGTCTATTACTTCTGCTACCATTGAGTTGTCGGCACCGAAATAGAGTTTATTGCCGACACGTATTTTACGAGCAGGTTCGACTAATACATCCCACAAGCGATATTGTTCGTTCAATTCGCGCAACAAGAATACCTCGATAAGAGCATTAGTTTTTTCTTTATTGCCATGCATGAGGGCAGGGAATACTTGAGTATCGTTGAATACGAAGAGGTCTTTGTCATCGAAATATTCAACTATTTCTTTGAAAATTTTGTGCTCAATACGATTCGATTTTTTGTGAAGCACCATAAGACGACACTCATCGCGATGCGCTTCGAGACCCTCTATACGTTTTACGATATTACCCTCAGCATCTCGCTCATAGGCGGCAGGATACTGTGCTATTTGCTCTTCAGGTAACTTGAATTTGAATTGTGATAGTTTCATATATTAGTGATTAGTTATTAGTTATTAGTGATTAGTGATTCATTCCATATTCCACATTCCTTATTCCTCATTCCTCATTCCACACTCCTCATTCTTAATTATTCCTTTTTCTATGCAAGTGATAAAATCTTCTACTTCCATGCAGTCGGAGAGACGGATGTCTCCTACTTGTGTACGTTGTAGGGCGGTGAGGTGCGCTCCAGAGTATAATGCTTCGCCTATGTCGCGCGCGAGTGCACGTATGTATGTACCTTTGGAGCAGACTACGCGGATGGTGAGTTGCATGTTTTCTTCGTTGAACTTTAATACTTCAATCTCGTCAATCACAAGTAGTTTTGGTTTGATTTCTACTTCTTGACCTTTGCGTGCATAGTCGAAGGCGCGTTTGCCGTCAATCTTCACTGCAGAATAGACAGGTGGCACTTGCCATATCTCTCCAATGAAACGTTTGATTGTATTATCTACTCGTTCTCGAGTTATATGCTCGGTAGGATAAGTTTTGTCAATTGGATGCTCTAAGTCGAACGATGGGGTAGTTGCTCCAAGTTGGAGAGTTGCAATATACTCTTTCACACCATATTGTAACTCTTCGATGCGTTTAGTTGCCTTGCCTGTGCAGAGCACTATCACTCCTGTTGCAAGAGGGTCGAGCGTGCCTGCATGCCCTACTTTCAATTTCTTTTGGTCGAGGGTGCGACAGAGGATGCGGCGTACACGATTTACCACATCAAAAGAGGTCCAATTGAGTGGTTTATTAAAATATAATATTTCTCCGTTAATGAAATCCACGTTTAATAAATTAAGAATTAAAAATTAAGAATTAAGAATTAAAAAGATTGCCATTCGGTATTTAAATTATTAATTATTAATTCTTCATTATTAATTAAATAGTCATTCCAATAGTGATTGCACCAACAATAGCGCAATAGATAGCGAAGTAGATGAGTTTGCCACGTTTCACCAAGTCTATCATAAACTTGCAGGCAAAACATCCTGACAAGAATGCTGCCAAAAATCCAATTGCTAATGGTAAGAATCCTATACCACCTATGAGCGATGGGTCTTCGATCATGTCAATGATATTCAATAATGTTTCGCCAAGAATTGGTACTAACACCATGAGGAAAGAGAATTGCGCTACGCTCTCTTTTTTGTTGCCAAGGATGAGTCCTGTGGCAATAGTTGTGCCTGAACGCGAAAGACCAGGTAATACCGCAATTGCTTGTCCGATACCAATGATGAATGCATCGCGATATGATATAGTTTCTTTTTGGCGAGGTTTAGCATAATAGGCAAATGCAAGTAGAGTAGCAGTAAGTAATAGACAGCAACCTACAATGAGTAATCCGCTACCAAATATAGCTTCTACTTCGTCTTTAAAGAACATACCGATTACGAATATAGGTACCATCGAAAGACATATCTTTGCCACGTAGGTTTTCTCTTCGTTCCATTGTGCAGTGAAAAATGTGCCTTTGAATAACCCTTCAATCTCACGCCATAATATAACAATAGTACTCAACACAGTAGCGGTATGTACCGTAACGGTAAACAACAAATTGTCGGCCGCTGAAGTGTTTAAGTTTAATATTTCTTGACCAATAGTAAGGTGTCCGCTACTGCTTACAGGCAAAAATTCTGTTAATCCTTGCACCAAACCAAGTAATAAAGCTTCTAACCAATTCATTTTGTATAGTGATTAGTTATTAGTGATTAGTGATTAGTTATTAATGATTCCTCACTCCTTATTCCTCATTTTAGACAGAAGCACATAAGAAAATAAGGTTTATTTCTATGAATTTTGAATGTTTTTATGCGTTTAGTTTTAAGGCATTGCTGAACCTATAGTTCATCTATGCTAACAAAGTACATAAGTCTAAGTATCATTCTTTTGTACTTTGAAACCGATGTTGCAAAGCAACAAGGTTCTTAATGAAAAAGAAAATTATGTTCTTATGTACTTATGTCTTCTAAAACTCTCAACTCTCATCTTTTTTTCCACATGATAGCAATAATCATCCCAAAGAACCCTATCATACATACGATAGGTGCCAACGTGATGCGACGAAAACTGAACACATCAGGATTGAACTCTGTAGTAGTTGAACTACCAGCCATAAGGGCAAAGCCTATAATTATCAATGCAACAGATACTGCAATGAGTATGTAGTTGATTTTTGTGAAAGCAAAATTTTTCATATTAAATAAAATATAATTGTTCAGTACGCATGCGAAGATAGCGATTGACAGCTGCTATGGTTGCTACGTAGTTGATTATTAGACTGACAACGAATGTTATTATAACAACAGGAAGTATAACCTCTAGTTGATAGAGGTTCACTGCTGTACCTATTTGTATTTGAACGAGATATATTGAACCTCCTAACATCAATAATGCTAAAAATGTAGCAATTAATGAATTTACAATTGAACGGCGCACGAATGGGCGACGAATAAAACTATTTTTCGCACCAACCAATTGCATAGTGTTGATTATAAAACGTTTCGAATATATTGATAGGCGTATTGTGTTGTTGATTAAAACAATTGAAATAAACAATAAAACTAATGCAATAAGCGATAATATGAGAGATAGTTTGTTGATATTATTATTTAATAAGTCTATCATATCTTTTTGATATGTGACATTGGTTATACCTTCAAATATTTGAAGACGAGGTAATATTAGGTTGTTAATACTATCTGTATTAGCGTATTTAGAATTTAGATATACTTCAAGTGATGCGCTTAGTGGATTGTAACCTAAAAATTCAGAAGGATCTTCGCCGATAGCAGCAATATGCTCTTTTAGTGCACTATCGCGACTTATATATACCACTTGTTTGGTATATTCGGTAGCATTGAGGTAGCGCTCTAAACGTGTTAAGTTGTTACTACTTATGGTGTCATTTAATATAATCGAAAGAGATACATTTTCTTTACTTTTTATAGTGAAATAATGTGCCGTAAGATACAACGACATGATAACTCCAATCATAAATAACACCAACGATATGCTCACCGTTGATGTAAAATGGAGATTAAAGAAAGATTCTCTATGTTTTTTAGGATGTTTGTCCGACATACTATTAGTTGAGAGTTTAGAGTTAATGGTTTAGAGATTAGGATTATACGCTATGAAAAGAGTACAAATAACGCATTTTATAAAAAACCTTGCAAATATACTAAAAAATGCACAATTAACAATGCATAATTCACAATTATTTAGTACATTGACTTTGCCATGCACGTGATGAAGCATCAGAAGGCATTCTCCAATCACCACGAGGCGATAAGCATACAGAACCAACTTTTGGTCCGTCAGGCATACAACTACGTTTGAATTGTTGATTAAAGAAACGGCGACAGAACGTCCTTAACCAATGATTTATCGTAGCATCATCATATTTGTCAGCAAATGTTCGTTGAGCAAGATACTCAATCTTGGCAGGCGAAAAACCACAACGCAAAGTATAGTATAAGAAGAAATCATGCAACTCGTACGGACCAACCAAATCCTCAGTGATTTGCGCAATATTTCCATCTTCAGTAGCAGGCAACAATTCAGGCGAAACAGGCGTGTCGATAACATCCAACAAGTTCTCACGCACCGACTCTTCCATCTGATTCTCGCTCGCATATTGCACCATATATCTAATCAAAGTCTTTGGTATCGAAGCATTTACTGCATACATACTCATGTGGTCGCCATTATAAGTTGTCCAACCAAGTGCCAATTCCGATAAGTCGCCCGTACCAATCACTAAACCACCATGTTTGTTCGCTAAATCCATCAACAACTGAGTACGTTCGCGCGCTTGAGTATTTTCGTACGTAACATCTTTCACATTAGGGTTGTGACCTAAGTCGTTGAAATGCTGCATACAAGCATCTTTGATGTTAATCTCCACGAACGTAGCACCAAGTTTCTTAATCATCTCCACCGCATTAGTATAGGTGCGGTTAGTAGTACCAAAACCAGGCATAGTTACGCCTATTATATTAGAGCGGTCGATGCCAAGTTTGTCGCACGTCTTAGCGCAAACTAATAGAGCAAGCGTAGAATCCAACCCACCACTAATGCCTAACACCATAGTTTTCAATCCCGTATGGTGTAAACGAGTTGCCAATCCTGCAATTTGTATGTTGAATATTTCCTCGCAATTTTCCTCCATCTTTTCGTATGAAGGCACAAACGGAGTAGGCGAGAACTTACGACCCAATTCGGCAGTGAAAATCGGACAATCACAATCAACGTAACGCGCCTCAATCGTACTATTTAGAGGTGAAATACCTTGTTTGAATGTGCTATTCTTCTGTCTATCACCACTAATGCGCTCTATGTCAATATCGGCATAAACAATCTGACTCTCAGTCATGAAACGCTGACTCTTAGCAAGTAGCGCACCATTTTCTGCCACAATAGCATTGCCTGCATACACCAAATCAGTCGAAGATTCACCAAAACCCGCTGAACTATATACATAACCCGCAATTGTACGTGCCGATTGTTGTTTAATCAAATCAACCAAATAATTGTGTTTGCCAATCAATTCGTTAGAAGCAGAAAGATTGAAAATTATCTGTGCCCCCGACAATGCAAGTATCGAACTTGGAGGTATTGGAGTCCACAAATCTTCGCATATCTCTATACCAAAACAAAACTCCTCTGCTTGAAGTACAAGATTGCGCCCAAACGGAATATCCTTTTGTCCCAATAAGTTAATCCTATCGCGCATCGTGTCAGTTGCAGAAGCAAACCAACGCATCTCGTAGAACTCATTATAATTAGGTAAATACGTTTTAGGTACAACCGCCAAAATTTTACCTTTGCGGATAACAATTGCACAGTTAAATAACTGATTGTCAATTCTCAAAGGGGCCCCCAATATCGTAGTCAATCGAACTTCGGTTTTGGTATATTCCATCACATCATTTAGTGCTTCAAGCGTTTGGTCAAGAAGTAGATGCGACTGAAACAAATCGGCACAAGTGTAGCCCGTAACACACAATTCGGGAAATACCACTACCGAAGCACCATTCTCATCCGCCTCTGACATCAACTGTTCGATATGCGAAATATTCCATTCACAATCCGCAACCTTCACTTGTGGAATAGCAGATGCCACTTTAATAAAACCAAAATTCGTTTTCATAATATTTATTTATTTTATATATATTTTTTAGACAGAATGACATAAGAACATATTGTGGACGCTCGAGCCGAGCGTCCCTATTTTTTTACATAATGGTCTCGCTTTTACTCCGTAAAATCTTGACACCAAAGACATATTTAAAGAATGTATTGGTTTTATGTAAAAAAGGTAATTTAAAACATGTCTTTTTCCGCTGAGATAAAAACCTTAGTTTTTAACGAGGCGTATGTCAATAAAACGCTCTAACCTCTAATCCTTAATCTCTAACCTAAAGTTTTGTCTTTATGTCATTCTGTCTAAAATAAAAAAATATCATTTTGTTTAAAAAATAATTTATAAATCAAATCACAGCACTAACAATTCCCACAAACGCCAAAACAATCAGCACTGCTCCCGTAATCTTATTTAGTACCCAAAGTCCCTTTTCCTTAAACAACTTCGTACTCACCAAATTAACCAACAATGTTAGCGTCATCCACCACATAGTTGCGCCTAATAAAATAGATCCCATACCTACAATGCTTAAAAACGGTTCAGCAGGGTTTACAATATTAAATCGAGCAAACAACCCAATAAATAAAAATATAATCATCGGATTGCTAAAACATAATCCAAACGCCGTGATATAATCACTAAACAAATCGCCCTTCGAGTGTTTACGCCTTTTGTGTTCGAGTTGTTTCAAAGGGTCTTTCGTGTAGATATGAAAACCAAAAACACCAATAATCAACGAACCAACAATCTGAATCCACAACTGGTGCGCCTCAATGAACTCAATAATAAACCCCATACTGCAACCCACAAGCAAGGCATACACTAAGTCCGACGTAGTAGCACCAAGACCCGTAACCACGCCATGCCACCGCCCACGAGTCACAGTGCGTTGTATACACAACACCCCCAACGGACCCACAGGCACCGACACACATAATCCCACCAATATTCCTGTTAATATAGTTGTTAGCATCTATTTTAAATTGAAAGTTGAAAGTTGAAAGTTGCCGTTCGGCACTAACCACTAACCTCTAATTATGAATTATGCATTATGAATTAATTCAAACACTTTTTCATGTTCATTAGGATGAAACCAATGAATTTCGGGGTCGCGATTGAACCACGATAACTGCTTCTTGGCATAGCGGCGCGAGTTCTGCTGAATCATCTGTATAGCAAACTCTCGACTCCATGTGCCATCGAAGTAGTTAAACATCTCTTTATATCCCACCGTATTCAGTGCATTCAACTCACGCTGAGGGTATAATCCATGTGCTTCCTCTTCCAATCCATCATCAATCATCTGCAGCACACGACGATTTATGCGGTCATACAACTCCTCACGCTCACGATTAAAACCAATCTTCACTATTTTGAACGGACGCTGTTTTGCCTGTCCCGTATGCAATTCCGAGAATGGTCGTCCTGTTTGAATACATACCTCTAAAGCATGCATTATGCGCTTAGCATTTGCCAAATCCACACGAGTGTAATGCATAGGGTCAAGCAATTGTAGTTGCGCTCGTAGTCCTTCGATGCCCACTTCGTTATATAAGTCAATCACATCTTGACGCACTTCGGGTAATATAGTCGGTATGTCGTCAATCCCTTTGCATATAGCATCAATATATAGCATCGAACCACCAACCAATAGGGCAGACCCACAGCGCGCAATTTCTTCCTCGATGATAGGTAGAGCATCAAGTTCGTATTGCCCCGATGAATAATGTTCTGTTATAGAGCGAGTACCGATGAAATAATGCTTCACCCGATTCAACTCCTCAGCAGTAGGCGCAGCGGTACCGATTTTTGTTTCACGATATATTTGTCGTGAGTCTGACGAAACAATCGCACACCCTAATTGTTCAGCAATACGCAGACTAATCTCCGTCTTGCCAACCCCTGTCGGACCCAATATGACAAATAAAGTATTATTCATAGTTGAAATTTGAAACTTGAAATTTGAAAGTTAATGCCGAACCAACGGTCTTGAGCCGAATGGCGAAAAATGGCAACTTTCACATTTCACATTTCAACTTTAAAATTAATAAAGGTCTTCTGGTCCCATATCAATAAATCCTTCGGCATCAAGTTCGTCCATATCGAAGTCTTCATCGCCATAGAAATCTTCACCAGTGAAACCAATAGCAGATGTAGGATTAGCAAGGAAATCATCTTCGGTAGTGATTTGTTGAGGAGCATTACCTTTTGCTAATGCACAACGAGGTTTTTCTACTTCGCCAGGCATAATCTCTTTAAGTTCAATGAAGAACGAGCGTTCAGAAAGGATGTCGAACATAAACAACAAACGGTCACCTTCGTCGTGGATAAACTCATCGAGATAAGTGCGTTCCATTACGTATGAATCAGTCTCAGAGTTAGTATCCATCTCCATAAGAGTGATTTCTTCGCCCATTTCCCAACCATTTTCACAAACAAAGAATGATGTCAACTGGTCTTTTGAATATTTCACCGAATCGAGAATTGCATTGTTGAATTCCAAAAAGGTAGCATCTGAGTTTATCTCTATTTCACGATAGAAGAGATCTACTTCATCCGAAAGAATTAAAAATTTATAAATCATATTTTAGACTTTTAATAACGAGTAGCGAGTAGTGTGATTTTTTTGTACTCGGCTTCATCTCGTTTTGTTATTTTATAATTGTTACTATATTTGCAAAGTTACAAAATTATTGTGAATAATTTATTATTTTTTTGATTTTTTTATTTGTAAAAAAAGTGTTATCTTTGTGTTCTAATTTATAAAATATGTGTTATGAAGAAAAAATTATTTTTATTGTGGACATTATGTTTATTTTGTTTTAGTCAATTGTGGGCTGACGCAGGTATATGGCATTCGAGTATTAATATTTCTGTCAATGGAGAATCGGCTGAGTATGAAATAACAAATAATGATAAATTTGGAGATAGTAAGTTTCCGATATCTATTAAAACTTCGGCGTCAGAGTTGAAGATTAATAGTGTAAGGGTAGATGTATGGAAAGATAAAAATGGTAATATTTGTAATGGTACATATAATGTTACTATAAAGAATGCATCTAATTATGTAGTAGATATGCAATTATTAGACATTACGTGGGAAAGTGAAGAAACAAGTGAATATGGTAGTTTAAATCAAGTGTGGAAAAATACAGATGGGGCAGTTATTGATCTTTCAAAGTTATCTTTAGGTTCATATACATTGTCAGTAGATGGTTTTATGAATGGTAGTCAATCAAATGCTGATGATTGTGATGAGAAAATTTTTGATCAAACAGTTTCGTGTTTGCTAATTATTGGAGATGATGCGAATAATTCAGATGAATCGTTTGAAGAAACATTGTTAACCTCAAATATGGATGGTTTTGTAGGTTATAGTGTTTTGGGTGATGAAGAATGGTTTTGGGACACTAGTCGTAAATATGCAAAGATAAGTGGTTATATGAGTGGAACTAATTATGCTAATGAAGATTGGTTGGTATCTAAAGCTTTTAATTTATCTAAGATGCAAAATGCTACACTCTCATTTACTCATATAATTAATTATGCAGTAGATATGCAATATGAACAAACTTTGTGGGTGTCAACTAATTATGTGCAAGGAACAAATCCAACAACTGCAGCTTGGACGCAATTAAGTGGTTTTACTTATCCTGATGGTAATTCTTGGAATAAAGCTGAGTCGGGAGAAATTAGCATTCCTACTAAGTTTTTGAAAGACAATGTATCGTTTGCATTTAAATACACATCAACCACTTCAGGTTCTGCAACATGGGAGGTTTATAATTTTACTTTGAAAGCTTCAAATGAGGTTAAAACTCCAGTTTATACAATTGAGGTTAAATCGGATAATATTGATTACGGAACAGTTTCGGGAGGCGGTAGTTATGAAGAGGGTACAATTATAACTATTGCTGCATTGGCAAAAGAGGGTTATGAATTTGTTCGTTGGAATGATAAATCAACCGAAAATCCACGTCAAGTTACAGTAACAAAAGATGCTACTTATACTGCATATTTTGAAAAAATGGAAGAAGATAAACCTACATATCAAGATTATTATGTTGATATTGAGGGTAAATTTGGAGCAACATTGAAAACAGCATTAAATAAAGTCATAAAAAATCATACAGATGTAGGATATAAGGGGTTGTGGAGTATTTATAAAGATACAGATTACAAAGATGGAAAAGTGTGGGATATGTATTCTACTTGTTCGTGGACATATTCAAGTGACCAATGTGGTAGTAGTTATAGTGATGTGTGCGATTGTTATAATCGCGAACATACGATTCCACAATCGTGGTTTGATGAAAAAACTCCGATGAAGTCTGATGCTTTTCATGTCTATCCAACCGATGGTAAAGTGAATGGTATTCGTAGCAATTATCCTCATGGCGAAACAAATGCGTCGCCTATTGGAGGTAAGGCTCTTGGTAAAATCGGCAGTTCGTCAGTATCAGGTTATTCTGGTACAGTCTATGAGCCTGATGATGAATATAAAGGTGATATTGCCCGTACCTATTTCTATTTCGTTACTTGCTACGAAGACAAACTATCAGGATTTGATAAAAATAATGTTCTCACAGGCGATACTTATCCTTCCTTGAAGTCTTGGTTCTACAATCTTATGCTCGATTGGCATCGCGAAGACCCTGTGTCGAAAAAAGAGACCGACCG